>DAOPYA010000035.1:0-41604 GCA_035352635.1 Candidatus Rifleibacterium sp.
TTTCCCTGGTGGGCCTACCCGATGTTTCTGGGCGGTACATTTCTGCTGATGGCTGCCGGGGTACCTTCTGTAATATTTTTCACGGTTATTCTTATCGTCAAAGGATTTGTTCCTGCTTACCTGATAACCCTCTTTTCACAGACAATCGTCTCGCTGGCCACGATCCACAGATCGGCGAGGCGCCCCCCAGCTCAAACGGCTTCTCTCACCAGCAAACTGGCTGACCCGTCGGTCACTGAAGGGCAATTTCTATTCTGGAGCCGGATCTACTATGAATTCCCGCTTAGAACAATTGATTCTCTCACGCCGGCCATACAGGCAAAAGGCAGTTCCCTGGCCAGAATTGCCGGCCTGATCGCTGCCGCTGTTGCCGTCAGAATAGCCGTTCCATCATTCTGGGTGCATTCCCTTATCGTTATGATTTCTTCGCTCGATCACGACCTGGCCGGTGATATTAATCGTTTTCTTGCCTGGAGCACTGTTCTGGTAGTTTACACCATGCTTCCCCGGGTACCCGAACTGTTTTTATGCCCTGGCAAACTAAAGGATATTCTTTACAACATTGCGAATGGAACCACATCAGGCCAGCAAAGCCGCAATGGCTTAAATTCAGATTTTTCTAACGGCCAGATTGGTACAAAGCCACAGTTAGCAAAGTAGTTGACTATACCCCCGGATTTGTTTAAACCTATTATGAAGTTTTTCCACGATCAAAAATCCGGAGGGTAGAATGTCCTACGATGCATCTCTGATTAAAGAACTGAAACACCGAGCCGCCAGAATCAGGTGGCTCTCGATAAAAACAACTTCCGAAGCCGGTTCTGGCCATCCCACCTCTTGCTGCTCCAGTGCCGAAATTCTTGCAGCCCTCTTCTTCAGGGTAATGCGCTACGATCCGAAGAACCCCGCTTCTCACGCCAATGACCGACTGGTCATGTCAAAAGGTCACGCAGCCCCGGCCCTTTATGCCGCCTGGTGTGAGGCAGGTTATCTCGAAGAAAAAGAACTTTTTACCCTGCGAAAAATGGGTTCAAGAATTGAAGGTCACCCGATGCCCAGCCTGCCGTTTGTCGATGTGGCGACCGGTTCGCTTGGGCAGGGTCTTTCTGTTGGCCTCGGAATTGCCATTCAGCAAAAAAAAGTAGTTAAAAACGGCGCCCGCACCTTTGTTTTAATGGGCGACGGAGAAGTAGCCGAAGGCTCAGTCTGGGAAGCATTCGCTCTCGCCGACAACCTGAAAACCGATAACCTGATTGGCATTATTGATGTTAACCGCCTCGGCCAGAGCCGCGAAACCATGCACGGCCATGATATGCGAACCTACGCCCGCAAGGTTGAAGCCTTTGGCTGGGAAGCAATCGTGATCGAGAACGGCCACGACATTGAGCAGGTTCTGAAAGCTTTTGATCGGGCGCTCAATGTTTCAGGCAAACCGGTCTGCGTAATTGCCAAAACCCTTAAAGGTGGTGGACTCAGTCAGATCGCCGACCAGGACAACTGGCACGGCAAACCGATCGCCGCTGGGCAAGGCCTGGAACAGGCTCTGGAAGAAGTCAGCAAAGACATAATGAAATCACCTCCGGCCCCGGTTATTGCCAGGCCCGCAGACATCAAGGGTTCAATCGTTTCCGGGCCATTATCAGCCCAGATTGAGCCGCCCCCTTATAAAATCGGCGAAAAAGCCGCAACCCGCCAGGCAGTTGGACCAGCCCTGGTTAACCTCGGCAAGGCTGATGAACGTATCTGGGCAATCGATGGTGATACACAGAATTCAACCTACTCACAGAAGTTCGGCGAAAAATATCCGGAACGATTTATCGAATGTTTCATCGCAGAACAGAACATGGCAGGCGTAGCTGCCGGTCTGGCCGCCCGTGGCCTGATTCCCTTTGCTACCACTTTCGGAGCCTTTCTTGCCAGAGCCTTTGACCAGATTCGCATGGCAGCCCTTTCCGGGCTAAAAGTCAAGTTCATCGGCACCCACGCCGGCATTTCAATCGGTGAAGACGGCCCCTCACAGATGGCCCTCGAAGATCTGGCATCCTTTGCGACTCTGCCGAACGGCGCGGTTTTTTACCCGTCAGATGCAGTCTCGGCCTATCAGTGCATCGTTAACCTTGCCAGGCACGATGGCCCTGGCTATGTAAGACTTTCACGGCCCAACTCTGAAGTTCTTTATGATGCAAACGAACAGTTCCCCATTGGCGGTCTCAAGGTCTGCAAAAAATCCAGTGCCCCATCCCTGACCGTTGTTACAGCAGGGGTTATCGTTCACGAGGTTCTCAAAGCACTGAAGAATTTACCAGGTGCCGAAAAGATTCAGGTTGTCGATCTCTACAGCATCAAGCCTTTCCCGACCGCAGAACTTGGCGCTCTGGTCAAGGCTTCGGGCGGCAAAGTTGCGGTGTTCGAAGAACACTCGCCCGAAGGCGGTGTTGGAGCTGCGGTTGCCAGGCACCTTGCCGGTCAGATTAGCAGTTTCAAGCATGTGGCCGTGACGAGCGTGCCACGATCGGGCACTCCCGATGAGCTTCTTGCTTCATTCGGTCTTTCAGCCATCAAGATTGCTGAAACCCTGAAGAGCCTCCTTAACTGAAGAATTACCATGACAAACGGGAAACAACCTCGCCACACCGGGGGGTTGTTTCCCTTATTTTTGCCGGTCCGAAATTTTTCAAAATTTTTTCAGTTTTTTGTCGCCCGCTGGGAATTACCCGGGTTTTTCAAAGTTGGCGCAAGTCTGTCTTTGTCTGCCTTTGTTGCAAATCTCAAGCTAAACAAAGCATCAGTTTGCGTCGACAGGGTTCATGGATTTGTTTGCCTCCTTATTTTTCAGGTCCGGGATACCCGGGCCTTTTTTTTTAACCGGATTTCTATTTAACGAAAGCAGGAAGCACATATTATGTATATCATCGGTGTCTGCGGTCTCTCCGGATCAGGGAAGAGCAGTATCTCAAAAGCGGTTGTTGAACGTTTTCCGGGCAAAATCGGGGTTCTTGAACACGATATGTATTACTACGCCAAAAAAGACAAACCCCAGATCAAGAACTACGACCACCCTGACGCACTTGAAACCGGGTTGTTGATTCAACACATTAATGAATTGCGAAACAGCAGGCCAATTGACCGACCAATTTACGACTTCAAGGTCTCAGACCGAAAATCTGAGACGGTTAAAATTGAGCCACATCCGATTCTCATTGTTGAAGGGTTGCTTATTTTCAACATTCCAGAACTGATGCCCCTTCTCGATCTTCGCATTTACGTCGATGTACCCCTCGACAAGGCTATCATAAGGCGCATCAAGCGCGACCATATCGACCGCGGCCGCACGGTACAAAGCATCATCAGCCAGTATGAAAGTACGGTTCGTGATGCAGCAATTAACCTGGTACAGCCCTCGCGTTACCTTGCCGATCTTATTATACCCCAGGGAGCAACCAATCTCGTGGCTCTCGAAGTGCTGTATGGCAAAATCCGCGACCTGCTGTCAACCGGCAATAAGGTTGACGGCTTCATTCACAAAAAGGAAAAATAAAGACCTGCCGAGATCATAGCCTGCGGTTATCAAGGGTACCTCTGGCAATTTTAAAGCAGACCATTTTCACGAAAGCTGAAGTAACCCTTGTCTTCGCTGCCAACGATAAGATGGTCAAGCATTCTGATTCCGAGGGTCTCTGCGGCAGCTACCAGCGACCTGGTAATTACCAGATCGGCATTCGAGGGGCGTAACTGCCCGGTCGGATGATTATGAACAACAATAATGCCGGTGGCATGCAAGTTCATGGCTCTTTTCATGACCTGCCTCGGGAAGACTGCCGTCTGGTCTTCGACGCCTTTAGAGAGAACTTCGTCTTTGATTATACGATTGGCATTATTAACAAAAATCACCCGCAGCTGCTCTTCGGGCAGATTCTGCATGGCTTCCCCCAGATAGCGTATCAGGTCTGACCCGTTGGAAATTGTGGCATCAACGGCAATGGCGCGTCTGCGACCCAGCAGCAGACTGATTTCGCGAACCATGGCAACCAGACGGGCGGCCGCGGGGCCCATTCCCTTTATCTGTTTAAGTTGTTCAGCATTTGCAGCAAATACCTTTTCGAGACTACCGAATTCAGTAATAAGATCTTTTGCCAGGGCCTTGGTGTCTTTTCGTTTAAAGATAAAATGCAAAAGCATTTCAAGAACTTCATGGTCGGCAAACCCTTCAAGGCCCGTTGAATCAAAGCGGTCACGCACCCGATCACGGTGCCCGTCGTTGGGGTTAGCCTCAATGGGCTGAACTTCCTGTTCGTTTGTATCCTGATTTTTTTCCTGCAAATGAATACCTCTCATAAAACTAATAGCATTTTTTGGGGGGCGATTCAATCATGAAAGAGGCGATCTGGCAATTTTAGACTTGCCCATTTGCAACCGAAGGTTTAAACTCAAACAAAAGTTTTTTCGCAAAACAAGGCAAGGAGAAGAATATGACCGCTGACAAGTGTTTGAACTACCTTGGAATCAAAAATCCCCGCAATGTCTACCTCAATCTAACCGCAGCTGAACTTGTCGAGAAGGCAATCATCCGTCAGGAAGGCCGTCTGGCAGCCAACGGCGCCCTTCTCATCGACCGCAACAATGGTAACCGTTATGGGCGTTCCCCCAATGATCGTTTCATCGTTAAAACCCCCGGCACTGAAGACGTCTGGTGGGGAGAAGTAAACAAACCCTTTGCCCCTGAAAATTGGGAAAAACTGCTTTCGGCTGCCCGCGATTATCTCAAAGACAAGGATGTTTTTGTTTTTGACGGTTTCGCCGGGGCATCAAAAGAGCACCGTCTGCAAGTACGCGTCGTCGCTGAAAAGGCATGGCATGCTTTGTTCGCAACAACTCTCTTCATCAACAGCAAAAATTCTGCCGAACTTAAAGAAACGCCAGATTTCACTGTTCTAAACGTTTGCAATATTCCGATGCAAGACTATAAAAATTACGGTCTTAACTCAGAAGTCTTTATTCTGGTGAATTTTGCGCAGCGCATTGTTCTTATTGGTGGCTCGCATTACGGCGGAGAAATCAAAAAGAGCATTTTTTCAGTATTAAATTACCTGCTGCCGAAAAAAGGCGTGTTTCCGATGCATTGCTCTGCCAATATTGGCCAGAATGGTCAGACAGCACTGTTCTTTGGCCTGTCAGGTACCGGCAAGACAACCCTCTCAGCCGACCCGGAACGTCGCCTGATCGGTGACGACGAACATGGCTGGGATGAAAAAGGCATTTTCAATTTTGAAGGCGGTTGCTACGCCAAATGCATCAAACTCAGCCACGAAGCTGAACCACAGATTTTCAACGCTATCAGGTTTGGTTCGATTCTCGAAAACGTTGTTGTCGATGAACAGCGCGTTCCGAATTATGACTCTGAGGGCATCACCGAAAACACCCGCGCCACCTACCCCACCAGCTATATAGACAACTGTGTCCAAGAAGGCTCCGGTGGGCACCCCAACCATGTGTTTTTTCTCGCCGCTGATGCTTTTGGTGTTTTGCCGCCGATTGCCCGCCTTACGCCCGAGCAAGCCATGTATCATTTTTTGTCGGGCTACACAGCCAAGCTTGCCGGCACTGAAGCCGGCGTCACAGAGCCAACCGCGACGTTTTCAGCATGTTTCGGTGCTCCATTCATGGTTCTGCACCCTTTCACCTATGCCAAAATGCTGGGCGAATGCATGAAAAAGCATGGTACACAGCTGTGGCTGGTTAACACCGGCTGGAGCGGCGGCGCCTATGGCGTTGGCAGTCGCATGAAGATCAAATACACACGCGCTCTGCTCAAAGCTGCTCTTGACGGCAACCTTAAGAACGTAAAATTCGTCAAGGATGCGATTTTTAACGTCGAAATTCCTGCCGAATGCCAGGGTGTACCCCAAGAAATCCTCACTCCGAAAAACACCTGGAAAAGCCAGACTGAGTATGAAAAAACTGCCTGCGACCTGGCCGCGCGTTTCAACAAAAACTTCCAGAAGTATGAATCACAGTCAACCCCCGAGGTCATCAAAGCCGGCCCGGTTGCAAAAGTCATGACTGCCTGAGTTTCTAAATTTGAACCGGGGCTGTTTCACAGTTTGGTGAAACAGCCCCGGTTTTTTATCAGTCAGTTTCTTCAGGCAGCGTCAAGCTGAGCAGATGCCTCACGCATCATTTTGTCTTCAGATTTACTGCCGGCCTTAGCCGATGCTTCACTGAGTTCACGCATAAAATCTTCTTCCTGCATGGCCAGTTGGCGATCAACATACGCAGCGGTTACGATGATCTGCTTGCGACCATTTTCGCGCAACATGAACATGTCGTTGCGGAGAATTCGTTCAAACACCGCTCTCAAGCCGCGTGCACCGGTTTTCTTTTCCATGGCGATGTCAACGACTCTTTCAAGGCCATCGCGTTCAAAAGCAAGTTCGCAGCCGTCCATTGCGCAGAGTTTGGCATATTGTCTGACAATGGCATTTTTGGGCTCGCTGAGGATTCTCATGAAATCATCTTTGCCCAGCCCATTGAGTGCAACCTTGACGGGCAGACGACCGATAAACTCAGGAATAAAGCCGTATTCCATGAGGTCTTCTGCTTCAGCAGCATGAAACAGCGAATAATCAGCTTTGTCTTTAGGTTGCGGGTCATTGTTAAAGCCGATGAATGCACCCTTGCGCACCCTTTTTTCGACAATCTTTTCGAGCCCGACGAAGGCGCCACCACAGATAAAGAGAATATGGCGGGTATCCATCTTCACTACCTGCTGTGAAGTCGGGTTTTTTCGGCCACCGGCCAGGGGAACATTAGCCACCGTTCCTTCGATCAGTTTCAGAAAGGCCTGTTGAACGCCTTCCCCGGATACGTCACGCGAAATGGATACATTGCCGGAAGTCTTGGTTTTTTTGTCGATCTCATCAAGATAAACAATACCTTTCTGGGCTTCTTCGACCTCATAATTAGCATCGATAAGCAGAGAAAGCAGCACGTTTTCGACGTCATCACCCACGTAACCGGCTTCGGTGAAGCTTGTGCAATCGCCGATGGCGAATGGTACCCTGAGAATTTTCGACAGGGTGCGGGCCAACAGGGTTTTGCCGCTGCCGGTCGGGCCAAGCAATAAAATATTGGATTTTTCGAACTCAACATCACTGTCGTTGATCATCGAAAGAATCTTGTAGTGGTTGTACACTGCCAGAGATATGACCTTTTTGGCGGTTTCCTGGCCAATTACGTATTCAGAGAGGGCGTCAAAAATGCGGCGGGGCGAATACTCGCTGACAATCTGCTGCAAATTGACTTTGTTAGGCTGCACACCAGGCTGAACCGGGCCTTTCTGGCTGGTGTCCTTTCTGAGAAAGATGTCGGTGGCAGTGGACACACAATTTTTGCAAAGCATAACCCCATCGGTATTACGCACAAAATCGCCACCACGACGCAGGTCTTTACCACAAAAGAAGCAATTACTCATTATTTAACTCCAGCAGAAATCGGTAAATGATCAGGTTTAAAGATTCATTCTACCCTAAAACCCTGCAATCATAAAGTGTTAATAAAAAAAACTGCCGCGACGAGCGCGGCAGTTTTTTGGGGTCTAACGCTTATTCGTTGTGGGCGGCGTTGAATTTCTTGATATCTCTGATATCTTCGCCGGTAAGAACGGCGCCATTGTAGCTGGCAGCCACAATACCACGGTTGGCGAAAACTTTTTCGAGGGCTTCGAGGTGTTTGCCTTCGAAGGTGTTCTTGTCAGCAGTTACCAGAGCATTGTAACCATCAATGAATTTCGGGCGACTGCCGTTCAGATATGAATGGCTCTTGTAGATTAGCAGATCGGCATCGGCGGCACCAATAGCTTTTCTGATATCCCAGAGAACGGCGCCCCAGATTTTGCCATCGGCGTGAACTTCACCCTGAATGGCTTCGGGGTAGTGCAGATTGTTTTCAACGGTTCTGAGGTAGGGCTTGTTCATCTTGGCACAGACATATTCACCAAGGAGCGGGTCATTGCTGAGTGAGCAGGCGAAATAGTCAGCCTGACCTTCGTTGATGGCACCAGATTCAGCGCTGTAGGCAAGATAAGTGATTGAGTTCAGCACGGCGTGTGAATATTCATGCCAGGCAACAGATTCTTCGCGGGCCAGACAGTTAAATTTACTACCGTCACCGAAAGCCATTTTGCCTTCCATGGGGCTGAAATAGGCGTTATCATAGTTATCGCCAAGGTGAACAACTGCCTTCATAGGCTTATCAAGCTTGGTGTGCCCAAGTTTGCTGTAGAAATCATGAATTGCGTTGATGTAATAATACATACCAACTTCGTCGAAGTGGGTATTATCATCAGTGTAGATGTGTTTGTTTTCTGCGTTCACTGATTCGGGGCCATCTTCGTTGTCGATGGCAACAAACTGACCGGTGAGGGTGTTGGTGGTCAGGTTGAGAAGGGGTTCTTCAGTGATCTTGCAGCGCTGGGGATTCGAGGCATAGAGTGCGCCGAGGCCGGTTGCAAAATTCATCTGATTATTCATGCTGATAACTGAACCATTTTCGGCATCGATGATTACTTCCCAGTCGCCGAGGGGTTGGGCTACAGCGATTTCAGTAACGTAAGCCATGCGGGCGGCACCATTTTTGCCTGCGATAACGCGCAGTTCGGCATCTGGAACAGCGCGGAACTTTTCGGCTTTGATTGCCTGGCGGGCATTACCGATTGCCTGGTATTTGCTGAGAATGATCTGATTGGTGATTTCTTTAATAGTGGGCAGCGAGCCATTGGCGAGAGTTACAACGCCGTCGGCATCGACATGAATTTCAACAGTGGCTTCGTGAACGGGCACACCATCGATTACCATCTGGAAAGCAACATGGTGAACCTTTTCGCTGACATCGGCGCGAACCAGTTTGAGAAAATCAACATCTCTGGTATCGGGCAGGTTAAAAAGTTTGGCGTGTTCTTCAATGTAAGCTTTGGCAGCCAGAATCGGCGTACCGTTCAATGGAGAAGAGAGGGTGCCACGCACACTGGAAAGCCTCTGGCCATCTTCGGTGACCGAAATCATTTCAATGCCGTCAACCATGATTTTGCTGGCAAACAGATTGCGGATAAAATCTGAGCTGACAACTACTTTTTTGTTGGTTTTTTTGGCGGTATTGGTCTGTGTTGGTGACACATCAAAGGCAAAAGCCTGTGAACAACAAAGAAAGGACCCAATGGCTGCAGCCAGAATTTTTTTCATGAAGCTTAATTCCTCCAAAGTTAAATGCGGATTTTTAATTCTAACATTAAAATCCCGTACCCCGCAAGGAACTTTGTAAAAATTGCTGTACGCAGAAACCGGCAGAGTTGTTACTCTGCCGGTTTCTGCACGCCCCCTGAGGGATTCGAACCCTCGTCGCAGCCTTGAAAGGGCTGTGTCCTGGGCCCCTAGACGAAGGGGGCATAAACTTTTATTTCCGGTCGGGGCAGACCGGGTTATCAGCGCCCCCTGAGGGATTCGAACCCTCGTCGCAGCCTTGAAAGGGCTGTGTCCTAGGCCCCTAGACGAAGGGGGCTGATAAAAGTCTTCGCGAGCATTGGGCCCAGCAGGACTTGAACCTGCGACAATCCGGTTATGAGCCGGAGGCTCTAACCAACTGAGCTATAGGCCCGCGACGCGAAGAATATCTTACCATAAGGGAATTAATGATGCAAGCACTTTTTTTATTCCATGTAGAATTCTTTGAGCTTCTTGGAACGGCTTGGGTGGCGGAGCTTACGTAACGCCTTCGCTTCTATCTGGCGAATGCGCTCGCGGGTAACTCCAAATTTCTGGCCAACTTCTTCCAGGGTTCTCTGCCAGCCGTCTTCAAGACCAAAGCGATACTTGATTACCCTTGATTCTCTTTCGGTAAGGGTAGCCAGAACCTTGTTGATCTGTTCTTTGAGAATGAGATTGAAGGCTGTCTCGGCTGGGGGCAGCGCTGACTTGTCTTCAACAAAGTCGCCGAGGTGCGAGTCTTCTTCGCCATTGATGGGCGTTTCGAGAGAAATTGGATCCATGGCGGTTTTCATGATGTTTTTAACTTTTTCAACCGGCAGGCCCACTTCAACAGCCAGTTCTTCAACAGCCGGGTCGCGACCGAGCTTCTGAACCAGCTTGCGCGAGGCTTTGCGCAATTTATTAATAGTCTCAACCATGTGAACCGGAATACGGATCGTGCGTGCCTGGTCAGCGATGGCACGAGTAATAGCCTGACGGATCCACCAGATTGCGTAAGTCGAAAACTTGTAACCTTTGCGGTATTTAAATTTTTCGACAGCCCGAATCAAGCCCTGGTTGCCCTCCTGGATCAGGTCGAGGAAAAGCAGGCCACGCTTGGTATATTTCTTGGCAACCGAAACAACAAGGCGCAAATTGGCTTCGATCAATTTGCGCTGTGCTTCCTGGTCGCCATGCTCAATGCGCTTGGCGAGCGTCACTTCTTCCTGCATGGTCAGAAGTCTAATCTTGCCGATTTCACGCAAATAAACGCGCACAGAGTCGTCGATATCGTCAAAGTCCTGCTGCTGCTTGTCTTCTTCTTCCTTCTTTTCTTCGGCCACCGGAAGTTTCTTGTCAAGCCTGACTTCATCGTCATCTACCAGCTCGACGTTTTTATCCATCAGCTCATTGATGACTTCTTCGAAGACTTCGGTCGGCAGGCCATCGGGAAGCACACGATTGATCTCCTGGTAAGAGAGATAACCCTGGCGGGTCCCGATTTCTATGAGTTCAGCCCGGACATCTTCGATAGTCCGGGGTTCGTTTTTTTTGTTAGCAACTTTCACTTTGGCTGGTGTTGCCTGCTCTGTTGTCATAATTTTCCCTCGTTCTGGAGTGAATCAATACAGCATTTCGATCTTTCGCTTCAGGTCAAGCTGTTCCATGCTGATGCTGGTAATGATCTGATCATTGCCAGTACGTTCAGCTTCGCGTATCCGTTCCTGGAGAAGTTTCAGCTCGGTGTCGAGCCGGGTCTTTACCAGGCCTTTTACACATTCCATAAAAGGCTCGGGTGGGCGATCTTCTAGAGTGGTAATCAGCTCACTGAGCCGCGAAATCAGACTGGCTTCATCAAGTGCTGCAAGTATCTCGGCGGGTTTTAGCGAACCTCCAGCCGCTTCCTGTTGAAAGCTTATAGCTTCAAATATCTCTCGTAAGCGGGGGTCGGAAAAATCACCGGGGCCGAGCAGCGCCCTGATTCGGTCAAGTTCTTCGGGATGTTCAAGCAGGTGCTTGAGTACCCATTCCTGTCTCTGAATCTCGGCATTCAGTCTGGGTGATATGATTGTCCTTTTCTTCTGAGTTTCTTCAGAGCGTGGTGCTTCCCTGCCCGCGAATTCTTTTTCCAGAACATGTTGGTCCATATCCAGCAGTTTCGAGATTTTACGGATCACTTCGCTTCTCGCAATTGAACTGTGAATGGCTGGAACCAGTTCTTTAAAGTCCTGAATAAGCTTTTCTTTAACCGGGATCTCCAAGGGGGGCTTTAAACCACGGGTATGAGTCTCAATGAGAAAAGTATATATATCACTGGCTTTTTCAAGCAGTTTTTTAAAGCTGTCGCCGCCTTCACGGCTGACAAAACTGTCAGGGTCATCGGTCGGATCGGGAAAAGCCACGACCCGGGCATTAACCGGCGCGTCTTTCTGCAACGAGATAGCACGCAAAGTCGCGCGCTGCCCAGCCGCGTCACCGTCATAGCAGAAATAAATCACTTCACAATTACGTGCCAGCATGTGAATCTGCTCGGCAGAAATCGCCGTGCCAAGCGAAGCGACAACGTTTCTGATGCCATTCTGATAGAGGCTGATGGCATCAAGATAACCCTCAACAACAATCACCGAATTTAAACGTCTGGCAACAGGCACGGCTTCACGGAAATTGAAGAGCATGCGCCTTTTGTTAAACGTTTCGCTTTCGGCACTGTTCAAATACTTCGGCTCATCATCAGGTGAAAGCACACGCCCACCAAAACCGGCGACCCGGCCATGGACATCGAGAATCGGTATCATCAGGCGATTGCGGAAAACATCATAATAGCCTTCGCCCTGAGAGCGCTCTTTAATAAGCCCGGCTTTTTCAAGGCTGGCAAGGTCTTCCGGGGTTCTGCCCAAGCGGTGAACTATTGAATCCCAGGCGTTGGGCGCGAAACCAACCCGAAATTTTTTAGCGCTTTCGCTGCTGATTTTTCGTTGTTTCAGATATTCGCGGGCCTGGGTTCCGGCAGAACTGTCGTAAAGACAGGTTTCAAAAAAGCAGGCAGCGCGGTCGAGATAGTTATAAAGATCTGCTTTGCGGTCGGCCTCGGGGTCGTGTTCTTCTGGAATCTCAATGCCTTCACGGGCGGCAAGGAACTTGACGACCTCAGGAAAAGTCATGTGCTCGAGTTCCATAAGGAAAGAAAAAACATCTCCACCCTTGCCGCAACCGAAACAGTGGTATATCTGTTTGTCGGGAATAACATGGAAGCTGGCGGTTTTTTCTTTGTGAAATGGGCAGAGAGCCTTATAGCTGTTGCCGGAAGGATTCAGTCGTACATGCTCGCCGATGATCTGGATGATATCGGTTCTCTCGCGAATCAACGCTATTATTTCGGTCGAAATAAAGCCCAAAAAAAACCTCGCGTAAAACGTACATGACCTTTGCCGAATTTTCAATACTAATACAGCACCCGGCAAAAGTCAAGCAATCTGGCGAAGTTTGGCTGGGGTCAATGAGATGAACCATTGAAAATTTGCCGGCTGACCCACCAGGCGAGAAGAAGGCACGAAAAGACAGCAGCTACCAGCATTGCCACCAGACGATTAGAACTGGCATCAATTAGACCGGCAGGCAACATGGCAAACACGAGATAATCAGGGATTTTTTTCATGGGGGCGGCCGCCACCAGGCATTCCTGGCCTGCCACCTGCTCAATTGAATATTGCTGGGCAGAAGTAGCGGTAACTCTTTCTGAAAGCTGAAAAACGAATGGATACTTACTGAATTCTCTCGGATACGGCCATTGGGCTGGCTTTCTCGACACCATGGCCAGTCGGACCGGCTGTTCGTATTCTGAAGAAGTCATATTTCTTCTAACCTGTTTCAATAAATAACGTTCAGCAAAAGATTCGGCACTGTGCCAGACAACCATGAGTCGCGAATTATCCTTTTTTTCTGGCTCCAGGAATGTTGAAAACACATAATTTCGGCGGTCGGCAAAGGTAATTTCGCTGACCTTGTCGAAATTTTCAAATGGCTTGAACAGGCTGGCTGAGGCATCGCCGAGCAGGTCTGACAGGCTGCTGGTAAAAGACTCAAGCATTACTTCATCAACCTTGTCTTTCCAGCTTTGTTCGCCGCCAAATTTTGCCAGAAAAAGCCTGCGGCCTACCGCGGTCATCAACTTGCTGACCATTGCCCCGGGTGTTCCGTTGTCAGGCAGGCCAAGCAATATTTTGCCCTTGCTGTCAATTATATAAAGCCTCTGCATGGCATCGGCGGCCACCAGTTGGGCAAAACCCTCTTTAATAGCAGTAGCATCATTCGCAGTCAAGGCACCCGAAAGGGCAAAGCGCCGGTAAGTTTTTTCAAGGTTACCGAGGGCAACCACGTATGATTCATCGATATTTCCAATGTGAGCAGAAAGTTTTTCCCAGGCCTGCTGACGAAGAACCTGCCGGTGCATTCCAGAGAGTGACCAGCCAACAATTGCGAGAAGCAGAATGGGAAAGGTTGAAGCGAGGCAAAGGGCGTGGGCCGGGCGCCCGGCAAGGAACTGTCGCCAGCCTTTTCCGGTACATCTCAAGGTCTGAGCGGCATAGAAAACCACCGGAAGAAAAACAATCAGAAAAATTCCAGCAAGAAAAGAAGAAACGGCAGCAGCATTTGTGGTTTTTCCGACAAAGTAGAGAACCCGGTCGGCATTAACCTGAACAATACTGAGAAGTCGGCCAGCTATGACTTTGTGACTGACAAAACTCTGCCTCATAATCGCCACTTCATTTTTGAGGCGTGGCAGGCCACCCGGAAACATAGGCTCTGCAAGCCTTTCGGGAATTGAGTTTTCTGGAACCGACAAGTCGAGGACTCCGTAAATCCCGGTGGTTTTGGCATCCTGGGAATACGCCGTCAGCAGTTGTTTAACTGCAACGTTGGCGGGAATGTCGTTTTCAGAGAACCATGCCACCATACCCCCCAGGAACTTTCCTTCATCGTCTGGCGAATAAAACATGTTCCAGTAGAAGTAGCCGGGGTTACCAGCGACGAGAACTTTGGCCAGACTTGATCTGGCAGAGGCGAGCGATGCCGGATTGACGGCCCCGAGAAATGAAGCGAATATTGAGCGGGAACTTTCAAGCAGTGAGGTTTTGCCCTCCGTTTCAATTTGCGACAGGGCGGCAAAAAGTTTTTGAATAATGGCACGCAATTTTTCAGATTCGCCAGAGACGGGTATAAGTTGCCTTTGTCGGTCAAAGAACCTGAAATTAACGAAATCTAGCCCCTGGTCTTTGAGAACCTGTAAATGCCTGCCGATATTTTTCGAGGTGACCGGTTCTTCGGTCATCAAGCCATAGGCCTGGTTAAGCTGTTTTTCGATAAAAAAGGCATTGTCGCTCTCGCGTCGTATCCGGGCAAGGTCTTTGCTTATTGCGGCCTGACCGGCGCTATCAAGGTTGCGGGCATACTCAGTGTAAACGTTCTGCCAGACAAGAACCAGCAATACCGAAGGCAGAACCGCCAGAATGATAAGACCAGCCAGAAATGCTTGCCTGGAGTCAGGGTTGTTGATTTTCATATTCATTCTTTCTGATAAGATTATTGATCAGTGTTGAATGATATCACTAATGACAATAACAGAGGAATCTGCTAATATTATGTTGAGATTGTCAATCATTCAGAACAACCGAGGATTCTATGAAAAGAGTCATCATTGCCTTTATATTTATCAGCATCATTGCTGCTTCTTGCGCGGTTTTTGCTTCAGCCCTCAACCCTGAAGCACAGAATTTTTACAAGACCGCCGAAACGGCTTTTGTGGCCAAGGATATGAATACCGCAGAGACCAACCTTCTTGAGGCACTTAAACTTGAGCCCGATAACGCAGTTTATCGCTACATTCTTGGTCAGGTGCAGTTCATGAAAGAAAATTTTCTCGAGGCAAAAAACAATCTCGAAATTGTTTCGCGCTCGCGTCCATCACCAGATAAAGGTGACGATTACAACAGCAAATTAAAAAATTTCAAGAAAAAAATCAAAGATCTCCAGGAAAAGTTCAACAGCGCCGGGGCCGCCAAATTCGATATTTACGACAAAAACAAAGACAGCGGTCAGAAACTGAAATTGGCAGTTACCATCTTTCAGGCATTCAAACTCAACCCGCCCTTGCGCTACAAAAATTTTAAGCTGCTCGAAGAGATCATGGCAGTCTACGAAGAAGCTCTGAAAAAGTCTTTTGATGGCACAGACTGGCAAAAGGAACCAATGTTGCAACTGGCTTTTCTTTATGAGATTGCCAACAAGAAAGATAAGGCCGCCGAAGTTTATATGCGTGCCCTCGATTACGTCGAAAACCCAAATGAAGAGTTTGTCATAACCCACAAATTCGACTACCTGAACCGCTCGAACAAAGAAAAGCTTCTCGACACCATTGAATCAGGCGATTTTACGCGCCAGGATCTCGAAGAATTAATCGGCAGTGGCAGTCAAAAGGTTACCGAAGAAGACAAACAGAAAATCGAAAACATTATCACTGATGCGCGTTCAAAGCTTGAAGACGCAACGACCGATGAAGAACGCGAATCTGTGCTTGAAGAAATCAAGGCGACCATCATCGAAAAGCAGAAGCGCGGCGAACTGCCCGGCCAGGAAGAACTCAAAAAGAAGCTCGAAAAAGAAGGCAAAACCATGGAAGAATACCTGAAAGAAAAGGGTCTGTAACCGCAGCCCCAATTTGGCTGATTGCCTGCACCAGCTTAGAATCAAGTCTCAGCGCTGCCGCTTTTTTTAACAAGACTCACCAGTCTTATTTTTTGTTGGATTTCTTCAAAAGATGCCTCACATGGGCCAGGCTTTTCTGCATCGGCGGCACCGGCCGCCAGACCGAGCACCGAAGCCTCGAGCAGGCTCATCCCGGAACGACGCCCATAGATCAGACCAGCCAGGGTGGCGTCGCCACAACCAACTGCCGAAATTTCTCTGGCAGGGGCTGGGGCGAACTCATAGCAATCGCTGCCATCCCAGAGGATAATATTGCGCTGCCCGTCAGTAATCATCGCTCCCCAGATTTTCCGGGTGCGAAACATTTGCAGCAGTTCATGACGCTGGCGCTGGTCAAAGGGATCCAGGCCAAATGACTCAATCGACTCGTCACGATTGTGTTTTATAAAGAAGCCACCCAGCTTGCAGGCATCACAAAGAGGCGTCCCACGGGCATCAAGATAAATCTCGCCTCGAAAAGCACTCAGGCGCTCGAGAACCCGAAGATAAAAATCTGTATTGCGACGCCCGGGGATGGTTCCTGACATGGCGATAATTGCGGCTGACTCTGCTTCTGCACTTACCAGGTCAAGCATTGCCTGAATTTCTGTTTCAAGAAGCTCCTCGCCGTTTTCGATCCACCAGCGATGTTGCCCGGGAACCTCAGAAAAGAGTTCTATACCCAGGCGCGTTTCAGCGGCCGTTTGAACGAACCGGGCAGGAATACTCTGCTGGCGAAGTTCATCCTGCATGCGGGTTCCATTTGCCCCACCAGAAAAAGTCAGGGCCAGGGCTGGCTTTCCGAAGGCTTTCAACATTCTTGCAACATTTATACCCTTGCCGCCAACCGTAAAAGGAATTTTGGCAGTTCTAATGCCGCCTGGCCGCCCGGCTGCCAGGGTATCGAAAATTTTGTAATCAAGAAGCGGATTCGGGGTAAGAGTTAAAATCATGGGACTCCAGTCAAATGTTTACAATAAAAGTTGATTCAAGTATCATCCTACCATGCAAAACGAAACCTTTTCCATCTTGATTTTTCATGGTTCAGCACGTTCAGAGACTCACTCCACCGCCATGGAGTTTGCCCGGGTGCTAAGTGAAGAAACCGGCTGCAAAAATTTTACCGTCTGCTTTCTCAAAGGCTTGATGCCCGACCTGGAGGAAGCCTTAAATGCAGCGATTGAGCAGGGTTGGCACAGCTTGCGCCTGCTTCCACTTTTTCTTTTGCCCGGCACGCACACCAGTCATGACATACCAACGCTGGCGGCCCAATGCCAGGCAAGGAATCCCGAAGTTAAGATAAGCATTGATACCTGCCTGGTAAAAAACCCGGGGTTCCTGCGACTTATTGCTGCGCAGATCAAGGAAACGGCATTATGAAAGGGTTGTCAGCCAAAAACCTTTTAAGACGCGCCTGGTTTGCCGGCATGGTAACCGCAGGTCTTTTTATCGCTGCAATGGTCGGCTTTCACCTCGGCTGGCAGCAGATTAAGAAGCCTTTGCTCGTTGCGCTGACTTTTCATGGAGTAACTGAAAAGCCTTCGCTCCCCTGGGAGATCCACCCACAGAAACTGCAGGATTACATCAGCCAGTTCAAACGTTATGAATACGCGGCCGTAGATCCGGCCAGTTTGAGCAATATGCTGAATAATGGTTTCCAGGGGCGCAATTTTCTGATGACCTTTGATGATGGTTTGCTGACTTCGGCGGCAACAATTAAAACACTATACCGCGATCATGGCATTAAATCAGGGCTATTCATTGTCATGGATCTACTGGGTACCCCAGGCTATGTTGATAAAGAAGCCCTTCTAGACCTGCAGAACAATTACGGCTGCCTGATTGGCCTGCACGGTCGCCGGCATTACGAGGTCAGCAAGATTATTAACGAAGGCGGCAACCTGTCCAGCGAGATAGAACAGGCTCGCACAGACCTTTCGGCGATGCTGCACTGCATTGTAGACTGGTATGCCTACCCATTCGGCGATTATAACGCTTCAGCAGTTGCCAGCATCGCATCGACAGGCGTAAACCTTGCGTTCACAATCGAAGGCGCCGAAATCACCCCTGGTCAGCACCGAATGACCATGCCGAGGGTTATGTATCTCAAGGGGGCCAGGGAGGCCGGTGAACCAGCTATAGAAAACTGGTTACCGCCGTCTTCTTCCGGCACGGGTTCACTGACTATCACGCTATCGTTGCTGGTGGGGTTTCTTGGTTTGAGCTGGTTCGCCAAACTGCTTAACTTTGTAAAAGCTTTTAAAGCGGCACAGTTGCGCGAAAAAGAAGCATAGAAGCATTGAAGGTTGAAAAGCAGAGCAGCCTGTAAGCCGGGTTCTGTACCTCGTGAGAGGCGTCGGTCATCTATCTGGGATCAGGGTTTCCCCTGACCTCAAGCGACTTACCCGGAGTAGTAGCGAAACGGGCCGTTTCTCCCCCTGTTTAGTCTTGCTCCGGCGGGGTTTACCAGGAAACGCTGTCACCAGCGCTCCGGTGCGCTCTTACCGCACCTTTTCACCCTTACCTGTGTCTTGCGACCATCGGCGGTATATTTTCTGCTGCACTTTCCGTCCCCGGAAAATTCCTTTTCCGAGGCCTGGGTGTTACCCAGCGCCATGCCCTGTGGAGCCCGGACTTTCCTCATCCTTGCGGACGCGACCGACCGGCTGCCCTGCAATTCAACCTATTCAATACGCACATTTCGACGCGCCCCGGTAAGCCTCATGATCAGGCCCGCACGTCCAGACGGATACACTGGTTCCTTTTTGCGCCGCGAAAATCCACAGCGCTCACAGGCGTAAATTTTGCGTTGCAGACCGAGAGTGCTTTTGCCAGGCTCTTTCAGCATTTCGCTGCTGACCTTTAAAGCGCCATTGCATCTGGGGCAACGTTCAACAAAGAAAATTACATAGAAGAGAAACAGACCGATCAACAGAGCAAGCAGAATCTCTTTGGAGCTCCAGAGGAAAAAGCGCAGATCGAATGACCTTGATACCCCAGTAGCCCTCTGTTCATCACGCTTAAGCTCGTCGAGAAGCATGCGCCGGATGGCACGCACACCTTCAAGGAAGCCCATTCCATCATTATTTGCAGCATTATTTGGCAGGATAACCTGATTTAGGATTTTTTCGCCCATTTCTCTGGTGACCAGGTATTTCAGGCCAATACCAACCCTGAGATGAACCTTGCCGTGCGCAGCGCCTTCGGGTAGAAGGGCATAAATAAGAATACCTCTTTTATCGAGGCTGATTGAGCGAATCCATTCAGAGAAAAATGTTTCGACCTGATTCTGGCCATCAGCGAGGTTTTCGATGTGCGTTGTCCGGATGAAAACGCGGATACGCATCTTTTCTTCGATTTCGGCACAATCACTGACAATCTGGGCACGCAGGTCGGGCTTGATCAAATCAGCACGATCATCAATAAATCTGGCCGCATCTGTTACCCTGGGAGCAGCAACTGCTGCATCGCCCGTCGCCAGCTGGGCAACGGGTGCAGAAGCTGTCTCTGCACCACAAAACACTGTGGTGAAGAGCAAAGCCATGATCAGTATTATATTTGCAGCTTTTGCCGAAAAAGTCATATCAAACCCGTTGGCCTGTCCAGTGGAGGAGGACGCCGCAGTTGGAGCAGGGTTCTGAATCTTCGTGAGAAGTGATTGAGCCGAGAAAACCGCCTGGAAGCCCCATGCCACATGCCGGGCAGGATGGGGTTTCAATGGCAAAAATCACCTGGCCCTTTTTTCGCTGGCGCAGTTCTTCGTATTTTTCGAGCAGATCGGCTGCAATTTTAAGGCTCACCTGCGAACGCTCGGTTTGAATCAGGTCGATTTCTTTTCGAATACCGGTAATTTCTTCGGAAACTCTCGTCTTGACGAGCACGAGATGATCTCGACGGCCAGCTACGACCTTCTGACCCTTCGCAGTATCTTTTTCGAGCATTTCGATCTTTTCCATGTCTTCAAGAATCTTGCTCTCTTCGATGCTGATTTTGGCACGTCTGGCATTCTGTTCTTTTTCAAGGGCTTTGTAAGTTGCAGGAGCCATTCCGGCGCTCTGCATTTTGAGTTCGCCGTAGGTAATCTGCTGGTTAAGCTCATTAACTTCACTTTCGGCTTTGCGGCGGCGAAGTTGAATCTTTTTGAGCAGGGCCAGCTTTTTTTCGATTAATTGGGCGTCTGCATCGATCTCATTCTGCATCCGAAGAATCTTCTGCTTTTTTTCTTCAATCTGTGCTTTGGCTGCATCTATTTTCAGATCCAGTTCCTGCAGGGGAATCAGCGGCTTACATTGAATCACTTGCTACCTCGGTCGGGTGAGATTTATCAGCATGTAGGTTAACAGAACCCATCACGGGTGTCAATAAATTCAATCGGGCGCGGCGGTTCGTTCCAGCATTTGATGAGGGTTTTAAACATTGACCTGAACGGCTGAAGATGGTATAATGCTATTTCTCATCAAGCTGGAGGTAGTCATGGAGTCAATCCCTACAATCGCAATTATTGGCCGGCCAAATGTTGGCAAATCTTCTCTCATGAACAGAATCGTCGGTTACCGGCACGCAATTGTCGACCCGACCCCGGGAGTTACCCGTGACCGCAACTACGCCGAATCCACCTGGAACGGCCGACGCTTCAATCTGGTTGATACAGGCGGTCTCGACCCTGACGACTCGCAGGCTCTGATGACCTCGATCAGGCAGCAGGTTGACTTTGCCCTTCGCGAGGCTGAAGCGATCATTTTTGTTTGCGATGGCAGGGCTGGCCTGGCACCTGACGACAAGCAGATCCTCAATTTCCTTCGCAAAAACTGGTCGGCTCACCCGATGTTTGTGGCGATCAACAAGCTCGACAACGCCAACGACGAGAGCCAGCTTGCCGAGTTCTACGAGCTTGGCATTGCCCCTCTCTACCCGGTGTCGGCCGTACATGGTCACGGAGTTGCTGACCTGCTTGACGTGATTGTTAAACAGATGCCGGTAAACGACACCGGCGAAGAAGAGAAGCGCGGCATCGAGCTTGAACGCATAGCGATTGTCGGCAAGCCTAACGTTGGCAAATCGATGTTGTTCAACCGCCTCATCGGCCAGAACCGGTCGATAGTCGATAATGTTGCCGGCACCACCCGCGACACCATTCTTTTCAAGTTTCAGCGCGGCGAAAAAACCTACAATTTTATCGACACCGCCGGGCTGCGCCGACCTGACCGCGAAAAAGACGATGTTGAACAGTATTCGGTCTATCGAACTCTAGGTGCCATCAAAAATACTGATCTGGCAATTCTGGTCATGGATGCCTCAGAAGGATGCATAACCTATCAGGACAAGCGCATTGCCGGGCGCATTATTGATAGCGGTGCCGGTTGTATCATCATCTGGAACAAGTGGGACATCGCCAGTCACGACGAGCATTTCTGGGCCAAATTGACCAAAGAGACTCGCGACGCTTTTCCGCTGCTCGAGTTTGCACCCATGATCGCTACTTCAGGCAAAACCGGTTTACGTGTCAATAAATTGTTTGACCTGATTGACCACATTCAAGAAACTGGCCACCGGCGCATTTCGAATGAAATTCTCAAGTCGATTCTTTACGATGCGGTTACAATTCAACCACCGCCAGCGTTTAAGGGTCGTGAACTCAAACTCAACTCACTAATTCAGCTTGAAGGGCCGCCAATTGTTTTCAAGTTAAAATGTTCAGAACCCAAAGGCGTTCATTTTTCCTATCAGCGCTACCTTCTCAACCATCTCCGCCAGGAAGAAACCTTCGAAGGCTGGCCAATGAAGCTAATCACAGGACATTAAGCGATGCCATATCTCTCAGCGGCTGTGATCGGATACCTTTTCGGTTCGATTCCGACCGCTTACTGGCTTTGTTTGCTGGTCTACCGCCTCAACATCTTCGAGCACGGCAGCCGGAACATGGGCGCGACCAATGTTTATCGCGTTCTTGGCAACCGTCCCTTTGCCGTGACTCTTGCCATCGACGTATTGAAGGGAATGGCAGCCGTTCTGATCTGTGCTGCTGCGTGGCCAACCATTCCGGCGGTTGTTTTCATTGCTGCGGCCGCAGCACTTTGCGGTCATACCCTTTCATTCTGGGTAAAGTTCAAGGGTGGCAAGGGCGTGGCAACGGGTCTGGGGGTCTTTATGGCCCTGGCCGGCAAGTCAGCCCTGGCCAGTCTTGCCGTTTTCATGATAGTTTTGCTGGCAAGTCGTATGGTCTCGATGAGTTCAATGCTTGCGGCTGTTTTGCTGCCGGTTTTCATTTATCATTTCAATGAACTTGGCGAGATTTACAACCCTTATCTTACAGGCTTTGCGACTATCATTGCCATGTTTGTAATTTTTAAACACCGAACCAACATTCAACGTATTTTCAGAGGCGAAGAGGCAAAACTGGCATGGCGGCACACTTCTGCCAATGCCGGGGGAAGCGCTGCAACTTCGCCTGCCGTGGAGGACATCAAATGAAATTTGCGGTTATCGGTGCCGGTTCCTGGGGCACCACCCTGGCCAATCTTTTGTGCCACAACGGAAACCATGTAAAACTCTGGGCCCGCGAGCCTGAAGTGGTAGCTGGTATCAATAATGATCGGCGTAATCCCTTCTTTGTCAATCACCTGTCACTGCATGATCAACTGCACTGCTCTGATGACCTGGCCGCAGTGCTTGACAATGCCCAACTGGCCCTGATATCTGTGCCTTCTGGTTTTATCAGGTCGGTGATTGAGCCATACAAAGAAAAGCTCAAAAAGCTTGATGGCATTGCCAATGTTGCCAAAGGTTTTGAACGAGGCAGCGGCCGGCGCATTTCCCAGGTAATCTGTGAAATACTGGGAGTCGAGCCTGATTCGGCTGCCGACCACGTTGCCTGCCTTTCTGGGCCGAATCTGGCCGATGAGGTTGCCCAAAAGAAGCTTGGGGCATCGGTTATCGCTTCCCCGGATGCCCAATTATCACAAAAACTTCAAGAATGCTTTTCAACCCCTTATTTCAGGGTTTACCGGCATTCTGACCGTAAGGGCGTTGAACTCGGCGGCACGCTGAAAAACATCTTTGCCATTGGGGCAGGCATCGTTGATGGCCTTGAGTTGGGCGATAACGCCAAAGCTGCCTATCTGACCCGAAGTCTGCACGAACTGGTAAGACTTGGTACGGCGCTGGGTGGCGAAGCCCAGACTTTTTACGGGCTGACCGGGCTTGGCGATCTTATGGCCACCGCTTCTTCGCCGCTGTCACGCAATCATCGACTCGGGCAGGCCATCGCTCAGGGTGTCAGTCTGCAAAAATTTACCGAATCGACCAAAATGGTTGTCGAGGGTGTCGAAGCAGCAAAAATTGCAAATGAATGGGGCAAAAAACTAACCCTTCAGCTCCCAATTACCGAAGAATTATGCAGGGTACTTTTTGAAGGCCGTTCCCCTGATATTGCTGCCGCCAATCTGATGGGGCGTTCGTTAAAGGCCGAAACTGACTGACCTCTCAAGGAGAGATTGAAATAATGAAGTTTTTCCGCTCAGGCTTGTTTGTCGCCATCGTTCTGGTGTTTCTTGCTTCGATCTTTTTGACGATCGTTTACTTTCAACGTACTGCCCCGGCCAAACCCGGGTCAGACCCGCTAGTGACAACGGTCAGGCCAGCCGAAAACGCAACATCATCGATCCCGACCGAGAGCATAATCACTGCGACCAGATCTGTGCAGATAGCCTTTACTGCCGATAATACGCCTCTTGATGTCCATGAGGTTCCCCTTTATTCTGTGACCATGCAGAATGATAAGGTTCTCAGGGTCGAGGCAGACGGTGAACTGGCCAAATCGCTCATCGACAAACTGTCTGTTCCAGATCAGAAATCTCCTGAACCAGCACGCATCGACAATAATGCCAGACCATTTGCCCGCATCGTTCGTGGTGAACCAGGTTTGGGCATCGACAAAATAAAAACCCTTGAAGCGCTCGAACAAAGCATTACAAAGAACCACGCTTCTGCAAGTCTTTCGATAAACGTTGTCATTTCAAAAATCGAAGGGAAAGAAGGTTTCGAAAGCAAAATGCGCGAAATGGGCTTTACAACTGCTATAGCGAACTATTCCACCAGGCACCCCGGCCATATAGATGATAACGAGCGCAACGTGAACCTTGAACTCGCCAGCCAAAAAATCGATGGCCTTATCATACCCCCAGGCGGCAAATTCAGTTTTAACAAAGTTGTCGGCCCACGTACCTCTGAAAACGGCTTTAAGAAAGCCGGAGTTATCTCACAGGGAAAAGTTATTCCTGGCCTGGGTGGTGGCATCTGTCAGGTCAGCACAACCCTCTATCGCGTTATTCTTATGAGCGGCATGAAAATCGATGAACGCCATAACCATTCGATTTACGACGGCATTGACTATGCTGATCGTGGGCTTGATGCGGCAGTTTCCTGGGGTTCAAAAGATTTCAGATTCACCAACACTCTCGACATACCGGTTCTTATAGTCAGCAAAGCTGGCAAGGGTTGCGTCGAAGTTGGCATTTTTGCCGAAAAGAAGCCCTTTGACAAAGTTGTTCTCGAGACCAGAAACGAAGTTAAACACGATTTTAAAACCCAGACCAGCACAAACAGATTATTAAAAAAAGGCGAAAAGAAAATCGTGCATCCAGGCGTCACTGGTTACAGCATTGAAGCCTATCGCCTTATAACTGCCAGTGGCAGCACCCGGCAGGAAAGATTGAGTAAAGACCGCTACCTGACATTTAACCGTATCGAGGAGATTAATAATTGAAAAAGCTTCTTGCTACGCTATTTCTGCTCGGTGCCGCTCTAAGTCAGGTTGATGCGGCACTCGATCTATCAGTTTTTTCTTTCAAAGGTTACGAAGGCAAGGGTGCTCTTGAATTCACCGCTCCCGAAGACATGCTTCTGTTGCCTGATGGTCAGATACTGGTGGCCGATCAAAGAAACAACCGCCTGCAACTCCTTTCTGCCGATGGCGAATTTGTCAGAGCTATTCCGCAACTTGTGGCTTCAGAGCCACTAAGGGCCGACGGCAAAAAGCAGAACTCAGCCAAGGTGCTCTTGCCACCTCGTTCAGCCACCAGCAGCGTGCCCCTTGAAGTCAGCCGGAAATTTTACGAAGAAGTGCAGCGATATTTTCCAAGACCAACCGGCCTGGCGCTTGATAACAAAGGGCAGGTCTTCGTCACTTTTATGGAAAGCGACCTTATCGCCATTGTTGATCTGGCTTCAGGCAAGGTTACAGGCACTCTTGGCCGTTCGGGTCGTGGTCAGGGTGAGCTGTTTCAGCCTTTAGATATTGATATCAGTCATGACGGGCGCATTGCCGTTGCCGAAGGCCGAAATAAACGCGTTCAGATAATGAATGACACTGGAAAATGCCTCAAAGAGCTAGTCTACCAGGAAGAGAGCAAGAAGGGCGCCCTCAATGCAGTTGCGCCGCGCGGCGTCCACTGGTTGAACAATGGTAATCTGGTAGTTTCTTACCCGACTTTCAATCAGGTAGTTTGCTGGGAACCGAAGGAAGGCAAGATCGTCTGGCGCTATGGCAGCAGTAAAGGCACTGAGAAGGGCATGCTTAACAGCCCGTCCTATATCAATCGCAGTCTCGACGGCAACCTGCTGATTTCAGACACTTTGAATCACCGCATTGTTGAAATAACCTCAGAAGGCAAGTTTTTTGAACACTATGGGCGCCGCGGCTCAGCACCCGGCCGCCTTCTGATGCCGCGAGGCCTGGCCCTCAATAGTGACGAAACCTTGCTGATCATTGATCAGGGCAACAGCCGGGTGCACTTTTTTCAACCCGGGCAAGTCACCATTACGCTGCGCGAGGCGAAGCAACTGGCCCTGAAAGATGACTGGGTCGGTGCCATGTCACGTATTGAACGGGTTCTTTATCTGCAGCCGAACAACGAGCAGGCACGAGATCTGATGATCAACGCTCTCTATTACTTTGGCAACAAGGCTTTTGTTGATCGTGACTTTTTTAAAGCTGCAGATTTCTATCGGCGGGTTCTTAAATACAACCCCGACGATGCTAATATTCCCCAGAAGCTTGACGCTATTTTCTGGGCCGAAAATCAGGGCTTGATTGCTTCGATTGTTTTTGGCATCATAGCAGTCATCGCCGGTCTGATTATTGTCTGGATTCTAAAAGTTCTGCTTACCAGATTTATTTTTACCAACACCCAGGAGTAGGCTCTTGTCACTGAATAAAATACGAAACTTCTGCATTATCGCTCATATCGACCATGGCAAATCAACACTTGCCGATCGCCTGATTGAGGTCACCTCGACTGTCAGCAAGCGCGAAATGAAAGACCAGCTGCTTGACTCAATGGAACTGGAACGCGAGCGCGGCATCACCATCAAAGCCCAGGCTGTGCGCATGCTCTACACCAGCAAAAGCGGTGAAGAATACTTTTTCAATCTTATCGACACACCAGGCCACGTCGATTTTTCCTATGAAGTTTCGCGATCAATCGCAGCCTGCGAGGGCGCACTGCTCGTTGTTGATGCAAGTCAGGGCGTTGAAGCGCAAACCATGGCCAATGCGGCTCTTGCCATAAATCACAACCTCGAAATTATTCCGGTAATCAATAAAATAGATCTGCCCGCAGCTGATCCCGACAAGGTCAAAGAAGAAATCGAAAACCTCATCGGAATCGATTGTTCTGAAGCCCTTCTCGTGTCAGCCAAAGAAGGGCGTGGTGTTCCCGAACTTCTTGAAGCTATTATCGAAAGAATCCCGCCACCGAAAGGTGAGCCAAAACAGACCCTGCGTGCCCTGGTCTTTGACGCGAACTATGATTCATACAAGGGCGTCATTGTCTATTGCCGCGTCGTCGATGGAACGCTGAAAGCCAGGGATCGTATCAAGTTCATGGCAACCGAGGCAAGTTTTGAGATTATCGAAACTGGCGTCTTTACCCCTAAACCTGTAGTTATCGATGAACTGGCCACCGGGCAGGTTGGCTTTTTCCACGCTACTATCAAAGAAATGGGGCACGTCAATATTGGCGATACCGTTGTGTTTGAAAAAGTGGCGAATGTTCAGCCCATCCCCGGCTTTCAAAAGGCAAAGCAGATGGTTTTCTGCGGCCTTTATCCAGTCGAAACCAATGCTTTCAATGATCTGCGCAATGCCCTCGAAAAACTGACACTCAACGACTCAAGCCTGTCATTTTTTCCAGAAAATTCTCTGGCGCTCGGTTTTGGCTTCAGATGCGGCTTTCTTGGGTTGTTGCACATGGAAATAATTCAGGAGAGGCTCGAACGCGAATATGACCTCGACCTGGTAACTACCGCGCCCAACGTCATCTACGAAGTTGTCGTTAAAGGTGGAACCACTTTTGAAATCGATTCGCCCGCCAAATTACCTGACTATAACCAGCTTGAAGAGATCCGTGAACCTTTTGTGCATGCGACGATTTTTCTGCCCAAAGACTACATTGGCACGATCATGGAACTCGCCCAGGATCGCCGCGGTGTCATGAAGAACATGGAATTTATTTCCGAATCACGCGTTTCGCTGTCGTTCGATCTTCCCCTGTCTGAAATCATTGTTGACTTCTATGACAAGCTCAAAAGCCGAACTCGGGGGTATGCCTCACTCGATTACGAGCACATCGGGAACCGTGCCGCCGATATTTCGCGAGTCGATATTCTGGTCAACAGCGAACGGGTCGATGCCCTGTCTTTTCTCTGTCACCGCGACCGCGCCGAGTATCGCGGCCGTAACGTTATCAGTAAACTTCGCACCCTGATCCCAAGGCATCAATTTCAGATTCCTTTACAGGCGGCAATTGGCGCTAAAATCATCGCCCGCGAGAATATTGCAGCAGTTCGCAAAGACGTTACCGCCAAATGTTATGGCGGCGATATTTCCCGCAAGCGCAAGCTCCTCGACAAGCAGAAGGAAGGGAAAAAGCGCATGAAAATGGTTGGCAATGTCGAAATCCCACAGAAGGCCTTCATGGCCATTCTTCGCCCCGAAGACGATTGATCAGCAGGCTCGGCTATTGTTCTGAAGAGTAATAGTCGAGGCTTCTCGCGCAAACCTGGCAGTTCTTGGTTTCTTTATCGCTGCAGATAAATGATTCACCGCAGTCCGGGCAGATTTTTACCGGGTAGACCGGGTCTTTGCCGTATTCTTTCAGGCGCACATATTGCCAGCCGAAAATATTTCGGCCACAACCCATGAACTCTTCGACAATTTTTTTTGCCGAAGCTTTTCTTGCTGCGTCATCATTTTCGACTTCGGGCGAACGCTGCCTCAGAAAAAACCTGTAGGTTTCAGGCAATTTTTCAGGATCGATTTTTTTCATATCGACAAAAACCCTGATGCCGCGACCGTTAGAGCGATCATAGAGAGTAAGTGCATAGCGGCCAATCTTATCACGCATGATCAGGTATTTATTGCCAATGGTGCATCCGGTAAGAAACTGAATTGCATCTGACAAACAAACCTGGGTTTCTGCGACCGCTCCCAGTTTCTTGACTTCGCCAAGCTTTTCTTTGGCCAGCAACACCATCTCAACCCCGATAGAAACCCCTGGAGCGCGTTTGGTATGAAATTTATAAACTTTTTCGACCAGTTCGATGAATTCTTGATCAGTCATTGCTGCTCCTTCTGGTATTCGTTAATAAAGATAAACCAATGATTCTGCAAACTCTAAAAAGCCCTGGTCGCGATGCGCCCAATTTTGCAGAAACGAAGTGACGAAGAAATCAAAACATCAGTACATCATACAAGTCGCCAGAGTTCATTATTTCATCGTTGGCCGGTTTATGCAAGTCAGGCATTCAATTTTTCAAGAGCCAGCCTGGCAGCCCTCTTAACGTTTTTGCTCTTGTCGTTTTTTGAAATTCTGGCCAGGCACTCTTTGCCAGTCTCGAGAGTGCAGGCAGAAAGAGCCTTGACCACCGCATACCTGACTTCTTCAGAAGAATCTTTTTCGTATCTGGTTACCAGTTCGAATGCTTCTGGCAAAGCGACCCGCCCGAGAGAATTGACTGCCGATGACCTGACATATTCATTGCTGTCTTTGGCAGCCGCCGCCAGCAACTGCATGGCCTCACGGGTTTGAAAGTCTCCCAGGGTATTGGCGGCGCTGCCGCGAATATTGGGACTCTGATCGAGCAGACTTTTTCTCAATTTTTCCAGATTTGGGGGCAAGTTCTTAACATCGGCCAGGGGCTTGGCTGTTGCTGAATTTTCAGATGACGCATCAGGTCTGGAAATAGTTTCAGCGGCAAAGCTCGACAAATTTTGCCTGGCAAGCACAAACAACTCCTCGTCAAGACGCTTGGAGGCCTCGATAAGCTCTTCGAGAAGATCGGGGTTTTCTTGGCCCATGAGCGACAGCGATGCTTTGTAAGATATTTCTGAATCTGGGCTTCTGAGCATTTCTCTTAGCGCGTTTACGGCACGCGCGTCTTTAAGATGCCCAAGAACTTCGACCCGAACCAAGGCTTTTTCGCGTTCGCTCAAACCATCGAGAGAGTCAAGCCCGGCAAAAACGCTATCAACCTGAAAAGCTGAAACTGCCTTTGCTGCAGAGAAGCGCACCACATCATTTTCGTCAGCCGCACAGCGTAGCAATGCCCTGAGCGCCTGAGGTTCGCCGGTTGTTCCTAGAGCATAAGCGACCGAGGCTCGCACAAATTTATCCTGATCACGAGTGGCATCAATCAATGCCCTGATAATGACTTCATCCTTGCGACCGCTCAGAGCCGCAGCGGCCGAATATCTAACGGCAACATTTTCATCCTTGAGTGCCAGGAGCAGAGAGTCAACCGATTTTTCGTTCTGCATACCGCCAAGCGCTTCGGCTGCCATAAAGCGCACCGACTCGACTTCAAAAGGGTTGGCAAGCGCTTCAATCAGCGACTCTACCACATCTTCACTGTCGAGGCCAATGGCAGCCTTGGCGGCCATCTGTCGCATCTGCTGACTGTTATCTTTAAGGCCTCTGACCACAAGCTCCTTGCGTGGTAAGGGCGTGCCATCCGCCTGAAAATATTCAACCGGCAGCTGATCAATCTTAAAAACAACCATTTCCTTGAACTTGTAAGGGTTGGCATCGGTCACTTCTTCGGTCTCGCGCTGGGAATCATGCTGCAAGGGCTTATCAGTAACGTCGGCGCCAATCGATTTTATCAGGGCTGCGTCACTGCGTCGTGAAATTTCAAGCAGCGGCTCAATTGCCCGGGGGTCACCGATCTGGCCGAGACTTTCGGTGGCCGCCAACGAAACGCTCTGATCAGACTCATATAGCGCATCAATCAAAGCTGGCACCGCCTCAACCAGCATCAGATGGCCAACCTCACGAATCGCGGCAATTCGTTTTTCGAGAGGCGCAGAAAATGTTTTAATCAGAGTCAGGGGATCGGTGATCTCTTCGGTTACCGGCGCAGGAGTTTCCTGGCGATTCTTTTTTCGGGATGTAGTCTGGTTGTCTTCTGATGGCGACTGAGCCGGTCGGTCATTGCCAGAGACCGGCTCAGAAATTGCTGACACCGAGCTTTTAACCGCCTCGGCAGCCACAACAGTTCGGGGAGCTCTGATTCCGTTGGCAGAATCAGCCTCTGGCTTAGGTCGGCGCCCGAACAGAACCCTGAAGGCCACAACCAGCAACAGAAGCACAACCCCAACAATAAGTCCATAATCTACATTTGTCATCGCGTCATTGTATCGACTTCATAGTATAATATATTAATATAACTCCATACAATTTATACTTCTGGTGGTCAAAAAGTGCGAGAAATTGGAAACGTGCTGATATCTGACGAGGTCTGGCAGACAAAATTTGGCTGTGCCCTTGATCGTTGCCTTGGAGTCTGCTGCAAATACGGCGATCTGGGTGCACCAGTCAGCGAAGAAGAAGAAGAGACTATTCGCAACCATCTTGATAAGGTTGCACCCTTACTCAAGAAGCAGAATCTTCAACTGTTGCGCGGCGGCATTACCGAGAACTACAAGGGCAACCTGCACATTGCTGAAGTTGCCGAGAACACCCCCTGCCCATTATCTTTTACTGATGATCGAGGCATTATACTCTGTTCGCTGCACCGCTACACCCTTGACAACAATCTGCCACTGCTCAGCGTCAAACCGCTCTGGTGTTCGCTGTTTCCGTTGATAATCAAAAAAACCTCATCTGGTGGTTGGCTCATCAATTGCCACATTCCTGAATTCTGCCGCTCGAATGATAATCCCCCACCCCTGTTGCTGAGCTTTGCCGACCTGCTTGCCAGCCTGTTTGGCGACCAATGGGTTGCTGATGTTAGAGAAGCCTACCGTCATGATGAGATACAAGCAAAAAGGAGCCACCCATGAACTTGAAAAACCTGGTTTCTGGCCTCTGGAAAGGCAAAGATGACCCGGAACACCGCCTAAAAAAGCTTCTCGAACAAATTGAGACCGCAGCAGAAGACCTTAAATTCAAGATAGCAACTGCCATTGCCAACATTTCAGGCCTTGAACGAAAACTTGCTGAAGCTGAAGCGTCAGAAAAACCAGAAAAAATTGCAAGACATGAGATGATTACCGCATCAATTGCCAGCGAAAAGAACCTTTGCGACTCTCTGCAGCAGTTATTCAAAGAGCTGCAGTCCAAAAAAAGCGATATAGAACTGGCAATTGACCAGAATCACGCCCGTCAGCGGCAAGCAGCGGCCAACGACATGCTGGCACTTATCTATCGAGATTTTGGCTCTGACCTGAAGTTAAACACTTATCTTGACAAATTTGCCAGCGAAACCTTTAAGGTGGCATACAACGCAGAAAGCAAACTGAAAATCGAACTGCTGAAAAACAGACCTGATCAATAAAAATATTTTTTCCATTGCCCGGCAGCTGGCTGAGATATGGTTTTTATCGATTTTGATCCGTCTTTTTCACCGTATTTCAGTTCATCGAAGCGATTAAAATATTCACGTGCCGCATCGGCTTGATCCATCTTCAGCAGAATTTCACCAGCTGAAGCGTAGAGATTCGGGCTTTCCTTGTTTTTTTCGATCAAGTCACGCACCAGCCAGAAAGCCTCTTCTAAATATCCCTTGCTGATCAAAACCTTGCTGAGAAACCACTTTGCATACTGATGCTCGGGGTCAACCCGCAGTGTTCTGCGATATTCTTTGATTGCTTCGTCTTCCATCTGCATGCTGTAATAAAGGTTCGCGATTCTATAGCTTAGTTCTGCGTTCTGCGGTTCTTTAGCCCGCATATCCTTAAGGCGATGATAATAGCGTTCCCTGTCTTTTACGATTACTCCGGTTATACCGGGATCGCCACCGTATGTATATGGCAAATATGCGACTAGAAGAAGCAAAGCCGCAATCAAGGCAAGCAGTTTTTTTAACATAGCAAACCTCCATCTCAAAATGCTCATCGGAAGAATGCGGCAATTAATTAACCTTGACGCAAACAACCGGGCAGGTCTTGTTAGACCGGCCCGGTTGCCTGAAATCAGCAAGTTTCAGAGATCAGATGTCTGAAACGCCTTCCTGGGGAACATCGTTAACTTCATCTTCACCGTCTTCATCGCCCGATTCTGTGGCGTCAGAAGCACCTTCAAGGTCTTTGGAGGTATCAGCTTTTGAGGCTTCAGCGTCGAGTTTCTGTCTGTAATCTTCGGCGTCTTTTTCGCCCTGTTTCCAGCCATCTTTAGCGGCCTGGCCAATGGTGCTGAGCATTTCGCCAAATTTCATATCGGCATTGGCTGCGGTCTTGCCAACTTTTTCGATTGCCTTACCAACGTAATCGAGAGCGGTACCAACTTTAACCAGCACGCCCCCAACTTTATCAAGAGCCTGGCCTATGGCTGCGGTCCAGGGGATGGCAGAAAGAATTTTGCCGATTGCCTGAAGGGCCTGACCGACGGTTTTCAGTAACTGCCCGATTTTCTGAAGCATCTGACCAGTTTTGATCAGGGCTTTCTGGATGCCTCCAGCGACCTTGGTCATTTTGTCGAAGGTATTGTCATCGCCCTTGAGGGTATCGCCAATTCCTTTAACTTCGTTTTTAACTTCACCAACGCTGCCCTTAACATCGCCCACCTGGGTTCTGGCATTACCCAGATTGGTGTTAGCTTCATTGATTTTGTTTTTGGTGCCGCTGCTCATATACCATTTGGTTTTGCCTTCTTTGGTATTCAGGAGCTGATTATAGGCTGAATCTGTTTTGACTGAAGCTTCGTCAGCACTTTTTTCAGACTCGGTCATTTCTTTGGGTTTTGCGGCTTCGGCGGCGGCGTCTTCGGCCCAGAGGGCGGCCTGATAAATCACCGGATTAAAAATCATCATAAAACACAATAAAGCAGCAATGATTGAGTTAAATCTTTTCATAAATTCCTCCTGGGAAATATTTTCTAAAGAGCTTACGACCCATCTGCAATTTTTGTTGCAGATTTATTCTACAATTTTTCGTGACCAGTTTCATAGCGCCAATATTTATTATTCAGTGAACTGGTTATAAAATGGCTGGTGATCGAGGTAGTTAATTCAAGCGCCTTGCCGATGCTTTCCGTTCCATAGATATTTTCGCCTTCGTGAACCTTGAATCTTGCCCAGAGAACCGGAATCTTCGGGTTTAGCTGATGGGCGTACAATCTGAATTCAACCTCTTCAAAGCCGTTGAATTTTTGCACCCGGTCGCCAGCCGATCTTCTTATCAGAACCTTCTCAACGGCATCAAACTCATAACTCACCTGCTCAACCCTCGGTTTGACACCCGAAGCCCCGAAAACAAACTTATGAAAAATCAGGCCATGCGGATGAATCTGAATCAGGTCACCGGCAGTTTCAGATGGCCAGGATGTCGTAACAAACACCTGTTTACGAACCTTCTGCAAAGTTACATACCCAGCGGAATCCGGGTCTTCGATGCGCGGGCAGGCACATGAAAAATCACGCCGCAGGTAGTTCAATGCCAGCCGGGCTTCTTGAAGATTTTGCAGATTAACCGTACCATACATGTAATGATGACGGGTATTTGAGAGAAAACGGTAAATCATCAAAAAAACCACAAGGGCAAGGCCAATGCTGATGCTCATTTCGACAAATGTAAAAGCCCGACGTCGGTTCATTTTTGTTTTAACGCCTGCCAATAGATTGTTCAAAACAGATTTACTCATAATTGCAAATTCTTTTCGTTGAGCAACAGCACTGAAAGCTCCACCTGGCGTGTACGATCGCTGAGATTGAGATTGGCAGGGCGCTCACCTTCGCTCCATTTAACCCTGACAGTCAGCTTTTTCAGGAGATTGTTTTGAAAATAGGAATCGTTGACATCACTTATTTCGACTTCACGAAAGAAAAATCCGGTGTTGTATTGATCAGAATACTGCAAGTTATCAACCATGAGTTCGTCGTTTTTCCAGGTTTTGTTCTCGGGTTCAACAGTGGCCACCTTAACAGTTTTTATGCCGCCCGACTGCTCTTCTGAGATTGACCCGCAAAAAGCTGAAAGCGCACTCTCATCAATTGCCGAATACTCAACGGCTCCGGCCCATTCAATGACTTCGTTCGCCAGTTCCATGGCACGCAGGTAGTTTATGGCACGCGAAGTCTCAGTGCGGGAAGAAGTCAGCATGTAGATGACCGGAATCGCGCAAGCTGTAACTATCAAAACGGCAATCAACACCTCGACAAAGCTGATACCCATACGACGACTGAAGAAGGTTCTGTTCATTGGGTTATTTTGCCCCTGTCGGTAAAAGAATCTGCTTCGCGACTGATTTCACCATCGTTGTTCACAGCAAAAATATGGGCGGGCGGCGCAGGAAACACAACCCGCCGGGTCGAATCCGGGGTCGATCGCGGCGTTTTAACCAAAGGCTCGACCGTCTCAGCCGGTGCTTTTTCAACGGTTGTTGATTCAACTGCCGCAACCGGCACTGGTTCTCGATCAGAAAACTTTTGCAGTAATGCCAGCGACAGTGACATAAACAATACCATCGAAAAAACTATCAACCAGCGTGTTTGATCCATCAGAAGGTTTTGCCTCCTGAGTTCAATGAAAATATGGTTTTAACCGAACCTATGCTGACGTGATAAGGATCCATCGGGCCATCGCCAAGATCGGCCCCGGCCTCATAGATGCCCGGATCATGACGAATTTTGAGAAAGCCGTCAACCTTCAGGCTGTTATCACCCTTTTCCTGGGTGTAGAGGTAGTCTACCAGCAGATTACCAATGATGGTGACTGAATCCTGGCCATTAAAAATCAGGCTGCCCTGCTCTGCCGGATCTGCAGAACCAGGCGGGTAGGTTAACGCCGCCAGTGAAGCCTCGATAGTCAGACTGGTCGATTTTTTGAGAATATAATCGCCCTGCCGCAGATAAATACGCAGCGAATCACCTGTTGAAGCATCGCGCACCCTGGCCAGATTTCCCATGAAACAATTGCCTTTGCCAAGATAAATCAGACCTTTGCCATAAAACTTGCTGACCTCGGTCAGATCGAGATCACCGGCCTCGATATACATGGCACCATCGATAAACAAGGTCTTATCCGGGGCGCTGCCAGAGGTTCTTTCGGCAAGAAATTCGCCCGGAGATGAATAGTTGTAACTGACGGTTTTAAAATCAATTAAACGCCCGAAGTTTTTTGCCTTAACCGGGCTTGCAGATGGCCTCTGACGAGGGTATGCAAAAGTCGGGCGTTCGGCGGTCAATGGATTGATAGTAACTGGTTTGCCATCCCAGCTGTAGTATTCGAGAGTATCGCCGAGCAAAGCATTGACCGAAACATTATCGATTGCCCGGCTCATCATCATGCTGTCGCTGAAGTATGGGGTCGGCGAAAAATTATTGGCCAGGGCAAGGTTTTGAAAGGTTCCGGGGTCGAGGAGCGGGCGAACAAAGGGAATCGGCACCGGTTCAGGTATCACCTTTCTCGGCTTTTCGAAGAAAGTAATTTCTTTTTCGAAAGTATCAAAAAAAGCGAGTTTAAAAAATCTGAGATATACAGGCCCTTCGACGACCACAGGCGTATCGTTGGCTTCACCGTAGAGTTGCAGCATCTTGCCGACCCTTAGTCTTTCAGGGTTGTAAACTTTGCCTGCCGCACCATCTTGAGTATCAGGAAGCTTGTTGAGATAAGCATAAAAATATGGCCCTTTTTTAGCATTCTCGTCGGCCAGGTAAGTCAGGCCTTTAAAAGCCAAAGCTGTCACCCAGGATTTAGCTGGTGGCAAAGCCGGGCGCTCAATGTTTTCGATTTGCCAGACATTGGCGGCATCAAGATATCCGTAATGCAGTTTCCATTCATCCATGCAGGTTCTGAGAATTTTCTGAAAACCGGTACAAGCCGAATAATCGGTATCCTTAGATTTTTTTACATAGTCATCACATATCTGGTAACTGGCGGCATTGCTGTTCGATTTGGGCATGGCCTGCGAGCACTTTGTTTTGAGTTCTGTGCCAACTTTGGCAGGGGTTACCTGGCCGTTGCAACCATCTGCCGCATCGTTTACAAACTTTACGTAGATTTTCTTAACAGCGGGCACGTTTACGAACGAGCTGACGTAAGCTTCAGACAGATAATTGTTCTTGCTGTCCTTAAGCTCTTTGAATGGCACTGAAGCCTTCATGAACAGCGTGTCTGAAGCGTCGCTGCCCGGGAAATCCGTCAGTTTGGAAAAATTAAAAAGGGCTGCAAAGCCTGGCGCGTTCTTGTGCTCGGCGTAGTTGAGGTCAAGCCAGATGTTTTTCTGTTCGTCGAGACAGGTGGGGTAGTTGTCGTTCCCAAGATAGACCCGCGACATATGCGGCCCTGAAGGCGTGATACCCTGCACAATTATTCGCCGGGTGGTGTTGTTATAATCGGGTGAGTAGTTTTTAACAAACAGCACATATTTGTCGAGAGTATGCCGAACATCTACCAGACGCACATCGCGACGCTCATGTACCTCGATGACATTGTCTTCGTTGCCTTCGCGATAGGCCTGTGAAAAAACATCAAGGTAGGCGTTAAAGGCAGATACCGAAGCAAATTCGCATTGGCGGTACACCCTTAATACGGCTTTGCTTCTGATTTTTAGCGGGTAACCTGCTGACTGAGCCATCTGCAGAGTTTGTTCGGGTTCAAATCCTGAAAAAAGCACGATATCAGTGTTTATGGATTGGGCCGGGCTGAATCCAGGAAAAACCCCTCGGAACTTTTCAAAAATTTTGCTGCTTGCGTCGCCGTTAACCTGACTGCGAATCATGGCGACGACTTCGGCATTGGCCGATTGGGCAAGCAATGCCAGGCGGTTCTGGTCAACGTTGCGTGCCAGTTGGGTTACAGCACCCTGCTTAAAGGTATTCAGGGCAAAGGCCATGATTGCCAGAGCCAATAAAACCGCCATAACAATATAGAGAACAAAGCCGCGTCTGAAGGCCGGTACACGGCTCCCATAAAGGTTTGCGCCTATCTTTTCGGGCATCTGTTTGTTCCCTGTTCAGAGTTAAGCAAAATTGTCTACGCTCTATTCTAATGCAGGCCGCCATGTTTGGCAAATCGATTGTATGTTTGCATGGACGGCCAATTTGCCGGCAACGGTTGAGAATTACCACCGACAGTGTTAAAATGCTGTTCAAAGATTGTCATCAACAGGAGTATGCGCAACCATGCTGAAGAAAACCCTGATGCTTCTGGTGTTTTCATTTTTACTGTCCACCGGTCTGCTGGCGGCCGAAGCCCCTGCAACTGCCACCCCGGCAATTGAAAGCCCGGTAGTGGTGGCCTTCCAGCTTGAGCGTCTCGGTGGTTTTCTTGCCGAACCGGGCAATTACCCCTTTGAAATTCTTCGCAGACTCGGAAGAGCCGTAAACAAAGACTGGCCAGCTAACTCAAGCGTTTTTAAGGCAGCGTCTGTTTTTAACATCGCTGCAATCGCTACGCCTGAATTTCTCAAACCACTGCCGGTCTCAGAGTTGACAACAAGCCAGTTGAACCATACCGATGAACTGCTGAGCGGCTACGCAGACAATTTTGCCAAGCTGGTTGCCGAATGTCAGCCTGCCACCGAAGCAATTATCATCAAAATCGCCTGTGAAAGCAAAAACATGCAGGAAATCCTCACTCAGATGATAAAACACCCGCAAGCTTCCGAAAAACTCAAACCTGACCAGATCTACCGCATGGAAAACCAGATACTGCCAATGCTTCAGGCATCTGATTACCTGGTCGGGGCTGCGGTTATCTCTGCCCATGGCTTTTTTGGGCGTTTCAACGTGGTGTCAAACGATGGCAACCTCAGCAGCAGTAAGCTTGAACACAATATCACCATTGGCGATTTCATCAATGACAATGCACTGATGTTCTTTGCCCAGACACACCCAATCGAAGATACCGGCGAAACCATGAAAAATATCAGAGCGGTACCACAGTCGGCAACCGTTTTGCAGATGGTTGCCTCTGCCGGGCTTGATTTCGAAAATGATCTGCTGGCTAACGCTGCCCAGGAAAGCATTATCTACGTAAACCTTGACCCAACTGGCGACAACGGCCTTCCAGACGTCAGATTCGCCGCCCCGGTGCCTGAAATCAGCAAGTTGCGAAACAATCTTGAAAAGTTGAAGACCCTGTGCATTCAGACTGGCATCTTCACTCAGGTAATGGAAGACGACAAAATTTCGCTGGTCAAGCTCAGCTACTTCATGTTTCCGCAAATCTCGGTCTACGCCGGTCTGGCAGAGAATTTTCTTGTTCTGGCCACGGGCAGAAAAAATCTCGTCGATGAAATTTCGCATATTCTCAATGTCAAAGCCGGCAAAGCCCGGGGAGCAAAAATAGTCAAGGATCTTAAACGCTTCTGGAAAGTCAAATTTACCAATTTCAATACTCAGCTGCAAAAATTGCTGCAGTCACCCCTGCTTCGTGATAAAGGGATTCCACCAGTTTCGAATCTTAAATTTCTCGATGATTTAAGCGAACTTGAAGTAGTCACCAGAGCAACGCCACAGTTGATTGAATTCAAACTGGATCTGCCAATAATAAAACAATAGCTAAAGAAAAAAGGTTTGTGGTATACATAAGCGAATAGTTCTTAAACACGGGAGAAATTCTGATGGGGAAAAACTTTGCCGGTTTGGTTATTTTGATTGCACTCATTTCTGCCATGACACTTGGCTGCGGTGGTGGCGATTCAACCGCAAAAAAACCCGCTGAGCAGCCTGCAACAGATACTTCCGCCAACGACAAGCCCGCTGGCGGCGAAACAGCTTCCCCTTACAGCAACACAGTGCTGAAGCTTGGGCGCATTCCCTTCACCAATTCATCATCAATGGTTCAGAAGCATAACAAGTTTCTTGAATATCTGACCCAGAAGCTCGGGGTCAAACAGACCCGCCTGCAAACAGCGTCTGACTATGCTGGCATCATGAACCTGCTGGTCAAGGGCGAAATCGACATTGCCTGGCTCGCAACCATGACTTCAGTTGAAGCTCGCAAAAATCCCGAAATACAGCTTCTGGTCAAACCGATTCGCTTTGGCACGACCTCATATCGCGGTATTATAATTGCCCGCCAGGACAGCGGCATCAAAAGCCTGAAAGATCTCAAAAACAAAAAATTCGCCTGGGTCGAAAAAGAATCTGCTTCAGGCTACATTTTCCCAAAATCGCTGTTGCTTGAAGCCGGTGTTAACCCCGAAAAAGACTTTGCCGAAGCTGCTTTTCTGAATAAGCATGACGCGGTGGTTCTTAACGTTCTTCTCGGAAAATACGACGCCGGCGCCTGTTACGACGATGCTCGCAACACTCTTCGCGACAAGAGCAAAATGGAAGAACTGACAATTCTTGCCACCACCCAGGACATCTCAAATGAACCAATCGTAGTTCGCAAGGGTCTGCCGCCTGACCTTATCGATAAAATCAAGCAGGCTCTGCTTGACCTGAACACCAAAACCCCCGAGGGAAAAGTAATTCTTGATGAATTGACCGATGTTCAGGGCTTTGTGCCGGTCGATAATAAAGATTATGATTATATCGAAAAAGTTCAAACCCTTCTCGAAGAGCATCAAGAAAAAAACAACTGACACCGGACCAGCCCTGTGAAAAAATCAGAATCAGGAACGAGATTCTCGATAAAACTGAAGTTTATCAGTGGTATTGCCCTTCTGGTAGGGCTTATCATTCTTTTGCATTCGATAAATACCTCGCTTCGCGAAGAATCTCTTCTAAGCAGTTCCATGGATCAGTCAGGCCTGCTTCTTTCGTCTACCCTGGCAATTGCCTGCCAGGATCCTATTATCAGCCAATCCTACGATGCCCTCGTTCCATACACAGAGCGCATAATCGCCGGTGGTCAGGATATCCACGAGATTTCCATTCTTGATATTGATGGTCGTTATCTGGCTCACCGACTGCGCGGCGACTCAGAAAGCCTGCTTGGCAAGATCATCGGTGAAAAAATGCGTAATCGCATTGACAGCATCGAGACTCCAACCCGCCTGCAAGGCGATGACGGCACTTATGTTGATTACGCGGCACCCATAAAAGTCGGAACTTCCAGATTCGGAACGGTTATTCTGCGTTTTGGCTTTGATCGCCTGACCGAGGCCAAAGCGGTCAGTCGCCAGCACATTATTCTTATCGCCATGGTAGGGCTGCTGGCAGGCATTATTCTTTCTGTGGTTCTGGCAAAATTTATCACCAAGGGTCTCGACAACCTTATTGAGGGCACCCAGGTCATTGAGGGCGGCAACCTGAGCTACCGCATAAAAGCGGTTTCTGACGATGAAATCGGCACGCTGGCTCAGCGCTTCAACGAAATGCTCGACGCACTCGAAGCAAACAACAAGGCACTCGACCGCAAAATATTCGAAATCGAAACTCTGTTTAAAGCCAGCCAGGCCATGAATTTTCAGAGCGACACCGACAAACTGATCAAGCAGATTCTGGAAATGGCCGGCAAGGCTATTCGAGCTGAACGCTGCTCGATAATGCTGCAAACCGGTGTTGGGGCTGACGAACTAGAAACAAAGCTGGTCTTTGGCTTTAAAGAAGGCCAGGAATTAGCACAACCGCACGCCTCCGTCAAAATAAGGTCTGGCGAAGGGGTTGCCGGAACTGTTCTGAAAACAGGCAACAGCATCATCGTAAACGATGGTCACAAGGATCCTCTCTTCAAAAGCTTTGAAAATAATCAGGATTTTGAACGCACAATCACAAACCTGATTTCAGTACCTCTTAAAATCAAAGACCGGGTAACAGGCGTAATTAACGGCGTTAACAAGCTCAACAGTGAGCCGTTTACCGAAGAAGATCAACGCCTGCTCGAAGCTCTGGCCCAACAGGCTGCCATGGCAGTTGAGCATGCCCGGCTTTATGAACTTGCCATTACCGACGGTCTTACCAAACTATTTATTCACAGATACTTTCAGGCCCGTCTCGAAGAAGAAATGGTCAGGGCCAAACGCTATCACACCGCCTGCTCGCTCATCATTTTCGACATCGATCACTTCAAGAAGTTTAACGATACCTACGGTCATCAGCAGGGTGACGTGGTGCTTATCGAAGTTGCCAAGCTTACCAAGCAGACGGTGCGCGAAACGGTCGATATTCCTGCCAGGTATGGCGGCGAAGAATTTGCCATCATCCTGCCCGAAACCGACGCCAAAGGGGCCCACCT
>DAOPYA010000036.1:0-41073 GCA_035352635.1 Candidatus Rifleibacterium sp.
AAAAATGCTTTTTTTTCACTCTACTTTCCTCCCGATGTTTTTATTTTAATGCCAAAACCACAGGGTATATCGCTTACCTTCTTGCCAGGGGCCTTAGAGATTATCGTTTTTTCAGGGCTGTCCAAATAGCATCTGCTTCCACCATCAAATATTATGGCAGAGTCAAAACCGAGCTCCATAAGATCTGCCTGAATTTTCTTGCCTGTTTTCTCTGTTGTCACTGCTAAATAAAGATCACCTTTATGCATGCCAAAAAGGCTGTGGGTATTATCTGCCAACTGTGCGGATTCCCATGCAGAAGTTACTTTAATTTCCTCGGTTGTTTTCCCCTTCTTTTTCTCAGTCTTCACATATTCTTGACTTGGTTGATTAAATTGTTGAATTTTCATAATCTCTTCACCGCTTATTGCCTTGCCGTTTTTAATAATCAGCACGCCCCCCGCCATAAGGCTTAAAACTGTTTTTTGGGGATTCTTTGAATCTTCGAAAGCTCGACAGGCACCCGCTTCGGAATTGTCAACGGTCAAGCCCAAAGCAAAGCTTCCATCTTTAAGCAGCGCCAGCGCCCCTCTGTTTTTGGTTTTAGGGTTATCTGAGAGGTTTACGATTTTGCCATTGACGATTATCGCGCCAAGAATCTTTCTGTTGAAAAAGAAAGTTCCGTTGACAACGACATCATAGCGTCTTTTGCCGCCAGTGTTAAAGTTGTCAAGAGAAGTATCCCTTAGCCCGTTCAAGTTTTTATGGCACAGCAGGATTTCAAAATTAGATACGTGTGCCGGAATATATCCTCTGCTCCGTAACTTAGCCAGCAGGCTATTTTCTGAATCGGGAGTTGCTTGCAGGAAAGGCTTAGAAGAGCCCGGGGCAGGCAATAGGCCGAAATTGAAAGTCCATTGGTTATTAAAGGCGTTCTTTTCAATTTTTATCTGTGCTTCAACGGCGGCAATGTGTTTGGATTTTTCTGTTTCGCTCATCTTGTAGAGATCAGCGTATGTATTTGCCTGCTTAAGTATTTTTGCATGCTGCTTTTCGAGGCCGACCGCCTGCTCTTTCTGAAGTTGTTTTGCCAATTCCAGAGGCGGTTTTGCAGGTTTTTTATTTAACAGGATTTCCAGTATCCCCAGAAATGTTTTTGCCTGGAAAACGTTCAGGGTTTCGCCTTCCTTGGCTTCAATAGCTTTCAGCTTCATTTTTGCGCTCTCGATAGGTGAAAGACTCTCTTTTTCTTTCATGTTTTTTCCTTCGCTAAGATTCTCTGAGCCAATTTTAGCATATTTTTAGTATGATGTGGAAGCAATGGAAGAGACCGAAACATAGCGTTGCTATTTTTCGGGTAACGGGTTTTAGAGTTTTCTGATTTTTATAAAACTTCCATCGCAGCCTTTGAATACTGTGTTTTTCGCATTTTTGGCAGTTCAGGGCGGTGCCGGCGAAGTTCTGGCAAGGTCTGCCGTCAGCAGTCGTGCAGGGAAAAGGCCTTGATGCTGAGGTTCAGGGCGGGGGCCTGCAGGGCGACAGCGGCCTGGTAATCGGTTGCCGGGCAGAAGTCTTTGAACAGCCATTTTTGTGCTTCGGCAGGGTCTTGCATTCTCGCCAGCAGAGCGCGTGGTTCATCGGGCTTGAATGAGATGACCGTGTGGCCAAGGCCGGCAATGCCCTCACCGGTTGCTTTAAGAATTGCTTCTTTGCGTGTCCAGCCCCGAAAAAAAGCTTCGGCCGGGGTAGGGGTTGCGTGATTTTGCCAGTCACTGCGTTCGTCGCTCGAAAAGAACCGGCGCAGCACTGCCTCAAAATCGACCGGGCGTCGCAGATATTCAATATCGACGCCAACCGGGCAGCCGGCGATGGCGATCAGTGCCATGCTTCGGCTGTGCGAAATATTGAAATGCAGGTCAGGGTATTCTGGCAGATATGGCTTGCCATGCTCGTGGGTAGCGATTCTGATTGCCCCCGCCCTGACGTTGAGCAGGCGTGCGAGCAGCAAGCGCAGACCGCCGTGGGCCGCAATGAACATATCGCGGGCCGCGGCATTGCTGTAGCGGTTCAATCTCGATTGTTCTTCAGCGGCCAGGCAGTCGGTGAGGGCCGGGGTACGGCTCAGAAGTGCCGTTGTCTCGATAACATGCACCACCACGTCGCCGGCGCCTGAACAACATTCACGCATGCCTTTTCAGATCAGTTTGCGAATCTGCTCGAGGGTCAGTGGCCCAACGCTGCCGAGTGGGTCAGCAAAATTGATGCCCTGATTGCGCAGCTGGGTCAGGCGCAGTTCAAGCGCCGAACCATAGAGCAGGTTCATTGCCACATCGACGACCTTGCGGTTTTCGGGCTTCTCAAAGTGGCTGCCTTTGGCCCATTCATTGAAAGCACCCATAGCCGGGCCGCACCAGACCTGAAAATCAACTTTGCGATTTTCTTCGCCACTGACTGCCCAACGGGGTGACAGGCCAAGATACCATCTGAAGATCAGAGCCATCTTGTGATGCGGGTCAGCCGTGGCTTTGTCGAGCTGTGACGGGTCACGCTGCCTGAAAAAGTCAGCGGTGCCTGCCCAGATGTTGTCGATGGTTTCCTGAAAAATCGTTTTTTCCAGCGTCTGCCTGTCGGCCGCCGGTATGCTTTCAATGCTGTCGTAGCGCCGATAAATGTCATAAAGTTTCTGGGCTCGCATCGCAAACATGGTTCCACGTTTGAGAACCTGAACGGTAACGCCCATTTCGAACATGTCGCCGGCCGGTGCCATGGCCGTATCAGCCTGACCAGCATTGGCGAGCATCAGACGGGCAGCGTCGGAAGTGCCTGATTCAATGCACGCCTGATGAACCGAGCCAACCACCAGGTAAGCGGCGCCCATTGCCAGAGCCGCGGCAGCTGATGCCGGGGTACCTGTACCGCCACCAAAACCGACCCGCAATGGCATCGGGTATTTATATTCAGCCTGCAATCTGTTTTTAAGAGCAATCATCGTCGGGTGCAGCGATACGGCCGGGCGGTTGTCAGTGTGCCCGCCTGAATCGGCTTCTGAGGTTAGATCCTGGGCAACGGGAATCCGGGCGGCCAGTTTGGCCTGATGCTCGGTGATTACCCCGCTGTCAACGAGTTTTTGCAGCATTTTGTCGGGCGGTGGCGCGAAAAATTTTGCGGCCACTTCGACGCGACTGACCTTGGCGATGACCTTGTTCGGCGTGATGATATTGCCCTGTGCGTCTTCGTGAATGCCAGTTACCCGGTAGCGCACCAGCGGCAGCGACATGGCCAGAAACGCCGAAGCCTCGACCAGACGAATTTCGTGCTTGAGATAAAGGTCAACGATAGCGTCTTCAAGACCTTTTTCATTCGGGCTATGAATGAGGTTGAACCCGTATAGAACCGGTTCTGCAAGGCTTTTCATTTTGAGAATCGACTGCTCGACCCGGGCTGGTGACTGGCCGGCCGCGCCGATGAAACCAAGCATGCCATTGCGGCCGAGTTCAATCGCTATTTCGGGTGAGCTGATGCCGTGCGCCATCGACCCGCCAATATAGGCGTATTTCAGGCCGTGGTCCTGGCAAAAAGATGCGTCACCAAGTTTTTCGAGTATCGCGGGTGCGGCGAAACCCAGCAGCGGCAGAGAAGCTGCCGGTCGGGCCGTCAGGTCGAACGACAGTTCACCCTGATTGCTCAGACAGATTTCGCCGTCTTTCAGAACCGCAAAAACCGGTCGGTTCAAATCGCCAAGAAGGTCAGCAATGCCGGCCCCGTCTGAAACGAGTGTTGTAACCGGGCCTTTCCACCAGCCAGTATGTGCTTGCTGTGAGAATGACGGCCAGATTAATTTGCTGTTAAATGAAAGACTCATGGGGAGCGTGCCTCCGCTGTTTCAGTGTGGGGTAAGTTTTGCTGTTGCCAATACTAACTTAAAAATCAGCAAAAAACAATTGGCAAAAAATTTGCGGCGTCGATTGGCAAATTTAATGTTAGAATGGCGGGCATAGAAACCTTACGGCATGGAGAAGCAGATGGCTAACCCTGGAATGTTCAACAAACTGAAGGTGACCCGCAGTGTCGCCGCCGGAATCTACGTCGATGCCGGCAAATACGGCGAACTGATGCTTCCCGGCTGGGATGTAACCGTAGCCGCCGAAACCGGTTCTGAGATCGATGTTTTTTTGTTCTCAGACCCCGAAGGCCGCATGGTTGCCAGTATGCGGCGGCCGCTTGCCATGCCGGGCGAAGCCGCGCTGCTGAAGGTCGGGGCCGTGACCGCCAGTGGCGCCCTTCTCGAATGGGGCATGCCGAAAAACCTTTTTGTACCACTTAAAGAACAGGCCCAGAAGATGGTTAAAGGCTTTTCTTATGTAGTTTATGTGAATTGTGACCGCAAAACCGGCACTATTACAGGCTCAAGCCTGCTCGAAAAGTTTCTGACAACCACTCCTGGCGGCCTGGCATTGAACCAGGAAGTCGAGTTGCTGATCTGTGACGAAAGCGAACTTGGTTACCGTGCTGTGATCAACCATACCGGCCTGGGTTTTCTTTACCGCAATGACCTCTTCAGAAGCATCAAAATCGGCGAAAAAACCACCGGTTTCGTTAAGAATATCCGTGAAGACGGCCGCGTCGATCTCTATCTTCAGAAACCCGGTTATGAAAAAATAATCGACATCGGCGACCAGGTCTACGATAAACTGCGCAGCGCCGGCGGCTTTTTAGCGGTTACCGACAAAAGCTCGCCCGAAGAGATCTCTGCCCTGTTCGGCACCAGCAAAAAAAACTATAAAAAAGCGGTCGGCGGGCTTTATAAAAAAGGCCTGATCAGCATCGAAGAAACCGGTATCCGCATCGTCGCCGAGCCGGCCACCAAAAAAAAGTAGTCGGCCTGGGCGCTAGAGCAGCAATTCTCGGTCAAGTTTGCTGCATCGAACAAAATCATCTTTATAGAATTGCTGTGCTTCAAGGCCGGTCGTTGCCAGAAAGCTTTCTTGCCATCGCGACAGATTTTTTCATTGCCAGCAGGGCCAGCGAAAAGCTAAAATGGCACGGTTGACTAATGGTCGCTTAAAACAGCGATGTTTCTGATAAATAAATTTATGGAGGTTTATATGAGAAGATTACTGATAGCTGTGATTATGCTGAGTTTCTGTTCAGCCGCTTTTGCCGGTCTCGATGCCAAAGTTTCGCTTGATTTTCGCGATACCGATGTGCGTGAAATTCTTAAAACCCTCGTCGCAAAAGCTGATATGGGCCTCGTTCTCGACGAAGCTGTCGCCGGCAAAATCACTCTTACGTTTAAAAACACGCCGATTCGCGAGGCGATCGACCTGGTGAGCATTGCCGCAGGTTTTCCATGGTTTCGCAAGGGGAATCATATTATAGTTTCTGATTTTCGCAAGATCCCGGGCCTGACAAAAGTTGTTGCCATGAAGCATATCAGTGCTGATGCAGCCGCCCATGTTCTTTCGCAATCACAGATTGGCGAAGTTAAAGTCGTGGTGAGCAGCAATAACCGCCTCGTGCTGACGGGTGATCGCAACGGCGTCGAACGCGCCATGCGCATCGTTGCCGGCATCGACAAGCCCACCCGCCTCATAAAGGGTTCTTTGCAGATTATGCATGGCGGCGCGGTGCTCGAAACCTTTAATTTTCAGACTGGTAGCAACAATTCAATATCGTTTCTCACAAAGGGCAAACAAAAGACCGCTACCGAAGGCAAAAAGGCCAAAGCCACAGCTTCGGTCATTGACTGCAGCATCTTTATTGCCGGCGGCGTTACTACCAGCCAACTCTCTGGCAGCATTAAACTCAAAATCGACCTGAACGACAAGGCCGCCCGCCAGGAATGCACCCACAAATTTTCTGGGGTCTTCACTGCCCCAAAAGGCAAGCCGGTTCTGCTGTTCGCCACCGAAAAACGCTCGCCCCTCAAAGTCGTTCTGACCTGGCAAGACTGAACCCCGACAAACCGCCCAGATTGCCCCCCTGCTGGAATTTTCGCGGGCGCTGGTTGTCTAAACCTCGCGTTGAGCCAGTTCTGCTTCATTCAGCAGGGTTTAAAATTACATACAAAAGCTTATTGAATGTTTCAATGCAAGGCGTGGAGAGAAGACGGGATTACTTTTTCGGAAGCTTGTGAGCGAAGCGAATCGCTGTAGAAAAAGTAACCCGGCTGATAGGCCACGCCGTCGAATCGGTGAGAAATACTGAATGTGCTCTTATATAGAATTCATCTCGGTTAAGGGGTCATGAAAACTTGGTTTTGATGTGGCCGAGGAAATTTTTAAGAACCGGCGGAATATCTGGGTTTTTGGGATCGACCTTGCCTGACTGAACGGCTTTGGCGAGTTGAGCCGTTTCTTCGCAGGGGTCGTCGATTTTTTGCAGAATGGCGAACAGCATGGCCTGCATTTTGGGGAACCCAAAAGTATCAATGAAGAAACGGGTTTTGGCTTCGAAGGTCTTGTCGGGCGTCAGTGGGTGATCTTCGTCTTTGCCTGGCCCGAGGTTGTTGATCAGATCCATGAGGAACCGCGGGCGCTGACCGTAGGGCATTTTCTTCAGCTGCTCAGGCATGATCGGTGCGCCGATCAGGTAATCCTGTTTGCCGTTGCCATAGGGAAAATCAAAGCGTTCATCAGTCGGTGTGACCGGCAGACCGCCGACAAAGCGCAACGGCACCAGTGGCAGATTCTTGTCGATGGCCATATCGAGAAAAATTGAACTCAGGCGCGTCACAGGCTGATTGGCGGCTGAAGATCTTGTGCCTTCAACATGCACCAGCAGAGACGCTTCCTGTTTGCCGGCCTTTTTAAGAGTATCGATCAACTGTTGCGGGTTCTGCCGGTCAAAATACATCAACCTGAAAGGGTGATTCTCGCCGAGCGAATCGCAGGCAAAGGCGAGCAGAAAGGCCAGCCAGGCATTAACATGATCTGGCTTGGCGACGGCCTGCACCTGCATGCCGGTCATTACATGCGCCATAGCCATAAACAGCGGTGATTCGAGGCCCACCTGATGATTGGCGAGAAAAACCACCGGCCGGGCCGCGACTTCGGCGAAGGCAGCCGGGTTCTGAACGACAACGCGGCTGACGAAGGTTCCGAAAAGGGCGCCGAGCAGGTCGTGGAAAAAGCGGCGCGAACCGTCATGCTTTACCCAGCGCTCGCGAACCTTTTTCCAGTCGAGAGTCGCATCGTCAGAACCATCTTCAGGAAGATGATTGAAAGGCAGATTAAGACATGACCCGTCAGCGGCCAGCACGATATCAGAAACTGGCAGACGGGCAAACCTGGCGTATTGCTCAGCGCGGCTTGAACCTTGAATCTTGTGCGCTGGCGCCGTTGCTGCCGATGACGCAGCATTTGCTGAGGCTGATGCCAATGCCGAAGATGCGCTGCGGTCTGCAAGCGTTGCTGCTGCCTGCCCGGGGGGCTGTGTTGCAAAATTAATCACTGCCGCGTCAACGCCAGAAATGACCGCGAGAATCTGGTCGCCATCACGCTCGGCATCGCTGAGACGGCGCAGAGCAAACATGCTCAGACCTTCGCGCAACTGTGATGAAGCGTTGCCTTCAGCGCCTGGCATTTCGGCCCATGAATAAACTGTGTGAACTGAATCAACGCTGCCAGCGATGATCAGGTCTGCGCTGCCGGCCTGAAGTTCACGAACAGCGGCACCAAGCCATGAGATTGTGCCAGGCAGCGGCGCAGAGCCTGTGACGGGGCTAACAGAAAACCCAAAGTGCCGGGCAAACAATTCGGCAACATCAATCTGGCTGGTGGCGCTCAAAGCTTGTGAGTCGGTGATCTGGGGTTGACGTCTTTCGAGAACGACTCTGACCTGATCGGCCTTAATGCAGCCCTTCTTAAAGCTCAGAGTGTCTTCGAGTGCCTGTTGGGCAAGAAAAAGACCGAGAACCGGCATGACCGCAGAAATTTTAAGAACTTCAGGTGGAATCTCGAAGCCCCCGGCCGGCAGACTGCCCGAAGACAGCAGACCGCTCTGCATGACGAAACCTTTGAGGTTTTTCAGATCGTTTTCGCTGAAAAACTCGCTGAAGGGCCACTGGGACGTGGCGAGGCCTGCCAACAAACCCTTCAGGCCGAGCAGGTTCGGCCAGAAAGCCCTGGCTGCCATAGCCACCGGAAAAAGGGCGCTTTTTCCAACAATTGCTACCGGTGCGGGTTTATCTGCGTTATGCGTCATCTGCGACATGTTTACCATCCGTTTAAGACTTTTTGGGGATTAGAATATACACTAATTATACGATTCTGAGAATCCCGAAATTTTCACTATATTGAAAGTGCCATAAATTGTCTGGAGTGACGAAGGCGTGAAAAATGTTGAGATTGTCGATTATCATTGATTAAAGGAAGTGATAAACATGATCAGGGTTCCCAGATACGGCCCACCGACCCACCCGGGTGAAATGTTGCTCGAAGAATTTCTCAAGCCTCTGAATATGTCGCAGATTGAACTGGCGCAACGCCTGGGCGTTTCTTATCCGAGAATAAATGAGCTGATTCATGGCAAGCGCGGGATGACGCCAGATACTGCGCTCAGACTCGAGAAACCTTGGCATGGAAGCCCAGTTCTGGCTTAACCTGCAGCAGGCCTGGGATCTCTACCATGCTGCACATTCGCCTGCGATGGCCGAAATCGAAAAAATCGTCAGATTACCTGCTCTGGTCGGCAACTGATCAGTTTACTTCAGTGCCCCCCTTGTCTGAACTTGCCGCAGACAGCCTGCAGTCACTTCTCGAACAGAGTCTGCAATTCAGCTCTTTGCGCCCGTAGCGCTTTAAATCTATTACAAACTATTTAAAATCAAAAACAGCAATTAGTTCTTCTATAATCGAATTAAATTTGCCATTCGAAGATTAAGCCTGCCGATTTTCTGCTCAAATGACAATAGCGGTTGGTCGTGCCATAATCGCTGTATGCTGAATCGATATATGAATATGAAAAAAACTTAGCGAAACAGGTGGGTGAATTTCTCTTTCATCGAGTCGCCAAACGCTTTGAGACTGCCGCCGACAACGGTTCCAAAGGCTTTGCCGGGGGCGGGGGGAGGAGCGTTTTGATACAGAATCGTTCCGGATTTGGCAAAACAGTCGGCAGTGATGAAATTTTCGGTGGTTTTCGCCACAAAACTTTTCGGAAGCCCTGGAATACCGCGGATTTTGCCGAGGAGGCCCTTGTCAAGTTTCACGAAAGGGACAGAAATGCCGGCTTTGTTCCAGGCCCGGAGACATAATTCGGTACAATAGACCGGGACGGTTTTAAATTCGGTTTCTTTGAGTTGTTCGAGGCCTTCGGCGTTTTCCTGTTCGTTCATCGAAAAGCCCATGTCATACCCGGTCTTCTTATACAAATGCAACCCGAGGTAGTCGACAATTTTGTTTTTTCCATCTTCAGAAAGGCCGTCGGGGCGGATGACCTGAATATGCTTGCAGCTTCCGTATTTCGGATGCACAAGGTAATCATGAAGGTCGAAAACCGCCACGATATTATCGGCTTTTTCTCCGACGCCCGCCGGGGTAATGACATATTTGCGATTTACATCGAATTCACAAGGCATCCATCGCCAGGTGGTAATTGTTTTCTTTTTCTTGTTGGCAAAGGTGTACAACTTCAATTTATGGGGCTTTATCTCGGCGAACCCGTCGTCTCTGAAAATGGCTTTGAGACGGTTGTTAAGAGCCAAGAGGTCTTTTCCGGTGATGACAAGCCCAGAATGAACGAAATGCGTGTTAGGCACAAGAGCGGCAATGGCGACATACCACTGGGCAAAAGCGCGATCATTTTCGATGATGATGTCGCCGGTCGTGACCAGGTCGTTTACCTGACTGACTTGAACGGGAATCTGCGGCGGATTGGGCACCGCCGACGTATAAAACCCGATAACAGCATCAATGGGAGAGGCAGTTACAACCGCCGGGCCCGAGAAAAACAACCCTGCCGCAAGGGCGAGACTGGCCAATTTTTTCATACGGTCTCCATTGCAAGGTAAAATATCAATAAATTATACCACGAGAATCCCGATGTTTGTTTTTTTTGTCTGGCCGAAAAATAGCGTTGCTACTTTTCGGCCGCATTCGGTTCTTGACTGGTAACAACATTGTAAATACAATCTTGGTAAGAGGTGCTTGAATATGTTAAAAAAAATTATCCAGCATGGCAACAGCGCTGCGTTGATTCTTGACAAGCCACTGCTTGAACTGCTCAAGCTCGAGATCGGGTCGTCGGTCGAGATTACGACTGATGGTCGCAGCCTTATCCTTTCGCCGACTTCTCAGGAAAGCGCAGAGAGCGATGTTCTCTGTTCTCTTAAAAAAATTAATTGCAACTATGGCCAGACTTTAAAAAAGCTGGGCGAATAGGATGCAAAAAGTCAGATTTCTTACTCTGGCTGAGGTTTTGCTGATTCTCGAGGATCAAACAAGAAGATACGGTGGCAGATACGGGATTCGCGATCTGGCGCTTCTCAGCTCTGCTGTTGCAATGCCTGAAACCACTTTTGCCGGCAATTACCTGCATGCCGGCATACCAGAAATGGCCGCAGCCTATGCTTATCATATCTGTGAAAACCACCCCTTCATCGACGGCAATAAACGAACTGCACTGGCAACGGCACTGGTTTTTCTTGATCTGAACCAATACGATTGTACCTGTCAGCATGATGAACTCTACGAGATCATGATGTCGCTCGCCAGAGGCGAATGCAAAAAAGACCGTCTGACAGCCTTTTTTAAAAAGCATTCCCACCCTCGTTGCTGAAGGCAGATCGGCTCATTACAGTTCTTTTACAATTATGCCAGGTTTACTGAAATTACCTGGGGCAAAATTTGACAGTCTTGCGGTTGTTCCATGGAATCCGCGTATGTGGGGCCTTCCGTGGGCAGCCCGATCAGGCCAGACCGGCCGACTGCCAGGTCAGGTCGTGGCGTGACGGCCAAGAAAAAACTTGTTCTTTGGCGTTTAAAAAAACTATAATCTTGGGGCTGCCAAGATAAGAATACAGTGAGAAAACAGCACGCGGGGCCACTCTTTGCCGCCTCAGACGGCAAGATGCCTTATTGAACAGGCGATAAAGGGGAAGCATCAATGCGCATTATTCATACTTCCGACTGGCATCTCGGCCGGTCGATTGAAACCAGCAAAAGATACGAAGAATTCACCGCTTTTCTTGAATGGCTCAATCAGACGATCAGAAGCAAAAATGCCGACGCACTCATCGTGGCCGGTGATGTTTTTGATAATATCGCCCCGCCTAACCGTGCCCAGGAACTCTATTACCGTTTTCTGGCCGGCCTGGTCGGTTCGTGCTGCCGGCATGTCGTTGTCGTTGCGGGTAATCACGACTCGCCCTCATTTCTCGATGCCCCGAAAGAAGTGCTAAAAGCCCTTAACGTTCATGTGGTCGGCACCATGCCCGAAGACCCCGCTGATGAGGTTATCGTGCTTGAATCAACCGACGGCAGTCCCATGGCTCTCGTGTGCGCCGTTCCTTATCTTCGCGACCGCGACATTCGCACTGTTGAAGCCGGTGAGGCAATCGACAAGAAGGCTGAAAAGCTGCGGCAGGGCATGAAAGATCATTACGCAAGGGTTTGCGACCTTGCCAACGCGGCACGCCAGAAGTATGGCGCTCTGCCACTGATCGCCACCGGGCATTTATTCACCCTCGGCGGCCAGGTTATTGAAGATGATGGCGTTAAAGAACTGTATGTAGGCTCTCTGGCTCACGCTTCAGCCGACATGTTCCCCGCTGAGATTGATTATCTGGCGCTTGGTCACCTGCACGTGCCCCAGAAAGTTGGGGGGAAAAATCATTTCCGCTATGCAGGCTCGCCGATTGCCATGGGGTTTGGCGAGGCTGGTCAGCAGAAACAGGTGCTGCTCGTCGAGTTTTCGGGTAGAAACACGCAGGTCGAAGAAATCGCGGTGCCCTGTTTTCAGGAAATGAAACGGGTTTCTGGCACTTATGACGAAATCAGCTCGCAGTTGCGCGCCCTGGTCAAGGCAAGCAGCAATGCCTGGGTCGAGGTCGATTACACCGGCGCTGAGATTCTGCCAGCCTTGCAGGAAGACGTTTTAAGAATGGTCGAAAGCTCAAGGCTCAATGTTGTCAGAGTCAAAAACCAGAGCCTGGTCAGAAGCTTTGTTGAAGGCGGTGTTCCTGATGTGGCTGCCGAAGATATCAACGAACAAAACGTTTTTCAGCGCTTTCTCGAGATGAACAACGTGCCCGAAGAGAACTGGCAAGAAGTTAAAGCCGCTTATAACGAAATTCTTACCCTTATCGCCGAAGAAGACACCCACCGGGAATAGGAGCCAGCCATGAAAATTCTGCAACTGCGTTTTAAAAATCTTAATTCCCTGTATGGTGAGTGGTCTATTGACTTTGCTGACCCGGCCTACCTTTCGAGTGGTATTTTCGCGATCACCGGGCCGACCGGTTCAGGCAAATCGACGGTGCTCGACGCGATCAGCCTGGCACTGTTCGGCCAGACCCCGCGTTTAAAAAAGGTGGTCAAAAGCACCAACGAGATCATGTCGCGCAAAACCGCCGAATGCTTTGCCGAAGTTATTTTTGAATCGCAGAAGGGCCGATTCAAATGCCACTGGAGCCAGACCCGCGCCAAAAAAAGCCCGACCGGCAACCTGCAGGAACCGGCGCATGAGATTTCCAACGATGCTACCGGCGAGATTATCGAGAACAAAAAGTCGCTGGTAGGCGGCGTTATCGAACAAATGACCGGCATGGATTTTCAACAGTTCACCAGGTCAATTCTGCTTGCCCAGGGCAGTTTTGCAGCTTTTTTGCAGACTTCTTCGAATGATCGGGCCGAGATTCTTGAGCAGATAACCGGCACCGATGCCTTCAGTCGCATTTCGACGCGCGTTTTCGAACGCCAGCGCGATGAGAATGCCAGGCTCGATAACCTGAACGCCGAAATTTCGGGCATAAAAGTATTGCTGCCTGACGAAGAAGAGCTGGTTAAGAGCGAACTGGCAGCCTTTCAGAAAGAAGAGACCGAAATCACAGAGCGGCATGCCGCTGATACCAGAGCGCTGCAATGGCTGACCGGCATTGAAACTTTGCAGTCTGAGATTGTTGCCATCGCCGCCGCCGCTGCCGCCAACGAGCGACTGCTGGTGGCGTTCAAACCAGAGCGCGACCGACTTGAGCTGGCCGGCAAAGCCGCTGAGCTTGCGGCCGATTATACCGCCCTGACCATCACCAGGCAGCAGCAGCAAACCGACAAAGATGCCCTGACCGAAGTCGAAAAGGTTCTGCCTGCCCTCGAAAAAGCCGGCATCGAGCATGAAAAGCAACTGCATGTTGCCGAAAAACAGACCGCGGGTTTCAAAGCGCAGCAGAACGAACAAAAACCACTGTGGCAAAAGGTGCGGGCCATCGACGTTAAACTGGCCGCGCAAGGCCAGGCGGTCGAAGGCGACGAGCGCGAGTGCCAGAAGCTTGAAGCACAGCAGCAGGCGAACGTCGCTCAGCAGAAAAAGCTGGCGGCTGAGCAGAAAAAGACCGGCGTTGAACTCGAGAGTATCGCCGGCTTTCTCAAAACCAATGCCCGGGATGAAGCCCTGGTAACCCAGTATGCCGCTTTGCAACAACTGGCCGGCACCTTGCAGCCACTGGCTGATGAACTCGAAAAACGCGAGCAGGAACTCGAAAAAGAAAAAAAACAGGTTAAAAAGACCACTAAAGACCAGAAGGCCCGCGCTGCCGAACTCACAGAACTGCAAAAGCAGCATGTTGCCGCTGAAAAAGCCCTTAAAGACCAGGAAACGGCCCTGAATAAACTGCTGGCCGGGAAACTGCTTCGAGAATACCAGACCGAGCGCGACACGTTGCTCAAAGAAGCCGGTTTTATAAAGAGGATCGCCGGTTTCGCCGCTGACCGCAAAAAACTCGAAGATGGCAAACCCTGCCCGCTGTGCGGGGCAACCGAGCACCCCTTCGCGGTCGGCAACATACCCGAACTCGATGATAACCAGAAGCGCACCGCAGCCCTCGACGTGCTGATCAACCAGGCCGAGGCAATTGAGGCGCAGATCAAGACCCTCAAAGAAGATGAGCACGACCTGGCGAAAAAGCTTCTGCTCGCCGAAAGCAAGTTAACCCAGGCAGCGCAGGCAGTCGAAACCTCTGCCACGGCAGTTCAGGAAAAAACAAATCTGGTTGTCGAGACCGAAAAACGCCACAATACAGCCCGGGACACAATTTTTTCGCGACTGCATGGTTTTGGCTTCGATGAAATACCCGACAATGATCTCGCAGCACTGATGTCGGTGCTGCACGCCAGACTCCAGGCCTGGCAGGAAACCCAGACCCGGAAAGCCGAAGTCGAGAACCGCGTGCAGCAACTGGCCGCAGACTTAAAAGGCCTGCAAGGTATTGCTTCAACCCTTGATACAACCCTGGCCGCCCGCAAGGCTTCGCTTGTCGGGTTGCTTGCCACCTTGCAGCAGCTTCAGAACGAACGCAGCGGGTTGTTTGGCAGCAGAAACCCTGACGAAGAAGAACAGACGCTCGACAGGCAGATCGCTGAGGCCGAAAAGGCAGTACAGAAGGCCAAGCTGGCTCTCGATAAGGCCAAAATCAGCCTCAATGAGTCTAAAACCCTCAGTAAAAACCTGAATGAAAAAATCAGCGGCAGAAACACTGAACTTGCGGGCCTCGAAAAGGGTTTTCTCTTGAACCTCGGCCGCAAGGGTTTTGCCGACGAAGCCGCCTTTATGTGCTGCCGTATGAGCGAAGCCCAGCGCAAGGCACTGACTCAGCAGGCTCAGGAACTCGATAAGAAGGTCGCCGACACTCTCACACGTTTGCGCGACAGCGAGGCAAAGCTCGACCATGAACGGCAGCTGAATCTGACCGCCGTTTCCCGGGCCGAACTGCAGAACAGCGTGACTGAACAGGCCGCCAGAATAAAGAATCTGGTTGAAGCAATTGGTGGTCTGAAGCAGAAACTCGCCGAGAATCGCCGGGCGCTTGAGCTGCTCAGTAATCGCAAGGCCGAAATCGACCGGCAGAGCCGCGAATGCCGAAAATGGGACCTTTTGAATAATCTGATCGGCTCAAGGGATGGGCAGAAGTATTCAAGGTTCGCTCAGGGCCTGACTTTTGGCATTATCGTCACTCTCGCCAACCAGCAGCTCGAAAAAATGACCGGCAGGTATCTGCTGACCCGTGACCCGCACGATTTGCTTGAACTGAAGATTATCGACAAGTATCAGGCCGGCGAAGTGCGCTCGACCAAGAATCTTTCGGGCGGCGAGAGCTTTATCGTCAGCCTGGCGCTGGCACTCGGCCTGTCGAAGCTCGCCAGCAAAAAGGTGCGCGTCGATTCACTGTTTCTTGACGAAGGCTTCGGCACCCTCGACGACGATGCCCTGCAGATCGCCCTCGACACCCTCGCAGGGCTTCAGCAGGATGGCAAGCTCATCGGCGTAATCTCGCACGTCGCCATGCTCAAAGAACGCATCGGCACCCAGATCACTGTCACCGGCAGCAACACCGGCCGCAGCACCATCTCGGGGCCAGGCATCAAACGCGTGTAGCTTTAAAAGGGCGACAGAATCTGGTTCGGAGATTCCTGAACCGTGCCGACAATGCTCTGCCAGTCTGCGTCGGTTCGGTTGAATTCGGGTTTGTTGCCATTATTGGGGCCGGATTAAAACATAATCTCAATCAATGAAGTTTAATCTTTAGGGGCCAGTTCTGGGGGCAGAAATTTCGGCCTGACCACGTAACGATTGGGGTGCCGCAGAACGTTGGTGCCACAGTGAATCTCGCCCTGCAGGGTGTGGTATGGCATATCATCGATAAAGTGGGCGACCAGACCGACTTTGCCGGCAACGCGATCGATGTAGTCGCTGAATGCTTTGATCTTTGGGTCGGGTATAATGAGGTGTTTGCGCAAAATCAGCTGGTTGACGACCCCCGGAACATAAGCAATATAGCCCAAATTGAAGTGATAGACCACCGGAAACGAGATAATCGAGTGGTAAAACTTGTTTGGCTGGTTTACCCTCTCGATTTTCCTCGTTACTGTTTTAATATTTGAATCTATGACCACTGCGAGAGCCAGGTTCATTCTCACGAATTCTTCGGCCAGTGCCCGGGTCGGGTCAAGAGGCTTTTCGGTGGCTGCTGAATCGCGGGTAGTCGGGGTCAGATTTGACTGTGGGTTGCCGTTGTTGTCAATGCCCTCAAGGTGACGCAAGGCTCTATTCTGAAATGAATTGCCCGGGCCAACTGCGGCGTTCAGGTAGTCGTGAACCGCCAGCATCATAGTGCGGTATTCGGGGATCTCAATTTTTTCGAGGTCAGCACGTGGTGAGTCTTTGATAAGACGAAGTGCAAGACGCGGGTTGGCCTTGACGATTGTGTAGCCAGTTGATGCTTTCGGGTTTGGAACAATAGACAAATATTCGTCGCAATGCCCGACTTTAAGCCAGTCGGTTTCAACTTTAACCATATGCTCGGCATAGCCGCGATCATAGAAGAAATCTCTAAATTCATTTGAAATGGTGTTACCCACAATCAGAATATCATCAGGCGTTACTTCGATATTGCCGCCGTAATCGCCAGCGGAACGTGCTTCTGAAGGATTTTTCAAGAGATAACAGTTCCAGAAATTCGCCAGAATAGCCGGTAAAGCAGCGATGCCCCGGCCCCTGTTCGAGTCGATCACGGCGAGCTGCTGTTTGGGGTTGTTTTTCAGTTTGATAGTCGCGACCTCGCCCCAATCCTGCATCCATTGATCGGTGGTAAAGAATTTATCGTTTACTTCCACGAGATCTTTCATAACGGCCGCACTAACATCTTTTTCGAGCGTAGCACGATCTTTTTGGGCGCTCAAAACGACATGTACCTTTAACCTTTCAGTAGCAGGCGGCTTGTCTTGAGCATTGATAGAAGCGACAATCTTGATGAGATCAACGACAAACTGCCGCGTTTTTTCGGGGTTGTAGACGACCAGCACCTTGATCGGCACATTGTTTGGGCCGAGAATGCGTACGCGTTCAAGGTTCTCTTGGGCAAGTTCACGCTGTCTGGCATCGGCGAATGCCGGAAACAGTAAGGAAACGATAATAACTGCCAACAGAAGTAATTCACAGGTTGAGCGGTGCTGCATGGTCTTGCCTCCAGGGTACGGCCGGGGATTACTAATTTTTGCCGACAACGTGCCTGAGAGCATTATACAGTTGGCGTGCCGGCTAAAGCAAGATCACCCGATTCGACGGGTAACTTACATAGACACATGAAAAAATGAGCAACAAAAACAGCTTAAGCCACATAAGTAGTGATGGGGTTCTGCAAATGCGGCATTGATTAAATAAACAGCTGCGCCGGGTGCTGCAACAGGGCTTTTGCGCCACCGGCACGCAGTTCGGGTTCGTCTCGGAAACCCCACAGAGCGCCAATCGGGAACATGCCTGCAGCGACGGCAGTTTTCATATCTACGAGAGTATCGCCAAGATAGAGTGTTTGTTCTGGTTTTATGCCGGTTTCGGTGGCAATGCGCAGTGCCCCGGCCGGGTCAGGTTTTTTTGCAACCCGGTCACTTAGGCCATATACGCATTTAAACGGTATATCGGGGAAATATTTTCGGACCATGATGCCGGTGAATTCATCGGGCTTGTTCGAAAGAACCGACATGACTATGCCACGCTGCTGCAACCCGGCCAGCAGTTCGACCACGCCAGCGTATGGCCTGGTGGCCACGGCCCAGTTTTCCCCGTAATCAGCGTGCAGTTCAGAAAAAAACGGGTCGATTACTTCGGCAACCCTCTGCGCCGTTGGCAAAGCCCGTGTGACGAGCATGCGCATACCATCGCCAACGAAATAGCGGTAGGCATCGACAGGATGCGTCGGAAACCCGTGGCGCGTAAGCACCCGGTTTGTCGAATCGGCGAGATCGGTCAGGGTGTCGAGCAGGGTTCCGTCGAGGTCAAAGATAATGCTTTGATAAATTGAAATGTCCATAGGTCGCAAAACTCCAGGAGGCATATTTTAACGTGCACTGGCATTGTGGCGCCATTTGGGGCGAGGGAAAAGGCTGCCAGAGCAGCATACCGGTTCAGGGCTTGTCGGCCGGTTCAATTTTGTCGCTTTTACACGATGGGCAACTGTCTTTGTGTAGCTCGGTCTGGAAAGTGCTCTCGCAGGCGGGGCAATAGTAAAGCTTGCGCATGTATTCGACGGTGCCGCCTTCGATTTTGATGGCTTTGCCCTTGATCAGTGCTTCGGCAATCTTTTTGTGCGCTGCTTTTACGATGTTGCCGAGAGTCTGGCGCGAAACTTTCATCTGAGCTGCGGCATCGACCTGATAAAGCTCTTCGAGATCGGTCAGGCGCACCGCTTCGAGTTCATCAAAGGTCAGGCTGACAGTTTCAAGCTCGCGAACCGGTATTCCCGCTGGCTTGAAGTAGGTTGTGTTGAATTCGCCGCTTACAAGACGGTTCAATCTCGGTCGGACCATAGTTGTAGAAGTTCCTTTTTCTTAAAGCCTGAACACAATGCTATGTTTCTGCTTCATCTTTGTCAACCCGCAATTTTGCTGCTCTGAGACAATGCAGAGAATTTAAAAAGGTGCTGCCCAGGCGGCCATTTTGCAGAGTCAGTTGGCCAGTGCTTAAAGCAGCATCTCTGGTTTTTCGAAACTTCTGGCATCGAACCATTCAACGCGTTACAATGCCCTCATTAAGACACAGGGCGATATGAATTTAATTACCCGGGAGAAAGCAAAAATGGAAAAGGCAAAAGTATATTTCACCGATTTCCACACCGAAGCCTTCGCAGACGGGCTGCCAACCAAGCTCAAAAAGCTCGTTAAAAATGCCGGCATCGGGCAGATCGACATGGATGGCCGGTTCGTTGCCATAAAATTGCATTTCGGCGAACTTGGCAATGTGAGTTATCTGCGCCCCAACTATGCAAAAGCCGTGGTAGATGTGGTTAAAGAGCTTGGCGGCAAGCCTTTTTTGACCGACTGCAACACCATGTATCCAGGTTATCGCAAAAACGCGCTCGAACATCTGCAGTGCGCCTGGGAAAACGGCTTTACCCCTCTCAGCGCCGGTTGCCCTATTCTCATCGCTGATGGCCTCAAGGGAACCGACGACGTTCTGGTGCCTGTGGCTGGCGGCGAGTATGTCAAACAGGCAAAAATCGGCCGGGCAGTTATGGATGCTGATGTGTTCATCAGCCTGACTCACTTCAAGGGGCATGAAGCAACCGGTTTTGGCGGTGCCATAAAAAATATCGGCATGGGCTGCGGTTCACGCGCCGGAAAAACAGAGCAGCACAGCAGTGGCATTCCGAAGATCGACGAAAATTTGTGCCGGGGCTGTCTTGCATGTCTTAAGGCTTGCGCCAACAACGGCCTTGAGTTTGACAAGGCTGCCAGAAAAATGCGGGTGAATCTGGAAAACTGCGTCGGTTGCGGTCGCTGCCTAGGGGCATGCAACTTTGACGCCATTGCTTTCGATTTTAGTGCAGCGGTCGAAATGCTGAACCGGCGCATGGCAGAATACACCAAGGCTGTAGTTTACGGCCGCCCGTGTTTTCACGTTTCGCTGGTGGTGGATGTTTCACCGAACTGTGACTGCCACGGTGAGAACGATGTACCCATTTTGCCGAATCTGGGCATGTTTGCTTCTTTTGACCCGCTGGCCCTGGACCAGGCATGTGTCGATGCCTGCATGAAGGCCGAACCGCTTCCTGGAAGCCAGCTGGCCAATAATCTCGCCAAACCCGACTTTGTCGATCACAAAGACCATTTTACCAACTCAAAACCTGAATCTGAATGGCGCTCATGCCTTGAGCACGCCGAAAAAATTGGTCTCGGAACCAGAAGTTACGAGCTGATAAAGGTCTGACTGCACTAATCCTGCATCAGCTGGCAGTTATTCGAAATTTTCGAATAACTGCCAGCTGATGGCTGCGATTGTATTCTCAGCGCAGGGTTTGAGGCAAGGTCCTGTGTTTAAAAAACGTTTTCCGAGTTATGCACCAATCGCTTATTCTGAAGGTGCTTCGAAGGCGACGCCTGATGGAATCGGAGTTCCAAAATCCGGGTTGCCGTTGCTGTCCCAGGTAAATTTCTGCATGCGAATATTGCGATCCCAGCCCGAACCTGGGCGTTTTGCCGCATGATAGACGATCCAGTCTTCAAACAGAGTTGATATGGGAGAGTAAAAAATGAAGCTGCACGAACGGTTGATAGAAATTGCCACACCCTGGGCCGAAGGCAGAACTGTTAAAGACCTGCGTTTTGGTCTAGGCTATAGTTGTGCTGAGCTCAATAATGGGCACAGTGGCATTGCCTGCACACTGCTCTTCGAAAATTCCGCCAGTTGTACGCATGTGGCCGCTGCTGGTCAGATTGCCGGCAGTCCGGCAGCAGAGGTTCTTGGCTGGCTAAAAAATGATAACGACCTCGAACGAGCCGCCGGCCTTGCTGTTTTCAATGCCCTGAACGCCAGTCACAATCGCAATTTTGTCGAAGGCGAAGCGACTTCGCTTCTCAAAATCGATAAAAATGACCATGTCGTCATGGTTGGCTTCTTTGGCCCGGTTATACCAAATATCAAGGCCACCGGCTGTCGTTTAGAAATCGTCGAGCTGAACCCCGACAAACCTGGAGTCATAACTCCCGAACAGGGTTTCAAAGCCCTCGCCGAGTGTGATGTGGCGATCATTACCTCGACCAGCATTATCAACGGCACCTGCGACGGTCTAATTGAGGCTCTCAAACGCAATCGCGCCGCCGTCATGCTCGGGCCATCGACGCCAATGTGCCCCGAAGTCTTTGCCGGCACCCGCATCACCCAGCTGAGCGGTTCTTATGTGCTCGATAAAGCGCGAATTCAGACAATTGTTTCTGAGGGCGGTGGCACCAGGCTGCTGAAAAAGCATCTGCGCTTCAGTAACGTAATGGTGTAAAATATCCGCAATTCATCATCGGGGAAAAAGCATGCTGGCCAGTGAAATGTCTCTGACTCTCAGCCCTGAACGTGCTATGGGCATCGTTCTCGATGCCATTCAAGAAATAATTCCCTTCGAACTTGCAGACGGCGGCACCCTTTTTCTCGATGAGCTTGGTGATCTGCCGCTCGAAACCCAGCCGAAACTGCTGCGTTCAATTCAACAGGGCACTTTTGAGCGGCTGGGCGGCGAAAAAACGCTGCAGGCGGATGTACGCATCATCAGCGCCACCAACGTCAGACTCGAAGAAAAGGTCAGACATGGAAAATTCAGAGAAGACCTTTACTACCGGCTCAATGTTTTTCCGGTCGCGGTGCCACCCCTGCGCGAAAGGCAAAGCGATGTAGTTTTGCTCGCACATCATTTCGTCGAAAAGATGCGGGCGCGTTTCGGCTACGACCGCGTAATGCTCTCGGATCTGGCAATCCGAAAACTTCTCGAAAATAACTGGCCCGGAAACGTCAGAGAGCTTCAGAATGCCATAGAAAGAGCTTTGATCAACGGCCGTGGCGGCCAGATCGAGGCCGAACATATATTTTTCGAGTCGCAGGCCAGACCGACAAGGCCAGAACAATTGGTGTTGTCTGCATCAGAAGCCGGGTTCTCAGATTTTGAAACAGAAATGGGGCGCATCATCACACGAGCTTTGCGGCAGTGTAGCGGCCGCATTTATGGCAAAGACGGTGCTGCTGCCCTGCTGAACCTCAAGCCTACTACCCTGCAGAGTAAGATTAAAAAGCTCGGCCTTGATAAAAAGCCGGGCTGAGCAGTTGAATATTTTGTTTTCACCGGCCAACATTGGCCAGGGCGAACGCACTGAATACCTTAGGGTCCCAATTTGACAAAATTAGTGGCTTTGCCCGGAATCCTTGAATTTAATGCGTTTCCCTGCTACACGGGCTGTTTATTGGCGCTGTTGTTGCAGGCAATTCGCGGTCGGATCATAGCAGCATTTATGCGTTGGGCTATTTGAATTTCACCGAAATTTAGTTGGCACCGAAATATCGGTGTAGAAGTCAACGATATTTCGGTGTGGCAACTTGGTGATAATCGCTTCAAACAGCTTATGAAGATGCCTTTAACAACCTGGCATGGTAGTTGCGGTTGCTCTGGCGTTGATAAATTAAATTCTAAAGGAAATAAAAATGGAAAACACTCAGAATTGCAGTATGCCTCTTCTTGGCGCGACTGCCCGAATTCAAAGTTCTTACCACTCATGGAATGAAAAGCTTTCCGAATGATTATGCTGGCAAGTGGATCGTTCTGTTCAGCCACCCTGGCGATTTTACGCCGGTCTGCACCACCGAATTTGTCGCTTTCGCCAAACGTGAGGCCGAATTCAAAAAACTGAATGCCGAACTGGTTGGCCTGTCGATCGACCAGGTTTTCTCTCACATCAAATGGGTCGAATGGATCGAAGAAAAACTGCAGGTCAAGATTCCGTTCCCGATCATCGCTGACGACATGGGCAACGTTGCCAAAAAACTTGGCATGCTTCACCCCGGCAAAGGTTCCAATACCGTCAGAGCCGTGTTTCTCATCGATCCGAATGGCGTTACCCGTCTGATGATCTATTACCCCCAGGAAATCGGCCGCCAGGTTAACGAAATTCTGCGTGCCCTCAAGGCTCTGCAGGTTGCCGATGCCCACAAGGTCGCCCTTCCCGAAAACTGGCCGAATAACGACTTGCTCGGCGACAAAGTAATTGTACCGCCGCCGAAAGATGTCGAAAATGCCGCTAAGCGCAAAGGCGAAAAGAACAGTTACGACTGGTGGTTTGTATACAAAGACCTCAAATAATCAGATAATCAACGAAACGATGCAGGACTTGCAGAACCAATCATACGGCACCTCTGATTAACGACCACTGATGAACGCGGCCATTAAAAAAGCCACGGATGAACGCGGATGGACACGGATTGAGCTGCAGGCAGCAGGATCAGAAAAGCTTGTGACTGTAGTGAGTTGAAACTCTTGGTAGCGGGGTTGTCGATAGCCGTATAATCGATATGCACAACCGCTATTGTTTGAGCGACCAGGCCGAAAAACTGGCCTGAAAAAGCGCTTTTGTAGCTTAAAAAAACTCAGGCTTTTGTCGGGATTGTCTGACAGGTTAATTGGCGTATGCCAAAAATATGATTGCATTTCAGCGGGTGATGTTTTATATTATCGAACATGGCACCTGATGCCAGGAATTCCGGGCAAATTTAATCTGCATTGAAATGAAGTTTGATAAAAAAATCATCAAGAAAACGCGGAGAAACTATGAGTCAGACCAACAGCAGTTCTTCAGGTTGCAGCAGCAAGGGCAGTGCCTGCAGTAGTTGTTCAAGCGCTTCGTGCGGCGAACGTGTTACCGCAGACGAATCACCAAACCGCATCAAACACACCATTGTCGTAATGTCGGGCAAAGGCGGAGTCGGCAAAAGCACTGTGGCAGTTAATCTCGCCGTGTCACTCGCTTCTGAAGGTTACAAAACCGGTTTGCTCGATGTCGATATTCATGGGCCGAGCATTCCGACTATGCTTAAACTGCAGAATGTGCGTGCCCTGTCTGACGGAAAAATGCTGGTGCCAGCCGCAGTTGGCGACCTTAAGGTCATGTCGATAGGGCTTCTGCTCGATAAGTCTGACGATGCGGTAATCTGGCGTGGGCCGATGAAAGCAGGTGTCATAGGTCAGTTTTTCACCGAAGTCAACTGGGGCGAACTCGATTACCTGGTAATCGATTCACCTCCGGGCACCGGTGATGAGCCGCTTTCGGTCTGTCAGCAGATTAAAGGCAGTTTCTCGGCTCTGATTGTCACCACCCCCCAGGAAGTGGCAGCCGCCGACGTACGCAAGTCGATCAACTTTTGTAATCAGCTTGGTGTCGAAGTCGTAGGCGTGCTTGAAAATATGAGCGGCTTTGTGTGCCCGAAATGCGAATGTGAAACCTACGTCTTCGGCAGTGGTGGCGGCGAAAAGACTGCCCGTGAATTTGGAGTGCGTTTTTTGGGCAGAATTCCGATAGATCCGGCAATTGGTGTTGCCTGCGACAACGGCTCACCCTTCGTATATACGCACTCAAAAACTCCGGTTGCCAAAGCATTTGCACAGGTTGTGACCCACATTCGCGAGGCCTATGACGGAAAAACACTTAGAACAGAAAAAGCAGCAGATACCACCAATGCCGGCTGAGAGCTCTATCGGCAGATTTCTTCCATGGGGTTGGTTGCAGCCAGTTCTGGCGATTCGTTTTTGTAGCGTTGCTGCTGAGTAAAATAGACTTAAAGAAGTTATAAAATTGCGGCCTGAGGTTTTTATGAAGGCAGTTGTCTGGTTCAGGCGTGATCTCAGGGTTAATGACAACAGGGCTTTGTGTGCCGCTGCCGAACGGGCAGAGGCGTTGCATGCCGTCTATGTGCTTTCGCCGGGGCAATGGCAGAGGCATAACGAAGCGCCGGCAAAAACAGCTTTCTGGAAAGCCTGCCTGCACGAGCTTGAATTGCGCCTGGCCGAACTCGGCATCGGCCTGCATTTGCTGGTGGCTGACTATTACAGTGATGTTGCGGCGGCGATAGCTTCGTTTGCCCGGCAACAGCAATGTTCTGCTGTTTTTTTCAACCGGGAATACGAAGTCAATGAAATCAGGCGCGATGAGCTTGTCAACGCCGAGCTTACTCAGGCCGGCATAAGTTCTTTTTCTTTTGATGACCGGGTTCTGCTGCCTCCGGGAAGCTTGTTGACCGGTTCAGGCGGCTTTTATACAGTTTTTACGCCTTTCAAAAAATCCTGGCTGGGTCTTGCAGCAAAACACGATCTGCAGCCCCTCGCGGTTATGGCAAAAAGATCGGCTGCTGTAAAGGTCGCGAACTCTGCAACCGAAAAATGGCAGTGCGAAACCGGTTGGCGCAGCGACCTGTGGCCGGCCGGCGAGCAGGCCGCCCTCGATCGTCTGCGAAAGTTTTCCGGGCAGGCAATGGGGCGGTATCAGCTGCAACGAGACCTACCGGGAATAAACGGCACCAGCCTTCTTTCGCCATACCTGGCAGCCGGTGTGTTGTCGCCAAGGCAATGCCTGAACGCGGCGATCGCGGCAGGTAAGGTTTTTCCGCAGACCGGAACGGGCCACGAAGCCTGGATTTCTGAGCTTATCTGGCGTGATTTTTATGCGCATGTATTGGTCGGGTTTCCGAGGGTCAGCAGGTCGCAGCCCTTCAAGATGCAGACAGAAGCATTGAAATGGGTTTATGACCCGGGCCAGCTTGAAAAGTGGCAGACTGGCCAGACGGGCTTCCCGATTGTGGATGCGGCGATGCGCCAGCTGAATCAGACGGGCTGGATGCACAATCGCCTGAGAATGGTGGCGGCAATGTTTTTGAGCAAATACCTGTTTATTGACTGGCGGGCGGGTGAAAAATATTTTATGCAAACCCTTCTGGATGGCGATCTGGCAGCCAACAACGGCGGCTGGCAATGGTCGGCTTCTACCGGCACCGATGCCGTGCCCTATTTTAGAATCTTTAACCCGTTCAGCCAGAGCCAGCGATTCGACCCTGACGGCAGCTTTATCCGCAAGTTCTGCCCAGAAATCGCGTCGCTGCCGGACGCAGCGCTGCATGACCCAAAAAAGCTGGCAGCTGCGTTGACAGCCCAGAAACTCTCATACCCGCCGATGATGATCGACCCGGGGTTTGCCCGAAACCGGGTAATGACAGCCTTCAAGGCATTGACCTGATTTGCCGGCCGCTTCCTGGCCCAGCACAAAAACTTTGATCTGGCGCCCTGAACCATCGGCTCAGTCGATTACAACTGGCAGTATGACTTCGAAGCGGCTGCCCTGGCCAGGGGTGCTCTCAAGGCTGATTTTGCCGTTCAGGCCGATAACTAGCTTTTTCACGATGCTCAGGCCAAGGCCGATACCGCCGAACTTTCGTTTGGTTCCGAGGCTGACCTGATAAAAAGATTCGAAGATTTTTTGGTGAAGATCAGGGGCGATGCCAATACCCAGGTCGGTCACCACAATTTTCAGGTTTTCGGCTTCTTTTTTCAGTTCGAGGGTTACGCTGGTATTATTGCAGAATTTGAAGGCGTTGACGAGAAGATTGGCGATAATCTGTTCGACGGCCTGCTTGTTTGCCTCAATTTTAACTGAATCGTCTGGAATCAGTTCGGTGAATTCGCATTCGCTGTTTTTTTGATGGGTTGCGGTGATTGGTCTTATGAAGGTGAGAATTTCAGCCAGGGTGAAGATTTCTTTTTCGAATTTTAAACTGCCGCTTTCGAGTCTTGAGAATTCAAGCAGATCGTTCAGCATCTTTTCGAGCAGGCCTGAATTTTTTTCGATTTCACCGGCGATGCCGGCAATTTTTTGAGATTCTATAAGCTTTTCAAGGGTTTTGTTTTTTAACAGGGCGCTGTAGCCCCTGATAACGGTCAGGGGCGTTTTAAGTTCATGACTGATCATTGCCAGAAATTCTGATTTGGCGCGACTTGCTTCTTCGGCGCGTTCTTTTGCGATCAGCAGTTCGTTCTCGGTTTTTTTTCTGAGGTGAATTTCTTGCTCGAGCTGGCCGATCTCTTCTTGTTTCAGCTGGGTTTCTTCGCGCGATTTCGACAATTCGAGCAGCGTTGCTCTGATATTGTTTTCGAGGCGTTTATAAACAGCAAAACCCTCGTTTTCGCCAAAAATTTCAATCAAAGTTGTTACGGGTGGCAGCTTCTCTGATTCAGGGTTCATAAGAAACTCGATCGTTTTCTCGGTGCGGCGAAGCCCGAGCGCCACGATTACATAGCCCAGGGCGATCAGTATGTGCACAGGGTTTCCGGGGATGCGTAGCAGTGGAACCGTCGGAAACAGGCCGGCATAAATGGCACAGCCGAAGCTGAAAATAACGGTGCCGGCAGCGATAAGGCGGGCCGAGTGCACAAGTCTGCCCTTTCCCGTTTGCCAGATAAAAAGACTTAAAGACGAGAGATAGCTGACTACAAGGGCGTAAAATATGCCGAAGAGAAACTCTTTGATGTATGGAATATGGCCAATATCAACAATAGTGCCGGCTTCGAGGATACCGTGAAGAACCGCGTAGTTCATAGAGGTCGGGATAACTGCGTAAGTTACTGCCAGAGGCAGGAAATACAGGACAGGTTGCTTCGTTATTTTAACCTGGCAGACCTGCGCCAGAAAGTGCATGCCCGGGAAAGACAGGATCAGGGAAAACACGAAAATCAGGTTGGTCAGCATGTTCTGCTTGAATGGCCCGATTTCGCCGGCCCAGATGGCAAAGTCGATGGAATTGCCGACCGCGGCACCGGTAAAAGCCACTGCCCAGAAAAACATATAATCGCGGGCGACACTTTTGTGGTTGAGAACCGCCCAGCTGAAGAAGCACTGACCGGCGGCATAGATATTGCACACAACGAAAACCGTGTAAAGAACCTTGCCGTGCAGAAAAGTGCCATACTCGATGTCTGCGAGCCAGCAGCCAAGGTAGGTCAACGCGAACGCAGCTATTACCAGGCCAATAGCGGCAATTTCCTGAAAAAAGCAGCGTTTGAAAAAATCATGATAGCGCACGACCTGCTGGCGGGCCTCTACGGGCGCGTTAAAATATTCAAGAAAACCGGTTTGATCGTTCAACGCGACCTCGTTCTGCTCAAGAACCCTCTCAAGAACCCTCTCAATAACCATTGGTCACCGCTCTTATAAAATCGAATCTGTTGACCCATTCTACCAAAAATCTGATGCAATCCAATTTTTTTTTTAAGGCACGGCAAAACGATGCCTGGCAAGCGCAATAAAACGCATCAATGATGTCATTCCCGGTTCAGAGTCGGTATACATTAATTATTGAATCGTGCATAAATAAACTTGAACCTGTATTTCGGCCTATTCAAATTTTCTGCCGCCGATTAACACGGATGGACACTGGTGTAATCTACAAAATCCGCTTTAATTCTGCAGTTGTCAATAAATGCCTTTGCTCTTTGAATGACGAAGCTTGTTGACGCTAAACCCGATTTGGGCTAATCTGCAATTCACACTCAACAAACTCGCCATAGAAACGGTTGTATGCAAAGTCTTAAAAAAATGCTGTGCTTGTCGTCACCGAGCCAGGCCAGCCTGAGAAAACGATTCTTCTGCGAAAACCGGCAACAGGGGTTGATGGTACGTCAGGTTAGAATACCCCGACATGGCCCGAAATTCGAACTTTTTATGCTGCTGGAATAAATGGAATATTTTGCCGGGTTTGGCCATATCGGGCTATTTATCGCTGCTTTTCTGGCGGCGACGGTTTTGCCATTAAGCTCAGAAATTGTTTTGAGTGCCCTGCTGCTGAATGGTCTGTCGCCGGTAACGCTGGTATTAACTGCCACGGCCGGCAACGTGCTGGGTTCGCTGACCAACTATGGCCTGGGTTTCTGGGCCAACCGGGTAGTAATCAAGAAATGGTCAGGCATGTCAGAAGATGATTTTGCCCGGGCCGAGCAGCGCTTCGTTAAGTATGGCATCATCTCGCTGTTTTTTGCGTGGGTTCCGGTAATCGGCGACCCCTTAACCGTAATGGCCGGCGTTTTGCGGGTTCGTTTGCACTGGTTTCTGATTCTGGTCACCGCCGGCAAGTTTCTGCGCTACGTCGTGATCAGCCATCTGGCCCTGAAAGTATGAGTGCAGACTATTAGAATTAAAGCGATTTTGCGGTCTGGTGTTTAATAAGGATCTTGCTTAATCCTGAGTTCTGTAATATATATTAAATAGTATATATTTTTAGGAGTTGAATATGAAAACCGCCAAAATTTTTATAAATGGGCAAAGTCAAGCTGTGCGCCTGCCAAAGGAATTTCGGTTCAGCGGCAAGGAAGTTTTTATAAAAAAAATCGGCAATGCGATTATGCTGCTGCCCAAGGATGACTGGTGGGGCCCAATGGATAGAAACATCGGCAAGTTCACTGATGATTTCATGTCTGAGCGCGATCAGGGAGTCGTTGAAACCCGCGAGGAACTTTTCAGCTGATGAAATATCTCCTTGATACCAATATTTTCATTTATTTATGCAAGGGAACGTTTCCGGCGATAGCTGAACATGTTAGAACTTATGGCCCTGGCGATGTTGTCATTTCGTCAATAACCCTTGCTGAGCTGGAGTTCGGCATTGCAAAAAGCACAAAACCCGAAAAGAATCGAAAGCATTTTCAAGAATTTCTGCTTCCGTTTGAAATTTTGCCTTTTGACGCAGGTGCCGCAGTTGAGTATGGAACAGTCCGGCATTATCTTGAAAAAGCCGGCTCGCCGATTGGGCCGCTCGACACTCTTATTGCCGCGCATGCTCTGGCCGCCGGAGTTTGTCTGGTAACAAACAACGAGAAGGAATTCAGCCGTGTTCCGGGGTTGAAAATCGAGAACTGGTGCCACAAACTTAAGCGCCCATGAGGCATTTTTCTGGTTCAATATTCACCCTGAACACCAACGGTGATAATGGAACTGCCTGTCACCCCAAAAAGCCTGCCGAATTTGGAAAAGATCAGTGGGCCATATAGGTGCTCGGCAAACGACTCGCACCAAGAATAAAAAAACCTCATAACCGCCCAAATCGTTAGTAATAAAAGAATACTTTGTTTATTGAATTCTGAGGGATACGAACTTGACAATTTCTTTAATAAAGCTTAATTCAGTGATTAAAGATAATAATTCGGGGCCAAATGATGAAAAATCTACCAGCAGGACTCTATGATCTGCTTTACACTGCTGACTTAAAAGAACGTCTTGAGATTGCAGGTCTTCTAGATAAAGCCATTTGGTCTAAGGTAGACGTTGAAGAGCTTAAAAGGCTTTTGGCCGTGCCTCTTGCCAGAGAAATCGCATCCTACATTGGTCAGATTTTGAGTTCTTGCCCAGATGAAGGCCTTGTCGAGACAATTTCAGAAAATTTGTTGCGCCATGACGCAATTATCTCAATAATTGAAGCATTGCGCCCGGTTGCAATGTCAGTTTTGAGGCAAATTAAAACAGCCGACCACTGTCATATTGACACCAGGCCAGACATCCCGCTTTCAATATCGGCACTTTTAACTGGTTCTTCCCGCACCCCATCCCTGAAATCACAACTGACGAAAGAACTTTCCTGCTGCGACCGGTCTGATTGGTTGGTTTCATTTATTAAGTTGTCTGGAATTATGCCCTTGATGCCAGCTTTGCAGGAATTTACCAGCACACCAACTCCTGATGGTAAGCCCCGGTTAAGAATTGCTACAACTTCATATCTTGGGGCTACGGATTTTAAGGCCGTAAAGCTTCTTGTCGAACTTCCGAACACAGAAGTCAGGGTTTCATATGACACGAAGCGAACTCGTCTGCACGCAAAATCTTATATTTTTCACCGCGAAACTGGCTTTGGTTCTGCATACATTGGTTCAGCCAATATTTCCAAGGCTGCTCTTGATGATGGCTTGGAATGGACTGCCAAAATCAGTCAGTATGAAACAGCCCATTTATGGCAACATGCTTTAGCGGCATTTGAAACACACTGGGAGGACACATCTGAGTTTACCCTTCTAGCCAAAGAAAACCTGAAAGAATTCGAAAGCGCCCTGATTCATGAAAGGGGTAGTGATACTGAAAATATTGAAACCCACTTTTTTGATCTGAGACCTTTTGGCTTTCAGCAGGCGATTCTTGAAGATCTTGCTACCGAAAGGGAAGCCGGCCGGAAAAAGCATTTAATTATTGCAGCTACTGGAACGGGTAAGACCATGGTAGCTGCTTTTGATTACCGAAATTTTTGTGCCGCGCATGGTGGTTTACCCAATTTGTTGTTTGTTGCTCATCGAGAGGAAATTCTTACTCAAGCAAGGTCGGCCTTCCGGCAGGTATTGAAAAATGGCAGTTTTGGTGAGTTATTGGTAGGCAATTCCAGGCCAGAAGAATGGCGGCATGTGTTTTGCTCGGTGCAGAGCTGGAACAGCAGAGACTTAACCAGTTTCAAACCAGAGCATTTTGCCTATGTTGTTTTAGATGAAGCACATCACGCAGCTGCAAGTTCGTATCAAAAATTGATTTCGCATGTAAAGCCCGCCTCTTTGCTCGGCTTGACTGCGACTCCAGAGCGCAGTGACGGGCAAGATATCAGAACCGATTTTGATGGCTCTTTCACACATGAAATCAGGTTGCCAGAAGCAATTGAACGTGCCCTGCTTGCTCCTTTTCACTACTACGGGGTGCCCGATCTTGAGGGCATAGATTTTTCGCTCATTGAATGGAAGCGGGGGGCTTATGATGTCGGGCAATTAGCATCTCAGATTGAGAATAATAACTCTCGTGCTGAATGGGTTCTGGGTCAGGTTGATCGCTATTTACCTGATTTACAAAGCGTGTGCGGTCTCGGCTTTTGTGTAAGTGTCAGACATGCCTGTTTTATGGCTGAATTTTGCACTCAGAGAGGTTTACCATCGTTGGCCCTAACGGCCTCAAGTTCCGATGAAGAAAGGTTGAATGCCAGGCAAAGACTAGATAATCGTGAACTTCGTTTCATTTTCACGGTTGATCTTTACAATGAGGGCATTGATATTCCACGGGTCGATGTAGTGCTGTTTTTGCGACCAACTGAGAGCTTGACGGTTTTCCTGCAACAGCTTGGAAGAGGTTTGCGCCTTCATGCTGAGAAGTCTCATTTGACTGTGCTTGATTTTATTGCTCCCCAAAATCGTAATTTCAGATTTGCAAGGCGCTTTCGGGCATTAACCTCTAGGCCGGAATTACCCATTGACCGGCAGATTGATAATGGCATGCCTTTTATCCCGGCCGGTTGCCATTTTTTCCTCGAGAAACAGGCAAAGGAGCACGTTCTAAACAATATAAAAGCTGCAATTTCCGGTTTGCGCGGTCAGAGACTTGTAGCTGAATTGGCTTACTTGCGAGAGCACATCGGTAATATGTCTTTGTCGAAGCTTATGGAGGAACTTGGTCTGGAAGAACCACAAGATTTATACTCCAAAACTGGCTGTTTGCCGCATCAGCTTATTAAAAAGGTTGTTGGGCAGGAAGTTAATGAAGAGGAAATGGAGTGGGGGCAGCGACTCTCAAAAGGTTTTCAGAGGTTGTCACTACTTGAGGACTGTTACTTGTTCGAAGAACTTGTTGAAAACATCAATAAGCCCACACAAAGGTCTGTTCCTTTGGAAATGCTTCATTCTGTTCTCTGGGGTAAAAATAGGCCGGAAGGTGGTAATTTAGAAAATTTACATAACTTTATCGCCAGCCGGCCGGGTTTTGCAAAAGACCTTCGCGAGCTTTTGTCTTGGTTATTGCAGCATCGTTCGCCTGTTTCCAGGCAAAGATTTTCGCAAACCGGCATTCTGAATCTTCATGCCAGATATACACGTGAACAGATATTGCTTGCTCTTGGCCAGGGAACTTTTGAAAAGCCAAAAAGCAGTCGTGAGGGTGTTTTACATGTTGAAGATCGTAAAATTGATCTTTTTTTTGCTGATATTAACAAAACTGAAGCTGACTATTCACCAACAACCATGTATGAGGATTATGCTATTACCGAAAATCTTTTTCATTGGCAAAGCCAGTCACAAATAAGCGAAAATTCTCCGACCGGCCAACGCTATATCAAACATCGCAGTATGAATTTCACACCAATGTTGTTTATCAGAGATCGAAAAAAGCTGCTTAACGGTTTGACTGCTCCCTATTTTTTTGCCGGCCCACTAAATTATAGGAGTCACAGCGGCGAAAAACCAATTTCTTTTGTTTGGGAACTTGAACACCCACTCCCGGCGCGAATTCTTCCTTGGGCCCGCCAGGCTGCTTAATAACTTTTAACCGAAATGCTTAATGAAAAGGAAAAGAGCAGTTCTATAAATAATTAATGAGGCATAAATAGAGCGAATGATTGCCAATGAGAATATAACTGATAAATTTGCCGGTCTCAGGGTCTGGGGAAGGGGAGATCAAAGGGCCCCTCATAAGCCTTTGCTTGTTTTACTGGCCCTGGCAGATTGTTTTGCTGGTCGTAACCGTTTGATGCCTTTTGCTGAAGTAGCTCCCAGATTGACCAGATTGCTCGAAGAATTTGGTCCTTCCAGAAGATCGGTGCGGCCGGAATATCCTTTCTGGCGTCTCCAAAAAGACGGAATTTGGGAAATACCTGAAGCCGGAAACATTATTGTTGGCCCGTCTGGAGATCCTTCAAAAGCCGCTCTGGTGAATGCAAAAGCGCGGGGTGGACTGAAAGAAGAAATTTTTGCCAATCTTGTTAAGCACCCGGAATTGATTTCTCTTATTGCAAAAGACCTGTTAACACAGCATTTCCCAGATTCATGCCATGAAGACATTCTTCTTGCTTGCGGCTTTTCAGCAGATGAAGGTATTTCGGTGGCTGTTCAACGAAAGAGAGACCCGGAATTCCGTTTCAGAATTCTTTCCTTGTATCAGGCGAAATGCGCAGTTTGTGGCTTTGATCTCAGACTTGGTAATAATTCCATCTGCCTGGAAGCCGCTCACATTAAATGGCATCAGGCTGGCGGGCCAAATATAGAACAGAACGGGCTGGCCCTTTGCTCGATGCATCACAAGATGTTCGACAGAGGCGCTTTCACCATTGAAAAAGACATGAGCATCAAAGTTTCGGAATACGTTGCTGGAAATTATGGCCTTGAAGAATGGCTCATGCGGTTTTCAGGACAAAAGCTGCAGCTGCCTCTTTCCAGTAACTATTTCCCTGATGTAAAATTTCTACAATGGCATTTTAAAGAAGTTTTTCGCGAGTATGTTCCGGCAAAAGCTACATAAAAAGCTGCCGGCTGAACTTCATTGACGGTGGGCGCTAATAGATGTTTGCCGGCTTAAGCATCGCAGAGACTTTTTGCGGGGCGCGACTAATTTGGCCCGAGGCCTGAGGCGATGAACGCCAGCACCAGGGCATTCACGCTGACGCCTTCGCGCTCAGCACGTTTTACCAGGCGGGCGTGGATGTATTTCGGCAATCTGGCCAGAAATCTGCCGGAAACGTCTGCCGCGACATAGTCTACGGTCTTTCCTGCTGGCTCTGGTATGTTTTTTCCCTGATCTATTCTTGCCGAAACCCATGAAACAAAAGCATCCCGGCCATTGGCCAGGGCTTCTTCTTCGGTTTCCCCGTCTGACTTGCAGCCCGGTAAATCTGGAAAAGTCACGAGAAAGCCGCCGCCCTCTTCATCTGGCAACCGGCTTAAAACCCTTGTGTAGGCCTCAAAAGCAAAAGGAGGCAGAACTTTTACAATTTTCTTCATAAAATCCTTCACAGCATCAACCAATGCAAGAAACTTGCGAATATAAACCGGCTTAATTGGCCGCTTGTATGGCACCGTAACATCCTCATCGATGCCCGGAAACGAAAAAACATGATGGCTGCCGTCACTGTTGCGAACCTCAATACCCATACGCCTGGCGATGGTCTGTAGATTTGCCATGGTCCAGTCACCACAAGGGTAACTACGCATCTTTTCAGGCAATTGCTCAAATGATCCCATAAAATAAACATATCACTGGCAATATCATTTTGCAAAAACACCGAAGATACTTGATCTCGATAAAAGTTCGATCGGCCAGCTAGTTAGGCTGTTGCGAGCGCTCATGAGGAATTCTTGCCAGGCCAGGCATTTGAAATATCTGCACGAATGATGTAGCTTGAAAAGAGAGGTGGCAAATCGTTTGAACGGTTTACTTGCGATGATTTGCTGATTTTGAATGCGTGACCGGCCGAAGACTTAGATATAGCTGAGAACTGTTTTCGGCGGGCGGGGGTAGTGATGAGAATCTTGCGATGTTGGCTGCTGATGGCTTTTGTGATGATCTGTGCGGCGGGGTGGGGGCTTTCGCCTGCCGCGCAACAGAAAATCTTGCAGCTTAAAGAAAAATACCGCCGCGAAAACGGGGCGAATGGCTCGACTGACTACCGTGAAACGGCGCGGCTGTTGCGCGAAAAACTGCAGAAACAGGCTGATGCCGGGTTGCGGGCCGAGGCGGTCGATAACGCGGTGGCTGTGCGTGCAGTGGCCGCCAGAAAACCCGAAACTGCCTTGCCGCCACCTGGCGAAGCGCCTCAGACAAAAGAGAAGCCCGCTGCCGAAGCTGCGCCGGTCGGGCCGCAGAATGAGAGCCGTGCACCCGGTCTGCTTGCCGAAAAATACGACCACATGCCGGCTGAACCAGAACCCGCGGGGGCGGCGGGCCCGGGGGCTTATTCCGCGCAATCAGGTGGCACCGGCAGTCAGAAGTATGGCTTCGGCGAATTTCTTGGGGCATTTTTCGCTTTAATTTTTCTGGCTTCGCTGACCGGTAATCTGGCTGGTCTGGCGGGGCCTTCAATGGGCGGCGGCGGTGCAAAAGAAGTGCTGCTGCTGGCGGGCGGCGGTGCATTGCTGATCGCCATTGGCATGCTGGTGGTCGGAATATTGCAGAATTTTATGCCATTTCTGGCGGTTCTGGGGTTCTGCATGCTCTTGCCGAAGGCCATCGAAAAGGGTCTGGGCGAGGGCCTCGGTTGCCTGGTAACCATCGCGATCGTGTTTGTTGCCTTGCCGTTAATTCTGGGCGGTAATCTGGGCGTCTTAATGGTTTGCTTTTTTCTGCTGTTCTTTTTCAACGGCCGCCGCTGAAAAGAATGCCGTCTGAAAATAGCCTTCTTTGTCTTCGGTTAAAAACTGCACATTGGAATTGTTTTTCAAAAAACTTGGAAAATTTTTCCCTTTTTTCTTCTGAAATTGATTTATCTGTGGGGCCAGTTTTTAAGGCCCGCAGAAATCAGCGGAGGAAAAATATGGCAAGACCGAATGCAAAGCCAGTGTTGAACGGCGAACCCAGAATTTATTCGTTTTTGAACGACTTTGTTTTTAAATGGATATTTGGGCAGGAAAAGAATTCTAAATTCACCATCTGTCTTTTGAATGCGCTTCTTCACCTCGAACGCAAAAGAAAAATCAGGGAAGTAACAATTCTTAACCCGTTCAATGAAAAAGAATTCAAAGAAGAAAAACTATCGGTAGTCGATGTAAAGGTGCAGGATCATTTGGGGAGAATATACATTGTCGAGCTGCAGGTTCTGCGTGACCGAAGTTTCGTGCAGCGTTCGATATATTACCTGGCAAAGGTTTACAGTCGCCAGCTTAAATCAGGGCAGCATTACCGAAACCTGCAGCCGGTAACTGCTATTTCGATTCTGGGTTTTAACCTCTTCAAGCGCTCAGGCCAGGTCCAGGAAGTTTTTAACTTTGTCAATCAGGAGGGTACACTCAAACTCGAAAAAACGCTTGAATTGCATTATCTCGATTTAACCAGATTCAACAAGAATAAGCCAAAAAGTTGCCGAACCAGGTTCGAAAAATGGCTGCATGTCTTAAAATTCGGGCATCTGTATGGTAAAATGGAAGCTGAACTCGATGAAGAGTTAAAAGCTGAAGAAGGAGTCTCTGATATGGTCAGTGAATTCAAGAAAATCAACGCCGATGAAGAAAAGCGGCAGTTGATGGAAGCGCGCGAAAAAAACCGCGATGCTCTGAAAATTATCAAAGGCGATTCCTTCACCCGCGGCCACAAAAAGGGCCTCCAGAAGGGCAAAATCGAGGGCAAAATCGAGGTGGCCCTCAAAATGCGTGCGGCCGGCCGGTCAGTCGAAGAAATAAGCGACTTCACCGGCCTTACACCAGTCGAGCTGCAAAAGCTATTCTCACAATCATAATCGAAGCCCACGCCGCCGAAGAAATCTCCAATAATGGCTCTTCCAGCCGGTTAACCCCAGGGCTTTTAAGCTGGCAATTGCGGGCTGCAGAAAAAAATCCCGGAAATGCTTTGCGTCGCTGCGATTGAGTTATTGCTCTAATTCGCGACGCGACAAGGCATTCCGGGCATTGTTCAGTATCTGAAGCTTTTTTTTTGACTTCAGGGGTGACTTCGGGGGTGGTGCCTATGATTGCGCGGGCGGGCGATGACCCTGAATATATTTGAATCCTTCAAACCAGAGAAGGCTGAATGCACCTGCTGCAATGCAGATTAACAGATCAAGCGGGTGCAGAATTGAAAACTTGAACAGTTTCTGCAAAAATGGCAGGAAAAGCACCAGACCAAGAAAAACGGTTCCGCCACCAATTACCCACCATTGCGCCGCGTTCGGGGTATATAGACTTGCGATTGCTGATCTTGTCCAGGAACGATTGATAACGATGAGGCAGATATTTGCGACAATCAATGTGGTGAACGTCAGGGCACGGCATTCATCGGTCTGCATCTTGAATACGCCGCTTGAAACAAGATAGACGGCCAGAACCACCACAAAAACACTGAAGCCCTGCATCAGACTGAGAATCAGGTTGCGTTTTCCGAATAAAGGCTGATCTGGCGATCTTGGCGGCCGCAGCATGACGTCATCTTCTTCAGATTCAGCTTCGAAAACGATAGAACAGGCTGGGTCAATGAGAAGTTCAAGAAAAACGATATGGACCGGCAGAAGAATCAGCGGCCACTTGAAGAGAATCGGTATGAGAGAAAGGCCGGCGATCGGCACGTGGATAGCAAAAATGTAGGCCATGGCTTTTTGCAGATTGTCGAAAATGCGGCGGCCAAGCTTGACGGCGGCAACAATCGAGGTAAAGTCATCGTCGAGCAGAACGAGAGAGGAAGCTTCGCGGGCTACGTCAGTGCCGCGTGCGCCCATGGCGATGCCGATATGAGCGGCACGCAAAGCCGGGGCATCGTTAACCCCGTCGCCGGTCATGGCGACGACTTCGCCGTTAGCCTTCAGAGCCTGAACAAGCTTGAGTTTCTGTTCAGGAACAACGCGGGCAAAAATATTCACATTTCTGATTTTTTCAGCAAGCTCGGCTTCGCTCATGGTTTCGAGTTCAGGGCCGGAAATTACCGCCTCGTTATTGGCCAGGCCGATGCGTCGGGCTATACTGCGGGCGGTGCCGGGGTAATCGCCGGTGATCATGATAACCCTGATTCCGGCGGCATGGCACTCTCTGATGGCGTCAGGAACCGTATCCCGAACAGGGTCGGCAAACGCGAGAAGCCCAAGAAATTCGAATGGAAAATCATGCTGATTCGTGGGCAGGGTGTCTGACTTAAAAGCAGCCTGAGCAACCCCGAGAACCCGCAAGCCCTGATCAGCCATCTGGGTGATCGTTTCTGTCAGCTTGTCCTGTGAAGCCTGGTCGAGATGGCAGAGGTCTCCGATTGCTTCAGGGGAGCCTTTTGCGGCGATCATCAGCTGGTTGCCGCTGGGGGATTTCCAGACATGGGAAAGAGCGAGCAACTCTTTTGATAATGGGTATTCTCGAATCAGAGACCAGTTGTCGTGCAGGTGTTCGGTTTTTGCCAGGGCCAGCGAACCGAGCGAACGGATGGCTTTGTCCATGGGGTCAAAAGGGTTCCGCTGGCTGGCCAGCACGCCGTATTCAACCAGAGGGTGAAAGGCTTCGGGGAGCGAAGAAAGGCCTTCGGGTGGCAGATCGAGAAATTGCCCTGCAGCATAAAGTTTAACCAGTGACATTTTGTTCTGGGTCAGGGTTCCGGTCTTGTCGCTGCACAGAACTGTCGCTGCGCCAAGGGTTTCAATTGCTGGTACCCGGCGGGTAAGCACATTTTTGCGTGAGATTCGCCAGGCGCCGAGGGCCATGAAAATAGTCAGAACCACCGGAAATTCTTCTGGAAGCATTGCCATAGCCAGGGTTATGCCGGCAAGAAAGCCTTCGGTCCAGTTGCCCCGGGTTAATCCATAGACGACGACAACCAGCGTGCACATCAGAAAGCCTAGAATCGACAGGCGTTTGACCAGTATGGCGGTTTCTTTTTTTAAGGTTGAATCTTCGGGTTCTACGGTCTGCAGGGCTTTGCCAATTTTGCCCAGTTCGGTTTTCATACCGGTGGCCAGCACTTCGGCGGCACCCTGCCCAGAAACGGCGAGGGTTCCAGAAAAAATGAATGGCAGATCGTCGCCGCCAGGTCTGCCCATGACGGCCGGAATCGGCAACGAGGCGGCCGATTTTCTTACCGGCACTGCTTCGCCGGTGAGCAACGACTCATCGGTAGAAAAATTAATTGAATCGAGCATGACGGCATCAGCAGGAATACGATCTCCTTCAACCAGAACGAGAAGATCGCCGCGGGCTACTTCACGGCCCGGGATGCGGCGCTGCACTCCATCCCTGATGACCAGAGCGCGTGGGCTTGATAAATCTTTTAAAGCTTCGAGAGCTCTTTCGGTTTTGCGTTCCTGAAAAAAGGTGATGCCCATAATTACAAAAACAAACCCGAGCAGCATCAGGGCTTCTTCTTTGTCTCCGAGCATGAGATAGAGCAAGCCGCAGGCAACGAGCAGCAGAAACATGGGTTCACGAACCACGTCGAAAGCGATGTGAAAAACCGTGCGTGGCTTGCTCGAAGGCAGTTCATTTGCCCCTTCGGTGGCGAGTCGATGCTCAGCTTCTTTTTCAGAAAGCCCGCTCAGCGAATTTAAATCTACGTTAGCCATTTTGCTTTTCTCTGGGTCTGAAGACGGCAAAGTCTCAGGTTCTGGCTTTTAAAGCTCTCTTCAGATCATTCTTTCAGCTTATTAAGTGAACGACAAGTATAAGATAGCCAGACCCTGTTGTCAAAATAAGAATTGAGATACATTTCGCTCATCAAAGCCTCTGTTAAATTCAGCAGTCAGATTCTCAGCCAGATATACCAAGTTTGAATCGTATGACTTTCTTGATAATTATACGATTATAGCGTATAGCTTGATGAAATTTAAGAACGCCCGCTATTGCCGGCAATTAGCCGCAGACAAATGCGTCCTGCATCGTCACCCGGGGATTGACAAAATATCGCGGTGACGGTAGTATGCTTCAAGGCGATGGAGTTCGCCATAACTGCCTTAAAAAGCTGATGACTCCTGCGTAAGAATGCTGCGCAGGAGTTTTTTGATTTAGCAAGATTGGCAAGATTGAGGCGTTTGCTACGTTTGCTACGATTAGAAAGACCAGGAGACCTGGAATGACGCTGTTATGAGTATCAACGCGATTGCTGTGATTATATTGCTGGGCGGTTGGCTCTCAGCGAGGGTTTTTGCGCGTCTGCGGCTGCCAGAAGTGCTCGGTATGGTCATGTTTGGCATCATCTGCAGCCTGACCATCAAAGAGCAGGTTCCGAAACTGCTCTGGGATATCGCGCCGTTTCTGAAATCCCTGGCGCTGATCGTCATTCTGCTGCGTGCAGGCCTCGGCATCAGGCGCAAGAATCTTGAGGCTTCAGGGGGCACGGCGGTCTTGATGTCGCTGCTGCCATGCCTTTGCGAGGGTGGCGCTCTGCTGTGCTTTTTCGTTTATGGTTTTGGTTTTTCGCTGCCGGTGGCCGGCATGACCGCGTTTATGCTCTCGGCTGTTTCGCTGGCGGTGACGGTGCCGGCGATGCTTGAGCTTCGCCAGAACCCTGCCGCCGCAGAGAGTGGCGTGCCGACAATCGTGCTGGCAGGCTGTTCAGTCGATAATGTGCTGGCGATCACCATGTTTTCGGCTTTTCTGGGTATGGCACTCAGGGGCGATGCCAGCCCCGGCAGGGCGTTGGCTTCGGTGCCGTTATCAATCGCGCTTGGGGTGGGTGCTGGTCTGCTGGTTGGTATTCTGCTGGTCAAGTGGCTTGACAAGCGCTATCAGACGATTCGCGCCACCGAGAAGACGCTTATCCTGCTGAGTTGTTCGATTCTGCTGGCCGAAACGGGCAGCATATTCAATATGGCGGCCCTGCTTGGCGTCATGACGATCGGCTTTGTCATGCTGCAGCGTTCCGAAAGAATCGCGCACGAAATCGCCGGCAAGCTCAGCAAAATCTGGGTTTTCGCCGAAATCATTCTTTTTGTGCTGATTGGCCTGTCGCTCGATGTTTCGGTGGCCGCCCAGGCGGGTGGCAAAGGGTTGCTGGCCATCGGCATTGGCCTGGTTTTTCGCACTTTCGGGGTTCTGATTGCCACTTCATTCAGGAAAATGTCGCCGGCCGAACGTCGCCTCTGCGTCGCGGCCTATCTGCCCAAAGCTACCACGCAGGCCGCCCTCGGCAGTGTGGCCCTGAC
>DAOPYA010000037.1:0-39738 GCA_035352635.1 Candidatus Rifleibacterium sp.
CAGACCTTCGGCCGCTTTATTTCTTCGGCAGTCGTCAATGAGATTCTCAAACACCCCGACGCTCTTAAACCAGGCGGTGAAAAGAAAGAACTGACCGTCATGTTCACCGATCTGGCAGGGTTCACGACCATCTCTGAGAAACTTGCCCCCGAACAGCTTACCGAGCTGATGAACGAGTATCTCGATGAAATGACCCGGATTCTCTTCGCATACGGCGGCACCCTCGATAAATATATTGGCGACGCGATAATGGGCTTCTGGAACCACCCAACCGCTCAACCAGATCATGCACAGCGTGCAGTAGAGTGCGCGATCAGCATGCAACGCAAACTCGCAGAGCTTCGTCAGAAATGGTTAAGTCAGGGTCTGCCGAAGGTTGAGGTGAGGGCTGGCATCAACACTGCAGTCTGCATGGTAGGGTTCATCGGCAGCGATATTCAGATGAACTTCACCTGTCTCGGCGACGGGGTTAACCTGGCGTCACGCCTTGAGGGTGCCAACAAAGCTTATAACACCCTGATGATGATTTCTGATACCGTTCATGCCGGCATCGACAAAAAACTGATCAGCACCAGGTTTCTCGATTTTCTCGCAGTTAAAGGCAAAAACAAACCTGTTGAAGTCTATGAAGTCAGGGGTTACCGCCGCAGCGAATCAGAATTATGGAGCAAAGCCGAACCGCTTTATCAGGAAGGCATCAAACTATATCTGAATCGCAACTGGCAGGAAGCCGAAGCAGCTTTTTTCCGGGTGCTCGAATTAATGCCTGACGACGGCCCTTCCAAGGTGTACATCGACCGGTGCGTTCACTTTAAACAGGAACCGCCACCTCAAGACTGGGATGGCCGCTTCATTTTAAAGAGCAAATGAAACTACATTAAACTTTTTCGCTGTTCGGTGGTATTTTATATTGGAAACACACACTTCAAGGAATGCCTGCCGTTCTTGCTCAACAACCGCGGCAGTATAGGAGGAAACTGATGAAAACAAGCAGATGGTTCTTTTGCTGGCTTCTGGTTTTGTCAATTTGTCTGACAGTTCCGGGTGGCACTTTAATGGCGCAGTCGGCCGCCGATGTATTTGGCGACAATGCCATCAAAATAACCACCGGAACGAATTCAAGCGCCAGTGGCGAGGCTGCCGCGGCTACGGGCAAAGGAACCCTCATCGGCACTGTCAGGGTCGATCCGTCGCTGAATGTTCGCACCGGGCCTTGGGGCGAAATTATTGGCTCTCTTTACGACGGCAACAAAGTCGAAATCATCGGTTCAGATGGTGACTGGTACAAAATCAACTACGGCAGCGGCGTAGCTTATGTTCACTCTGATTATGTCGTGGTTGGCGATGCAGCAGCGACCGCTAGTTCATCAAGCAGCACCGGCACCGTTCACGTAAGCCCCTCGCTCAATATTAGAACTTCACCCTGGGGCAATGTGGTTGGCAGTTTCTACGAAGGCGACCAGGTCAACATCATCGGCCAGGAAGGCGACTGGTATAAAATCAGCTGGAACGGCCAGACTGTTTACTGTCACACTGATTTCATCAGCAAAAACGGCGCCGGCACCAGCAGTCAGCCGGCTGTTTCACAGCCAACGAGCAGCGGGGTTCAGACCGGCGCCAATGGTCTGGTTAAAATGGAAGTTCCCAAGCAGTGCCAGGGCGCGGTCAACTGCCCTTACCCCTGGTCAGCATGCGGCCCCACCTCGCTTGGCATGGCTCTCGCCTATTACGGCAAAGGCAATGCCGGGGCACTGGCCGCCAATCTCTGGAACGTCTGCGGTTCAACCGGCGATGCTGGCACCAACCATGCGGGTCTGGTTCGAGGGGCCGCTAATTACGGTTTCCCGAATGCCAAATGGAGTTACAGCGTTGGAGCCTCGTGGGTCAGAGAGCAGATCAAAGCCGGCAAGCCGGTTATTGCCAACGTTTATAATCACTACGTGGTAATCACCGGCATAGACGACAGCGGCAACATTTATTACAATGATCCGGCCAAATGGGATGTCGTTCAGGTCAAATCCTACGACTCTTTCTCAGCATGGTGGAACGGTGGCGGTTGTTACCACGCTGCCATGACTCTTCAATAAACAGTTCTGGAGATGAAAATGTATAGATTGATTGGCCTTCTGCTCAGCATTATTATGACGGTTCCGGCGGCGTTTGCCTCAACAGGCGGCAGCGATCAGGGCATATTTGTACCCGGGCGTTTTATGTCGATGGCCGGTGCCGCTGATGGCTCAGTATATCTGCTCGATGATAAGCATCAGTTGGTCTGTGTCAAGCCAGACGGCAGTCAGGCGACAATAGCACTGCCGCGCATTCAGGAATCAAAGGCTGCCGACCGTCTCTGCGATCTGGCAGTCGACGGCCGCACCATAGCGTTTTGCGGGTTCGCGTTTCCGGTTATTTTCACCCTCGATCTCGACAAGCCCGAGTCTTTTCAGATCACGCGGGCATCAGATCAGGAATCCGCCTCTCTGCACCTTTTGAATATCAGTCGTGATGCCAGTGGTTGGCGGGTTCGCGATGCCGATGGCCTGGTATTCAAAATGCAACACGCCAGGCCGATCAGTCGCCTGCCCGAGTTTTCGGCTCTTGAGGCCGATGAAAACGGCAAAGTGATTCTCATGCCGCCGCCTCGCAATGAGAACGGCCTGATGATAGCCGGCCGCGTTCAGAAAGAAGACGGGCGCCTGCTATGGGTTGCTCCGGTTCCGACCGCCCCCCGCCAGGTAATGTCTGTAGATTTTCTCGGGTTCGACAAAGCCGGTTGCCACAACTTTGTGGTTATGACCGCCAGTGGTGAACTAAACCCCGAATTTACAGTTTACGCGGTGCGTCGTGGCCAGGTGGTTGCTTCAGGCAAAATACCAGGGCCAGCCGGTCTTGAAATGCAGCACTTCTGCCGCCTCTCACCCGATGGCAGTATTCTATATGCCCAGGCAGCCCCAGAAAAAGAGTCGGGCATCTTTCTCAAAAAACTCAAACTCACAAAAGCCAATTGAACTGTTCGGGCTCGATTGCAACCATGCCTTCGGCCTGAAATAATAATTCCCCCCCACACCAGCCGTGCAAACGGCTGGTGTTTTTTTGCTATTATCACCGATGCCAGTCGTTTTCGACCACAATGAAGCGCCGAGACCAGTCGCAGCCTGCCGCACCATTTGTTGCGACCGGCGGTTCTCAGCATATTTTTTGTAACGTCAGCCGCAAAGCCTTTTACTGAGAAGCCGACAGACTCAGTTCGAACAAATTTATCAATGCTGGCAAAGATTGCAGTGAATCTGCAAACCTGCTAGAATTACCAGACGGCGTTATCAGATATTTTCGTCACCAGTACACCCGAAGGATCCACAAATGTTCAGTAATTTCTTTTTTAATGCGAGAAAGCTGGCTCTTGCCGGTATTTTCCTGGCCATGCTGCCCCAAACCTCCTCTGGAGCCGAAAACAGCGCAGTGCTCACTAAGGTCGAAGATTTGCTGCAGCAAAAAGATTTTTATGCTGCCAAAACTCTGCTGGCACGCGAATTAAAAAACAACAAGCATGACTGGCAGCTCTGGATGGCACTCGGCCAGGTATTTGAAGCCAACGAAGAATACGGTCAGGCAATCAAGGCGTTCAATCGCGCTGCCGAATTTAAAACCGGCATCGAGGGTCTAAGCGCCAGGATACTTCGCCTTCAAGAACTGGCGGCCCTTAACCCCGCCAAAAAGACTACCGAACCCCAGCCAGCCAATAAGGCGCTTAGTATGTTACAGCAGGCACATCAGCTTGAAGGGCAGGGCAAAATACTAGAAGCCGGCCGGTTGTTTGTTGAGGCCGTTGAACTTGATCGAAGTCTGTTGGCCAGAGACACCGATCTGATAGACCTGGGCCTTGCGGCTTTTAAAAACAGCCCGCCCGACCCCGAAAACCTCTTTTATCTCGGGGCCTTCTACTTCTACGCCGGCCAGTATACCGCCGCCGACGCGGTCTTCAACAACTACATCGAAAAATTTCATGACAGCGATAAAATTGAACTGGCCCGAAAACTGTTGAGCGAATGCCGCGAAATCATGGCACAGGCTATTGCCGCCCAGGCTGAAGCCAGCGCCGCCGCAAATTCCGAAAACAGCAAAACCAAAGCAGCAGCTGTTCAGGGCGATACCACCGGGCAAACCCCTGAAGAACCGGCACCCGAAGAGACCGAAGAAGCGCCGGTATTTACTGAAGAATTTGTCTACGAATCGTCGGGCACCGATGAACTCCCCGCCCTGGTGAACGCCCGCCAGAAGGCCCTGGCCCTGCTTGAAGAATATGCACGCGAATCAGACGAAGATACAAAACTCGGCATCATCTGGAGCCTCGGAAAGCTCAGAATGCCTGTTCCTGAAGTTATGAGCGCCTTTGCTGGTTTTCTTGAATCTGATAACGTTGACACAATTTTTGCCGCCCTCGAAGCCCTCGAAAAAATCAATGAACCGGGCGCTCAGGTTTGTCTGGGGCACCTTTACAAACTACTCGGGCACAACGACGTGCAGGTCGTCTACCGCACCATTAAAGCCTTTTCCAGAATGCCGATGGGCGGCGAACAGGTCGTTCCTAAATTCTGCAGAATTTTCCAGAACGAGCAAATTCAGGCTCGCCGCCAGGCTATAACCAACGCAGTCAAAGCCTACGGTCAAGAATCAGTTGCCATTCTTGATGCAATGCTTAAGCAGGCTGAAAGGGTCAACAAACGCCCGATTGCCGAGCTTTTAAGCTCTGTGACCGGCGACGATGTCGAAACCCTCATCAATAACAGTTAACAAAAGAGAAACCGCCGATATGCCCAAAAGATCAAAAACCGGAGTAACCCTGGTAGAAATTCTGATTGCCGCTGGAGTGCTTTCAGTGCTGCTGCTGGTGGGCTTTCGGGTTTTCAGAGGTTTTTCTCAATCTTTTCAGAAGGGCAGCTGGTCTTTGAATACCCAGAATCAGCTGCGCAACGCCCTGACCTTTGTGCGCGAAGAAATGCAGAAGGCAACCAGCATGACAGTCGTAAGCCTGAGCGGCACCAACATCACCGAAGCGAATTATGAATTTCATCTGAATGCCAACGAAAACCTGACCGCTGATGCCACCGTCGCCCGCTGGGCAATTTGTCTGCCTTACGTTGCCAACGACACCGATAGCCCGGGCGCCACGTTCAGATGCGAACTGAAACTCGCAAAGGGTGTGCTGATTTACACTAAAATCCTTGATGATGGCTCTGACCCTAAAAACAAAGAAAAAACCTTCAACCGTTACCCGATTATTGACCAGGTTGCAAACATCAGGCTGGCACTCGAGCCATTCGACCCCGACAACTCAACTGCCGGCAATCTGATTACCATTGAAATGAAAATTGTCCACCCTGACCCGGTAGCGCAACCAGATGCCCATGTTACAGCCCAGACCGGCGCCAAAATCGAAATGTCGGTACAAAGAGATTTATGATAAAAAAACCTACAGCCGCCATCACGCTCACCGAAATCATGATCGCCGTCGCCATTCTCGGCTTAGTCATTCTGCCGATTTTCGGGCTGCTGAACTACACGAACCGGGGCACCCGCGAGCAAGATGCCGAGGGCATTGCCGCCAATCTTGCCAAAGAAGAAATGAACCGCCTCATGTATGTTATCAGTCGCGACAATCTGCTTTCGGCGGCAGGCTCAGCGCAAACCTGGTCATTTGGCGGCGATTACGATGTCAAGGGCAACAAATTCTCTGGGGCATACACCGTTTTTCCTTTCACTAATGACGAACTTGGGTTCGTAATTCCCGCCTTCAAATTTCATGACCCGATGGGCTGTAATAACGGCCTTGAAGCGAACCCCGGCAGTGCACTCGACCCGGCGAAAACCATGACCCTGGCGGCCGTTTTCCCTGACTCTGCCGACAAATGCCGCCTGGCCGATATCAGGCTCGTGGTTCGCTGGCATCTGCCTGGCGGAGAGTATAATTCAACCAGCCAGTTTCAACTGCTGGCCAGGAGGGCTTTCGTTGACAAAGAATAAAAAAAATGGCATCGCCCTGCCGCTTGTACTGACCTTCGTCGTCTGCATCATGGTTTTTGCGGCGGCACTAGTCTATTTCCGCAAAGAATCAAAACAGCAGAATCTCACCAATCTTCATTTTCTGCAGGCGAATTTTCTTGCCCAGTCTGCGGTGCAGATGATGCTGCTCAAACTGAGCGCCTTCCCCCAGGAAGCCTGCGACGCCGGGGTTCTTTCACTTGGCTGCTGCCCCTTTCGCGGCATCATTGCCGGCAGCAACCTGACTGCCAATGCAGCGGCCGGTAACCCTGACGGGCTGGTGCAATTCTATTCAGACTGCAATACCACGAAATTTCCATGGAAAGTGCCGGGCATCACCGCCTCCGACTGGAAATTCTCAGTTACCGACTTCAAGGTTATCAGCGCCTTCACCAACCCCGATGCCAGACAGCTGATAATTTCAGCCCAGACGAAAGCGGTTGGCGAAGCCACCATGCTGCGCGGCAAAATGGAAACACGCAAGGAAGAAATGATCAAGACCGTTAAACTGACCAGGGAAAACTAGATTTAAGGGGGGACACAGATGCTCAGAAAAACTTTGCTCGTATTATTCATGATCTTGCTGGCTGATACTGGCCTGCTGGCCTGTTCGCTGCCGGCCGAGCCATGCGCGGCCATTGTGCCGGTCAACGCGGCCGATAGCGGCATGGAGCTGATAACCGCCGGCAACAGTTTCTATTATCTGGTGCCCCAGGGTGCCACCGCTTCGTTCAAAGTCGTCTGGGACCCAGCCGCCCACAATACCGGCGGTGGCCTGCAAAGCGAAAAATATGAATGGTGCGTCAAAGCTGGCATTGCCAAAGAAGGGGGCACCGACGAACCCAATGGGTTTGGCTATTTTCCGATTCAGTCCATGGCCGACTTCTTCACGGTCAAAGGAAACCGCAACAGCATTCAGGAAGCCTTTGCCAGAGAAAACAACATGTCAACCTCAGACAGCTTCATGCCCTCGATTACCGGCGCCTACGATTTGCTCTCGAACATCGTCAAAGGCGGTCAAATCGGCAAGGTAACCAATGTGGGCGGCACCTCTACTGAATACCCCTCAGTCGGGGTCTGCAAGCTGAGATCCATGACCGACACTCCAGTGAACAGCGCGATTGACAACAATTTTCCCAACATCGGCTGGATGCAGAGCGAGATTCCCATAACCGCCGACAAGCCGCCGCAAAAATTGAAAGTCTATCGCAAAAACGCCGAAGCAACTGAAGCAGCGGTGATCAGCGCCGAAGGTCTGCTGATCGAAGGTCTTGAAATGTCAATTACCGAACTCAAGCCTGAAGATTTCAAGGCCTTTGTCCGCACCGGAAACCCGGGCGCCTCGATTGAAGTGCAATCAACCCCCGCCCTGGTCTGGAGTGCTGATGGCGCTAATGGTACCCCGGGGCCTGATTTCGAAATAACCTTCAATACCCCGAGCTTCACCGGCGAACTGAATCAATCACGCATTCAGCTCAAAGTCTGGTCGCCCGGCGCCGGTTATGAGATTTCAAACATGTTCTGGGCCTGGAAAGAAGTGGTCTACACAAAATCATCAAAACGGGTGGTGACTAAAAACGAAGTCCGCAATGCCAGCGGTGTTGTCGTGATTCCCGAAGAATCAGAAATGCGCGAAATCTGGGTCACAGACAACGAAAAAAAACTCTGCAGCGAAGAGATTCTGCTCAAACTGGTTAAGCCAGCTGACGAGGCCGGTTCAACTGATTTTGTCGTTTATGATACCCGCAGCCCGATCGCCGCAAATTTTAAAATAGCCGCGACCGACAAGCTCTTTAAACCCACAGGCGCGACCACCTTTGACTTTAAACTCGATATTCTCGACACCAACCCCTTCTTCGACAAAGCCTTCTCAACAAAAATTGGCGAAACCACACTGTTGCAGAGTGCCGAAAATCTCGATCTGCAGGTTTATTACACCTACCCGGTCTATGAATACAGCGAAAAAACCGGGCTAAGCATCAGCGCTCTCAAAGCTGAATATGCCGGCCTGGCTGACCTTGACAACCCCAAAGGCGAGCCGAGCTTCAAAACCTTCAAACACAAAACCCTCTGGACCTGGAAAAAAGCCGAAGTCAAAGATCTCGTTATCGGCGCTGCCAGCAAGTTGCCAGGCAGTTCCGGGAAATTCGCCGGTGCACACGCGCCGATCAGCGGCAAACTAACGATTAAACAGCCAAGACCATGGCATGAATGTAACGAAGGTGGCGGCAAAAGTACACCAGAGCCCGTGTTTAAAGTATTTGCGATCAGCAAAGACTCAGCCGGCAATGCCCCGCCCATGCACGATGCCGTCAAAAAGGCAGTCGGCGAAAGCAAGCTCAGCGATACCGCCAACCCTGATGCGTTTTCCAAAGAATTCGCCTTTAACCCTGCCAACGGCAGCAAACTGCCCACCGGCGAGCTTTCAGGGCAGGTCAGCGGCGGCGGCATCGATAAATCGGGCTGGAGCAACCTTGAGCTGTTGAAAGCCAAAGACGAAACCGGCCCCGAAATTCAGGTCATTGTTTTTGACACACGCACCAACCGCTGCCACATGTTTGGTACTGGCAAGAACGTTGCCGCCGGCTTCTCTGAATTTGGCACAGCGGCGATGAAAGAAGACTATTCGAGCGGCGAAGTGCCCTATCTTGGCAAAGAAGCCGAAATTACAGCAGCGCACCAGCTGACTGATCTTGGCAATATCAACGAGCTGTTTGATCGCTACCTGCAAGGCCCGGATGCGGTTTCTACGGTCAGCGACGGGAGCCGCAAAGGCTTTGTCTGTCAGCAGAACAATCGCCTGGTCTTTTATATCAGAGCAGTAGATAATATTAACAGCTACCAGATCGACAAGAGCTTCGGCATCAAAACCCTGAAATACAGCCTGACCGATAAGGCCGGGGTTGTGAAGAATGAATCGATTTCTGCTGCCGGCATGCTCGACCCGATGGAATACGTCTTCAGATTTGAAAATGTCGATGACAGCGGCAGTATCAGCCCTGAATATTCTCTGGTGGTCAACGCCACCGACCAATCTGATAACAAACGCGAATTAAAACTGGCGATCGCGGTAATGGGCCGAAAAATTGATATCAGAACCCTCGAAGAACGCCGCGAACGTATCGACTGAAAAGCAGGGAACCTGCCCCCCCCGGGCATCTCAAACGGCAGCGCCGCTTAATTGCAGCGCTGCTGTTTGTTCAGGGGCCGGGCTTTCGGGTTAATGCGGTTGAGAGAGAACTGCAGAAACGGGCCCATATCGCGGACCGGCAAATCAGAACCCTGCCGGTTGCCCGAAAAAGAGCAATGCAGAGTTATGATCTTGCGAATGTTAGAGATGCCTCTTTTTAATTTTGCCATCAACATCTTGAATTGACCTCGCCGGTAAAAACCAGCCTGATAGAATTTTGCACCTGGATGCGCAGCACAGTGTAGCAAAATACATGCCAATGCACAATACCCTGAAAAAACCAGTAACAAAAGCTGTTGATGCTGGTTACTCATCTGATAGCCTCAGATAATCTGCCAGATTTTCATACACAACTGCCAGAAAATAACCAATGCACCCCGCACCCGGCAGAGAATTCGGGAAGTCAGTTAAGATCAGCAGACGTAAAATCAGGTTCAGGCGAAGGGGGCTTTGAGGATTTTTTCGAGTTCGCGGTTGCTGGCTTCGTCGTCGGCTGAGGCTTCGGCGACGTTGTCTTTGAAGAGCTGCAGCAGTGAGTTGGTCCAGTGCTGGTAGATCGCCAGGCCGGGGTAAGCCCGCGCCGAAAGCGTCGCTTTTGGGGGCCCCGAGGGCACTGGCGTTTCTTTCATATCATGCCCAAGACAGGTAATGTAGCGGTTTAGTGCCGTTGAAGCCCTTGCAGAAGCCTTGCGCAAAAATCGGCCCGGATTCGGGGCATTGAAAATCTGGTCGCTTTCGCCGGCGATGGCAGACTCTATTTTCATGCGTGAAGCGCCTTTGATCAGTTCCTGTGTCGTTTCGGCAAACCATTCGGCCGGAAGCCCGGTCAGTTCCTGAAATTCGGCATCCTGGCTCAAATAGGCCAGCTGTGCCTGCCAGCGATTCATCACTGCCTGGGCAAAGACTTCGCCCCGGCGCACCACGGCTTTTTTCGGGGCGACTGCCTCGGCAGTCGGCACCGCCGGTTCACCGACCGAAAAAATCGATTCATCGAAAACCGAAGTCTCGGCAGCCACCAGCGAAGGCTCGGCCGCGTCACCTTCTTCGCTTTCCATCGGGTTTACTACCGAATCAAAAATCATTCCGACCGTCTTGTCAGAAATCGAAAAACGGTCAAGATCGAGAATTCGCGGCAGTGAGTAGCGGGTGCCCATGCCTTTACCCAGGGTCAGCAGCAGCTTTTTCGCTCGTTCTTCGGCCATTTTGCGTGCATGCGAAATGTCGTCGCCGATAAAATAGGGCTGCAGATGGGTTTTCAGCTCGGTGAAAATCTGCGTGAGATTTGCCTGCAACTGCTTAACTTTGGCATCAGTTTCTATGCCAGCTTTAAGGCGCTCGACCAGATACTGAATGCCCGACTGGCCTGGCGCTGCTGCCCGACCCCAGGCTTCTTTTGCGTCAGCAAAGTGCCGTTTAACGTTCTCGTTGCCTAAATACTGCGCCATGATCTCAGCAAGCTGCTCTTCGTCTCTGACAAATTCTTTACCGTCTTTGTCACGGCCAAAAACCGTCTGTTGCACGCCAGGATTGCGCACCCAATAGCAGTTCTGAAAGGCACGCCCTTCTTCCCACTCGGTCACCCAGTTGCCGGCCCGGCCCATAAAATCAGCAAAATTTGTTTTAAGACGGCTGTCCCAGCGAACTGATGGGTCTTCGCCGCGCTTGCGCACCAGGTCCATGTCAAATTTGGTAAACACGTGAAACAGCAGCGGCGCTTTGCCTTTGCGCTGTGCCGGTTCTTTGCCCTGGCTCCATTCGACCCACTTGTTAACCATATATGGCAGCGATTTGGCTTCCTGCGGGCCGCCTTCCTGGCAGAGCAACAGAGCAGTAACGTCGCGGTCATCAGAGTAGCGGTCGAAAAGATAGGCAACTTTGCCGCGCAGATATACTTCAACCAGCGCCTCATGGTCTTTTGTCAAGCGCTGCTGATCAAAAACCTGAGCGCGGGCACGCGCACCCGGAAAATCGAGAACGTCGAACCGGCGCAGCAACGACTCTTCAGAGGTCGAGGCTGTCTGCAGAATCAGTTCAGCCGTCAGGGCACAGAGGGTCGAAGAATCCATCGATACCTGCCCACCGCTGTTGAGAGCCAGAACCACCTTGCGATTACCAACCTTCATAAGCTGCGACAGACGCTGAACATCTATTATGCTGTTGGTGCGCGGCATCAGTGAGTCGTCATAAATGCCGACAACTTCGCCGCCGAGATTTCCCAGTTCTTTCTGCAGAAAACGAAACAGCTCGGTTATCTTCGGAAATCGACCCCACAGCCATTCAAGATAGCTGATCTGCTGATCTGCCGGCAGCAGCCTTATTTCGTCATTGAGAATGCCCCAGTAATTTATGTCTTCGAGCATGCGCAGAAACTGATTGTGAAAATGGCGGCGTGCATAATCCTGCAAGTCCCATACATCGGCTTCAGTCAGCAGACCTGGCCCGCCAGACCTCCCCGAAACGCCTCTGAATGAATACCGTAGCTTCTGCAATTCATCGGCAGTTGGCACAAAATCAGACTGACATTCGAACAAAAAACCGTTGAGAAAAATCTTGATCAGATCGGTGATGGTCAGCAGCCTGAGAAATGCCGAACAGCCCTGCACCGTTCGATATGGTCTGGTAGTAAAGCGGGTGACCAGAGCCGTGCTTTCGCGACCACCGGCCGGATTGATCTCTTCAAGATAATCGCGACCGGCCGGGTTCTGGTTAAGCCCGTTGAGCAGAACCGAAAGGGAAGCCTCGCCGCCCCGAACCAGTTCAGAGGTCAAATAGGATTTTCCGCACTGGCTGGCCCCAAAGACACCAAGAGCCACCGGCCGCTGCGCCGATTCTTTGATTCGACGCACAGTCACCTGCTTTTCGTGCAGGATTTTGTCCATGAATTTTCTGATGGCTGCGTCTTTAAGATAGCCGGCAGCCCAGCCCGAGCTGAAGTTGAGCAGCTCAGTCAGCTGATCTGACATGGTGACAATCTGCTGTTCTTCGGGGCGCATTTTAGTCTGATTCATTTTGCATCTCCTGGTTTGACAGCTTCTGCGGCAGGCTGCCCGGCCGGGGCCGGGGTGGGCGCTGGCGTCACTTTTCCCTGTTCATTGTTTTGCCCTGAATTTGAGCCACTCTGGTTGTGGCCAGTCGACTGACCGCCGCTTTCAAGCACCTGATGACCACAGGTCGGGCAAGTCGAGCCGGGCGCCGGTGCCTGGCCGCCCTTGTTGCCGCCGGGCATGCCGCTGCCTTTGCCGAGGCCCGGCAAACCACCACCGCCCCCGCCACCAAGCAGGTCGTCGAGGTCGCCAAGGCCACCACCGCCACCGATTCCACCGATACCCGGCGGCAGTTGCGGGAAAGCCGACTGCGACGGCGGCACAAAACGCAGCAGCAGAAGCAGCAGAATAATAATTGCAAGAATTATCGCCAGCCATTTTACCCAGCGATAGGCGCCCAGGCCACAGGCCAGCATGCGTTTTTCTTTTGCTTCTGCAGCAGGGGGAGCTTCTGACTTCTTTGCTGCCGGCGGCTTTGCAGGTTCTGCTGCCTTGGCCGGCGCAGCGGCAGTTGCCACAGCAGCGGCCGCCGCTATTTTTTCGGGTTCTTTTACCGGCTGCTCCGGGTAAGGCGGCGGTTCTGGTGGCAGAACTACCGGCTGGGGCTGCAACTGAGGCTGATCAGCTGTCTTTTTACCGGCTTTGCGCTGAATTTCGGCAATAAAGTCATCCCAGCCAGCGTAGATGCCTTTGCCAGGGTGATTGCCGTCTTCGTTTATAAAGCCCCAGTGCACCAGCACCGGCTGGTTTTTTAAGATAAAAATCTGATTCATATCAGGCGAAACGGCTACCGACTTGAGATATTCGGCATAATCTTTTTCTTTGCCGGTGCGACTCTGCTTCTCTTCGGCATATTTTCTGATGCGGTCAAGCGAGCGCCCGATCTGGTCAGCAACCGCCTGCTGCCGTTCTGCGGGCAGATCTTTGAACATGGTCTTTTCGCCGTCAAGGGCGGTAGCCCATTCTATTTCGCCGGGCTGAGCCTGGCCATCAACCACGTTTTCGGGGCGTGCAAAAAAATTGTCGAGTTCACCGCCCGGGGCGATCTCGCGCAGAACCGCCTGCAGATGGCCATAAAACTGGTGCACCGGCTGATTGCGGAAAAAACTGGTGCGAAACCCTCTGGTTAAAGTTCTGGCGATTATTCCCATGCCAAGCCTCCGTTAATTGCCATGCTCATGTCAGCACCTGCCCGAGACGAACCACGCGATTGCCTTCACGCAGAACCACAAGAAAACCGTGCATTTCGCGAATCAGTCGGCCCGAGGTCGCAGAACCGGCGATGCGTTCGTGATACTGAGGGTTGAAGGGCTCACCTTCCATGCTTAAAAACGAATAGACTTCTGATACACCCGAAAGAAACCGCGAAACCGCCTTCAGCAGTTTTTTGCGCACTGGGTGGGCAAAACCTGCCAGGCCCTGCAAAAATCTGTCACCAAGAACATTGAGCGCAAACAGCTTTTGCTCTGGCGTGCCAATTCTCAGATATTTTTTGATCGGAAAAACACCGGCCATAGCCCAGATCACCCGCATTTGATCATCTGAACCGGCGATTTCGCCATAGATTTCCTTAAAAACTGCGAGAGCTTCAACTTCTACCGGGTCAGACAGTCTAAATTGGGCCCAGAGAGAGTCTGGGCGCATGCCACCGGGCACAGCAGCCTGCGCTGGAATGGCTGCAACTGCATCAGGAGAACCGGAGGCAGCAACATCTGGTATTACCGGCAGATCTTCGGCGAGCGTATCACCCTGTGGCCCGGCATCTGCTGCTATGCCGCGGCCGGCCCGATAAGCTTTCAACATGCTGCGCAGGTCACGCAGTTCATCGTCAGCAAGAGGAGATTCACCGGCACCCGGAAAAGCCGGCAGTTCGACGCTACGGGTCGCTTTATTTTCATCTTCAGCTGCCACCGGAAACGGAAACAGTTCGTTCGTTTCGCTCATTTTCTAACTCCCCCTCTTAAAGATCGAAACAGCCGGTATCGAGCCAGTACTGGTCTGAAACCATTGTTCGCAATCGCAGTTGGGCACTTTTTTGATTGCATTTTACGCCCTTCGCGTCGAGAAGTTCGGCTACCGTGAGACATTCGCGATTGTTATTGTCCTGTTTGAGCTTAACGACATAAGGCCCGGCGCCCTTAAGCGAGTCAGAGTCAAGAACCAGCTCCCAGAGTGGGTTTACCATGCAAACTTCTGAATCGATGCGGCGAATGCCAAGCATCGAACTTTTGCTTACCTGCAGCTGCGCCTGTACAGAACCCGGCGTCGGAAACAAACACTGCTCGATATTCATCGTCTCACGGGCAAAAGTGCCGATAAAGCATTCGCGCTGGCGAATCAGGCTGTTGTCGGTGACCAGATTCATGCCATCGAGGCAGTTGAGCTTTTCGGCAAACAGCCAGACGGCACCGCCCATGACACAGGTGGTCTTGGGGTCGGCAATACCGCCGCCACGCTGCGAAAAGGGGTACCAGCTGCCCACCGGGTATCCTTTTAAACCGATGATGCGGGCCGGTTGTACCGGCATCAGGCGCACGAGCATTTCTCTGATGATCGGCAGCGATGAGGGTTTGCCGCCCAGAATCAGGGTGTCGCAGTCAAACTGCGCGATTACTTCGGCAAAAATACGCATTACATTCTCAAATACGTTAGCGATTACCGCGTTAACCTTCGGGCGCGAAATCTGCCATGGAATCTCAGGCAGGGTTATATCGCAGCCGAAATCGCGGCGCATGTGTTCGGCAAAAAAGTCGAGAACCCCGGCGCCCGGCATACGATTGGGGAAAAACCTATCGAAACTGAGCTCGATATCTGGGTCTTCACTGTCGAGTTCGGCAAATTCAAGATGACGATGCGCCATCGGAATCCAGAGTTGGCGGCACAATTCGGCTTTCATGTCATTGAAGCTCTTGTCTCGCCCGCCGCGGCCTGGCCCGAAGAAAATCTGAAAGTCTTCCCATGAGATGTTGGGGTTTTTCTGCTGCGCCCAGCTGAAAACACGCCTGAGAATGAGCTTCTCGATAACGCGTTTGGCAATCTCGTCACCGGCAATCGAAAAACCTTCCGAGAACAGCATTTTTTGTCTGATCAGCATCGGCTGGGCCGGGTCAGCATAGTATTCGGCAATCATCAGATCGCTCGTGCCCCCGCCGATGTCAATACTGGCGACTCTCACCATTTTCCCTTCAGTGCTGGCCCGCACCCGGCCAAGTGTTTCGACCGCTTCGCCGGCATTACCGAGAAACCGGTGCATAACTTCGCCATAAAGCCAGGTGAGCTGCACCGCAGTTGCCTCGTCGAGGTTCAGCTCGACATCGGGCCGGGTCTCAGGGTCTCGGCCCGTCACATGAAAAAACAGGTCAAGGGCCGAAGCCACCCGCTGCCGATATAGATTCTTTTCGGGAAATGACATGCCGCATGGCGTCGTCATGACGATGTTTTTCAGCCGGCGACCAGCCTGGCGATGCCCGCGCGAACGCCGGTATGAATAAGAATTTATCTGGGCGTAAACATGACAGAGAATCTCGGTCATCAGAAATGTCATCAGCGAACTCGGCGGGTAGCATGGCTCGAATGGGGGTGTCGCCTTTTCGCCCATGAACAAACCGTTTTCATCGAGATACTTTAAAAACGGTGCCCCGATTTTTTTGCCCAGCCCGTCACCGGGCAGGTTGAAATACCAAGGAAAATGCCTCTGCTGCTCATCCCACAGGTAGCGCTTCGGGCTTGACATGCCAGTATCGCCGATATCAGAGGGTTCCAGGCGAGCTGCTTCATGGCCGAGGCGAAGAATTCCGGGCCAGGCGAAACGGTTGCCGGCAGAGGGTATCTGATAATCGTTACCGCTGAAAAGAGGTGGCTGGAACTTGAAACTGGTATCGAAAGGCTCGGTATACACGCTGCAGGGTTCCTGCAGATCACGAATTTCGAGTTTGCAGCATTCATCGAGATTCACCGGCCGCCCTGGAATCTGCTCAATGAGAACGCCGCAGGCACGGCTGTTGCCCAGATCGAGCACCAGACTGACATCGATTGCCTCACCCTCTGGGCGAAGCATCGTGATCTCAGGCAGAAGAGCCGCCTGATGCAGGCCATCCATGAGGGTCATAAAAGCTGCAAGTGACGCCGCATAGGGCGGCACTTTATCGCTGCCTTCGGCCGGAACATTCTGCAGAGCGCTCTTAACCCAGTTCAACATTGCCGGAGTCTGCCAGAACGGCAGGTTACCCGGATTGATGATGAAAGTCTGGCCGACATCTTCGTTCAGCAGACCAGTGCCGCTTTTGCCATCTGCGGCGGCATCAGCCCCAACAGAAGTATCTACGGCAATTGCATAGTTGATGACGTTGTCGTCAAGCTGCAGTGGCGGGCGCTGCAGAAAAATTCGCGCCCAGTCGACACTTCGCGAACTGCCGGGACCATCGGCAGTCTTGCGGCCGAACGGCAGCGGCAGCCATTTATTCAGGGCAGCGGCCAGAGCGTCACCAAAACACACCGACAGGCCGCCGATATCTTTGAGATCGGTGCCGCTGGCAGCGGCATTAACAATCGGTTCGGTGCCAAGCTGCAGGCTTATGGCAGAGCTTGGTGACTGCAAGACCCTGAAATGCCATTTTTTGCCGAGCAGCATGTCAGAAAGGCGCAGTTCATTATCAGGAGCGTAAAATGAAATTCCGGTTTCGACAAGAAATTCGATTTTTTCCATGAATTATCTGCCTTCGGTAATGGTTTTGGGATCAACAGCAGGTTTCTCAGCTGGGGCTGGCCAGTCAAGTGCTGCGCGGCATGGCCAGTACATGATAAGGGCAGCAAAAGCCAGCAGCGGAAACTGCATCAGATATGCGATAACAAAAAATTCGACAATAACCACCCCGCACCAGATCAGCAGCGTCTGATTTATTACTCGTTCCTGCTCCTGCATTGAATACCCTCCGGGCAGGTCTAGGCCTGCAGAATTTCTTTCAGCAAGGTCATTGCTTCTTTGTGGCCCTGAGCCGCTGCTTTCTGCAGCCAGCTGTTGGCCTTCTCAAGACTGAATTCAACACCCATGCCGCACTGGTAAAGAGTGCCGAGATAAAACTGCGCGTGCATGTCGCCGGCATCGGCGGCTAGTCTGAACCAGTTGGCCGCGGTGGCAAAATCCTGTTTTACCCCCAGCCCCTTGTGGTAGATCTCACCAATCATGCGGCGCGCAACAATTGAACCAAGTTTGGCTGCCTGCTGCAGCGCCTGCAGAGCTTGCGGCACATCGACACGGGTGCCATAACCTGGCAACAGCGTCTTTGCCTGAGCGACCAGTTCCTCGGCACTGCCGGTGAGAACCAACGGTGCAGCCGCTTTTGGCGACGCTGCCGGGGCGCCGGGAGCTGCAGGCCTGGCAGCAGGTTGAACCGGCGCGGATCTGGAAGCCGGGGGGTTCGCCGGTATGACCGGTGGTTTTGCCACAGCCTTTGCAGGCGAACTGCCCTGACCGGCATTTATCAGCACGCTGCTTTTGATGGGTTGCGCTGCAGTCTGAGGTTCTTGTGACGGCAGCGCGGCCTGAGCTTCTGAAGCGTTGGCATGTTTGCCCGCTGCCTGGCGCTTTCGGGGTGCAACGGCAAAAAGAACCGATTCACCTGATTTTTCTGATTTAACAGGAATTACTGTCAGGCCGGCACAGTCTATTTCTGGCAGGGGTCGCCACCAGGCGCTGAAAATCTTTATCACCCCGCTGGCATCGGTGCCAAAAATGATGCCGGCACGGTTTTTTTCGAACAACCGCATGGTTTCAGTGCTTAAAGTCGGAACAGCCATCGGCTGGGATGCTGACGGTGATGCATCAGGGGCAGATTCGCGCGAAGTTTCGGTTGCGGCTTCAACCTTGAGACCGAGGGAAATCGCCCAGGCCTCGACCGCCCAAGCAGCCAGAGTCGGATTTACAGAGTGTTTACGACCGATTCCGGCAGCCAGCGAATTTATCAGCGAACGCGCAACAACCCCGGCATAGCCTTTTTGCAACTCCCAGGGAAGGCGTTCCTGCAGGCCGGCCCGCAAAGCGGCAGTTTCGGGCGACTGCGTCAGGTTGCCAGCTTTCTGCAACATGCGCTCAAAAATATCGGGGCTCTGAAAAACAGTCGCGTCTTTGCGCCCGACCAGCTCGCACAGAACCTTGAGTATTTGCTCCCTTGAAGTATCCACACCTGCCGCCTTTATTATTGCTGCCTCAGAATAACAAGTTTTGCCAACCCGGTCAACAACTTAGCTGCCGGGTGGCAGACCGCATATCAGGCATGCAGCTTTTTCATCAGCCATGCCATGTTCTGGCCCAGCACCCGCATGGTGTTCATACCTTCTTCGTCGGCAGCGGCGGCGCCAGGCTCCCGACCGACAGCGAGATTCCAGTAGACTGAGCCCGGCACAATCATTTCCTGAATGAAAAACAATTTGTTGATGGCATCAAAGGCATCGGTTGAACCGGCACGGCGCACAGCCACCACAGCGGCACCGACCTTGCGCCTTAGAGCCCGCCCGTTGGCAATGGCGACATAGCCGGCTCTGTCAATCAGAGCCTTGATTTCGGTGCTGACATTGGCAAAATAGGTCGGCGAGCCGATCAAAATGCCATCGGCCTCAAACATCTTCGTAATTACCTTGTTCATCATATCGGTTTCGATGACACAGCGGCCGTTCTTCATTTCGAAGCAGCGACCGCAGGCCAGACAACCGCGCACAGCGTTTCCGCCCAGCTGAATCAGTTCAGTTTCGATACCCTCATTGTTCAGCTCTGCAAAAACCGTTTTGAGAAGCAATTCAGTATTGCCATTAGGTCGCGGGCTTCCGTTGATACCAATAACTTTCATAATTTCCCCCCTGATTTTTATGTGATTATACATCACTTTTCTGCTGACGTCAGCGTTATTGATCATTACAAAATTCTGCATCAGACAATAAACGGCAAAACTGTTCTAAAGCATGAACCAGGGAAAAGCATTCTGCAAAAGCGCATGCAGCTTATTCGTTTTCTTTGTCGGCGGGGCATTTTTGCGCTAATATGAAACAGCAGACATTCAACGAGAAGGGGCTTTTTAGAAAATGAAAGCGAAAAGACCGGATTACTCAGGGCACGAAGCTGAGCTTGGGCTTCTTTCTCAGCTTTTTCCACAACTGCGGCCCCTGGCACAGTTTTTCGGAACCGGTAAAACAAAAATTGACCGTTCAGGGGCGCCGCTTGGCATTCTCATGCAGTTTTTTCTGGCTATGGCTGCGGCAGCATGCTTCATGGGGGCAATCGTTCTTGTGTCGAAGCTCGAGCCTTATCTGCCTTTTCTCGATTCAAGCGAGGGCAATCTGCTGACCAGGTTAGCCGGGGTATTCATCGGGCTGCCCGCTATAACGATCATTCTGCTGGCACTGAATCGCAGTTTCGACCTTTTCTATCTGCTGATCACCGGCAATGACTTTGACAAATCTGGCGACGAACTGAAGCCTGTTAAAACCCTGATGCTGGTGCTCGGCTTCGTCGGCAGCCTGTTTGCAGCCGGGGTCGGTTATTACTATTTCGATGTGTATGCTTCAAAACTGCAACAAAATCAGGAAATGCGGGCTGAACAGCAGGAATATTTTTCTTACCTGAATCAGGGCCGAGCCGCCTGGAACCGCTACATTACGGAAGGCCCGATGCATCGAATTGAGTTCAGCGATGCCGACCTTTCGAAGCGGCATTTTAAAGGCTTCTATTTTTATTCAGTAGATTTTATCGGCACCAACCTGACTGATACAGTTTTTGAAGACTGCCATCTTGGCTACTCAAATTTTTCTGGTGCCATTTTAAAAAATACCGTTTTCAAAGACAGCTATCTGAAGGGTGCCGACTTTGTCGGCACCGACCTTTCGGGCGCCGACCTGAACGGGGCTTTCGGCGACAAAGGCGATTTTAAAAAAGCACTAAATGCAGAAAAAGAAACCGCGAAGCTTCAGCCCTGTGAAAAAAGCCGCTGGAACGATGTTTCATGGTTTGATTTCCGTGACGAAAAATGGCTTGACGAAAAGGGCTACTCGACAAACGGTCGAAAGCCGCACGGCCTCGAATTCTGATCTAATCAGGCGAAATTTGCCTTCTTTCTTTAGCGAATTGTTGTATGAGTTTTAAAACCTTGCTGCTGAAAACATGCTGTAAGTGAAGGAGAACTCAGGATATGATATTATCAGCTTGAAATTTTTTCGGCCATTCAAACTGCATACTTCAGGAGCCAGATAATGATAAAAGCAGCAGCCCGCATAATACTTGAGGCGAAACGTGTATGCGCCTTCACGGGTGCCGGCATTTCGGTCGAAAGCGGGATTCCACCATTCAGAGGCCCAGGCGGCCTCTGGAACCAGTATAACCCTGAATTCATCGAGATCAGCTATTTTCACCAGTATCGCGAACCATCATGGCGCCTGATCAAAGAAGTGTTCTACGATTTTTTTGGCAAAGCCAGACCAAATGCCGCGCACTTTGCGCTTGCCAGCCTCGAAAAAATGGGCATCGTTAAAGCAATCATCACCCAGAACATTGACAATCTGCATCAGGAAGCCGGCAGCCAGACAGTTTATGAATTTCATGGCACCGCGCACCGACTGATCTGCCTCGATTGCCAGGAGTCATTCCCGGTCAGCGCCATCAACCTGAACAGACTGCCGCCTGAATGCCCAAACTGCATTATCGGCCGCATTAAACCTGATTTTATCTTCTTTGGCGAAGGCATACCCGAACCGGCCCGAACCCTGTCTTTTGCCGAAGCCGAAAAATCTGACGTTTTTATCGTCATCGGCACCACCGGCGAAGTTATGCCTGCCTGCATGATACCCCATGTCGCACACGAAAACGGCGCACGCATCATCGAAATAAATACCTGCCCGTCAGCGTTTACCAGTGGCACCACCGACATCTTTCTGCAGGGCAAGGCCACGACAATGATGCAAAGCCTGCTTGACGAAATTAACGCTCAGCAGGCCTGACAATAGAGTTGATTCAGGGGCAACGCCGACCGATAAGGGTCATCATGAAACGGGCCGACCGCTATCAGACAGATCGCGCATCAGCTTTTTTACCGCCAGTTCCTTGGCTTTGGCTTCAACTTCAACAGTTACACGCAGGTCTCGCCACTCAACCGGAAAATCGGCCGGATCAATGTAATCGTGATGCCGGTGCAGACCGCTGCCTTTCCAGCCGGTCAGCGGACTCGAGAGGTGGAAAAGCGGCTCACGGTTCCAGGTCGGCAGGGCGGCGGCAGTCGCAGCGGCGATGCTCAGCCCGTCGGGCAACACCCGATGATGATGTACATCATACACGAGCGGCACATCAAGCTCTCGACACAGGGGCAATAAATCAGCCGGGGTGTAGGTTTTATCGTCGTTCTCAAGAGTGATCAGACCTTGGGCCGCTGCCGAGAGCCTGGCAAAACCATCTTTAAAACGGGCGAGGGCAGCGGTTTTATCGCCATAACCACCACCGGCATGAATATTGATTACATCAGCACCAACCCATTCGGCAACCTCGGCCTGATATTCAATCTCGGCGAGTGAGCTTGCCACCACTTCAGGTCGGGGTGAATTAAGCACCACAAACTGGTCAGGGTGCAGCGAAGCTCGCAACCCGGTTTTTTTAAGAAAACGGCCACACTCTTTAAAAGTTGCCATAACCGCTGCGCCATCAGGCAATTCGCTAACCGAATAACCGACCACCGGGTGCGTCTTGAGCGGCAAAATCTGGCTGTTGATGCGAAAACAACCAATACCAGCCGCGTGGCAATATTTAAAAGCCGCCAGCAGCGCCTTGCTGTTGTCGCCAGCGAGCTCAGATAACTTTTCGAGCTGCTCAGAGCGGCTTTTTTTTAGCAGATGGGTCGCGGTGGCGGTTCTGAACTTGATCGGTTGCTCGACAAACAGGCAACAAAGGCCAAATCTGATTTTACTGGTCACGGTTTTATGTGGTTCCTGACCTCAGCGTGCCGATCAGTGCTGCCCGACCGCTGTATAACTTAATTTTTTCAATGACAAAATTTTAACACATTCAGACCCGAACCGGCGACGCATGTTTACGAAATTACCGACTTTAACCTGTTCATGCTCAGGCGCACCGAAACTTTGCTGAGAAAAAAAATGAGAAAAATGCGAACTCCCCGGCAATTATGATAATATATTAAAAAAAGATCGGTTTTATAAAATTAATCTGGGGATTTTTTCAGGATGAAAATTGAGAAGCATCTCTTGGCTCAGTATGCCTTTCAGAGCAGAGTTTCACCAAAGAGCATCTTTGCAGGTCTTCTGTTGTTGCTGGCTTTAAGCTTGGGGCAGTATAGTGCTGCGGCTCCCGTATCTGGTTCGGAACCAGAGAAAATCAACCTGCAGCTTAAATGGAAACACCAGTTTCAGTTCGCCGGTTATTACGCAGCCATCGAAAAAGGCTTCTATCACAACGCCGGCTTTGCAGTTAATCTCATCGAAGCCCCCGAAACAGGCGAACCAGCCTTCGAGGTTATTGAGGGCCGTGCCGAATACGGTGTTACCGGCCCGGATATTCTTCTGCAACGCGCCAAAGGGCTCCCGGTAGTGGCCCTCGCCGTCATTTTTCAACATTCCCCCCTGGTGCTGCTCGCCCGCAAAGAATCCGGCATCAACAGCATTCACGATCTGTCCGGAAAGCGGGTAATGATCGAACCGGCGGCCGCAGAACTAGAAGCCTACCTGCAAGTCGAAAGAATGTTGCCCGAAAAATACAGTAAGCTGCCACACAGCCACACACCCGATGATTTTATCAGCGGCCGGGTCGATGCTATTTCTGCTTACAGCAGCGACGAGCTTTTTTTGATCAACCAGTCTGGTTGCGAATTTGTGACCCTCAACCCCAGGTCGGCCGGCATCGACTTCTACGGTGATCTGCTTTTTACCACCCAGCACCAGATCGACAAGTCACCTGAGCGGGTCAACGCCTTTATCAAGGCAACTCAACAAGGCTGGGAATACGCCCTGGCGCACCCCGAAGAAATAGTCGACCTGATTCTCGCAAAGTATTCGAAACGCCACAGCCGCGAACACCTGCTGTTCGAAGCCCGCGAAACGCAGCGCCTCATCTTTGCCAACATCGTCGAAATCGGCTATATGAACCCCGGCCGCTGGAAATTCATTGCCGACACCTATGCCGGCCTCGGCATGATCCCAAGAGACTTTCAAATGCAGGGTTTCGTCTATGAAACCGATCCTCCTGTCGATATGCGCTATTTCTATAATATCGCCGGTACTTTTCTGGTGATAATAATCATTCTCTTCAATGTCTCACTGTCGTATCTCGTCAAAAAGCGCACTAAACAGTTATCGATCGCCAAAAACAGTGCCGAAGCGGCAAACCGGGCCAAATCACAGTTTCTTGCCAATATGAGCCATGAACTGCGAACCCCGTTAAACGGTGTCATCGGCTTTACAGAACTGCTCGTCAGCTCAAACCTCGATCAGATACAAAGGCAATACGCCCAGAATGCCAATATCTCTGCACACGCACTGCTCGGCATCATCAACAATATTCTCGATTTTTCAAAAATCGAAGCGGGTCGACTCGAACTCGACAACCTGCGCACCGATGTCATCAGACTGCTCGAACAGACAATTTCAATAATCAGATGCCAGGCCGAGAAACGTGGCATTGAACTTCTGCTTAACATACCACCCGAGGTGCCACGCTTTATTCATACTGATCCGGTGCGACTCGGGCAAATTCTGATCAACCTGCTCGGTAATTCAGCCAAGTTTACCGAAGCCGGCGAAATCGAATTGCATATCAGCTTTGCCGCAAACCCAGATGGCACCGGCCAATTCTGCTTCATGGTCAGAGACACGGGCATTGGTATCGCGCCGTCTGACCGCGAGAACATTTTCAAGGAATTTTCCCAGGTCGACAGTTCGGCAACCCGAAAATTCGGTGGCACTGGCCTCGGCCTGACTATTTCGAGAATGCTGGTTGAAAAAATGGGCGGCACTCTTGACTTTACCTCGGAACCCGGTCGGGGCAGCCGTTTCTTTTTTACCCTCAACAGCCGATTCGAGCATGGCGAACCCCTCAACATGAAAAAAATTGAATCAATCCAACGTCTGCTGCTGGTTGATGATAATCTCGAAAACCTCGTTATCCTCAAACGCACCCTCGAAAACTGGCAGATACCTTCCGAAACCTGCACCAGCGGTAAAGAAGCACTGACCAGACTCCAGAACGGCGAGAACTTCGACGTCATCATCATTGACTACATGATGCCCGAAATGAACGGCATCGAAACCATCAGGCAGATTCGCCGCAATATCGAAAAATCTGGCGCACGGCAGCCAGTTATTTTGCTCTACAGCTCGGTTGATAATCTCGTTGTCCACGAAGAATGCAAAAACCTCAGCGTTCAACTCAAGCTCGTCAAACCGGTGCGCACCGAAGACCTTTATGCAAGCCTCTGCCAAATAAAACAGCAGGCGACCGCTGTCCAGAGCATACCCGTCACGAAGGCCGCTGCACTGCCAGATCTTAAAAACACTCCCCACATAATGGTTGTCGAAGATGTTGCAATGAACCGCATCTACGTCTGCGAAATGATCAAAAAACTGCTCCCAGAAGCACTGATCATCGAAGCACAGCACGGCGGGGAAGCAGTCGAAAAATACAAACACAGCAAGCCCGATCTAATTTTTATGGATATCCAGATGCCGGTTCTCGATGGCTACGAGGCCACCCGCGCCATTCGCCGCCTCGAAAGCGACTCAGGAACCACCCGCGCCCCGGTCATTGCCCTGACCGCCAGCGCCATCAAAGGCGAATACGAAAAATGTATCGCCGCCGGCATGGATGAATTCATCACCAAGCCAATCGACCCGCACCATTTCACCCGCATTTTTCAAACCTACCTGAAACAATAACCTGAATAGCCCAATTTTCCCGACTATTACAGGCCTGGTGCCCTGACACCCTCCTGTCGCCTTGCGCTGTCAAAAAACCGCAAGAGCCAGCTTGACTTTTTATAGATTTTTTACTATTATATCTATTGTAAGACTAGTTTTTTAATGAATTATCTATTGGAGTTGCTATGAAAAACAACTATGACTTCCTTGAACTGCCCCTTGAAACTCTTAAACAGGGCTATATTGAATCACAGCGCGGTTACGAGTGCCTGGCCTGCGGCAGGGAGACAGAAAAAGGCCTGGTTTATAAAGACGGCGAAAGCCTGGTTGACGCCCGCCGCTACATGGAAAACCACCTGAGCCGGTCACACGGTTCGGTGTTCGCGTTTCTTCTTGGTCTTGATAAAAAAATAACCGGGCTTTCAGAGCACCAGTGCGAACTAATGAAACGCTTCTATGAGGGCGTTGCCGACCAGCAGATTCAAAAAGAACTCGAAATCGGCAGTACCTCAACAGTAAGAAACCATCGTTTTGCCCTCAAAGAAAAAGAAAGGCAGGCCAGAGTATTTATGACCCTCATGGAACTCATGCGCGACCACGAAAATGAAAAACCCAGATATCTGCAACCCCACGAAACCGCAACCATGGTAGATGATCGCTACAAGATCACCGAGACCGAAAACGCCAGACTGTTGAAAAAGTATTTTCCAGTTGAATTGAACGGCCGCCTCTCAACCTTTGCGATCAAAGAAAAGAGCAAACTCGCGGTTCTCAGACATATCGCGGCAAAAATTGAGCCGGGTCGCATCTACAACGAAAAAGAAATCAACGCGCTGCTCAGCGAAATCTATGACGATCACGTCACCATCAGGCGGTATCTCATTGAATACGGCTTTCTCGACCGCAAGCCCGACTGCAGCGCTTACTGGCGACTCGGCCCTGACCAGAGCGGTAACCGTACCCCACAGTTCTGACCACAGGCGGCAGACTGACCGGCAGCTTTGCCGTCGTTCAGTCTGCCGCTCAGCACCCTGCCAGGGCTGTTACAAGAAATTGCAGATGCACGAAAATCATGGCAGGCTTGCGTCAGAGCGGCGACTTCATGTTGGCGTCATTCATGGTGTAGTAACCGGGCCATTGCATGGTTTTTGCGATACGGGCCTCGGGGTTCAGGGTCACCCCTTCAAGCACCGAATCTCTGAAAACGTTGAATCCGGTGCGGTCAACGATGTAACCAATATGTTCTTTTGGCAGGCAACGCAGAATATGGCGGTCAACATAGGCCATGGTATTGATAATCACGCGGGTGATGACCTCTTCGGTGACCCGATCAAGAAAAGGCATCGCCAGACGCGGGTTCTTCTTGCCGGTTCTACCCATGATCACGAGGCGGTAGAACTTGCCGGGTTTGCGGGTCCAGGCTGAGGTTGGGCAGGCAAGCACACATTCACCGCAACCGATGCAACGCCGGTCGTCGCGCACCACCTTGCCGCCGTTCATCTGCAGTGCCCCGGTCACTTTGCGCTGACAAGCCTTTGCACAGGCTTCGCAGCCGATGCACTGGTCGTATTCGTATTCTGGAATGCTCAGGCCGATAATGCCGAAATCCTGCATGTGGGCCTTGATGCAATCGTTCGGGCAGCCGGTGACCGCGATCTTGGTGTGAAAATCGTTCGGGTAAACAACCGCCTCGATGCGCTGGGCCAGAGCGGTTGTATCGGTGTTGGCGAACGGGCAGACCCGGTTACCGATGCAGGCGGCAATATTGCGCATTCCGGCCGCCGGGTAACCTGCCGCCGGGCTCTCGATTTTAACCCCGTGCACCAGCTCAAGCTCCTTGATCAGCGGTTGCAGCGCCTGATTCACTTCATCCATGCGCGAGAACGGAATATTGGGGATTTCGAAGCCCTGCCGGGTGGTTATGTGCAACTGGCCATCGCCGAATTTTTCGGCAATACCGGCGATCAGGGAAATTTGTGCCGCGGTGAGGTGCCCCCCGGGTACCCTGATTCTGATCGCGGTATGGTTGCGCCGCTTCGTGATTCTGAAGGCATTTTTGATGGTAACTTTTCGATTCAGATCGAGTGACATGCTTGGTTTCCTTAATCGATGAGGGTCGCAGCCTGCGACAGATTCATAACCGGGCCATCGAGGCAGACATAGGTGTTATCGATTTTGCAATGCCCGCATTTGCCGAGGCCACAAGACATGTGCCTTTCAAAAGAGACCCAGATATTATGCACCGGTATGCCGAGCAATCTGAACTCGGCAGTGCTGAACTTCATCATCACCGGCGGCCCGACGACAATCGCCTGAAAAGTATCGGGGTAGTCAAGTTTCAGGCGACGAATGTGCTCGGTTACCAGCCCGGTCTCTCCGGTCCAGCCTTCCTGGGGCTTGTCGATCGTCAGAGTCATGCTGCACTTTTTTTGCCATTCGGCAACTTCATCGGCGAACAGTATGCTTTCTTTCGATTTGAAACCGGTAATCAGGCGCAGTGATTTAACCGGCAGCGCCCCGGCCACGATCTGGCTGATGAGTGGTCGCACCGGCGCTACACCCGAACCACCAGCCACGATGATCAGATTGCTGTTGCAAAGTTTGTCGAGCGGAAACCCTACCCCGTAAGGCCCTCGAATGAAAAGGTTCTCGCCTACCCTGAGATTCTGAATGGCACTAGTCAGGCGGCCAACCGCTCTAATTGTGAATTGCAGCCAGTCTTCGCCGTAGTTACTGATCGAAATTGGTGCTTCACCAATCTTAGGCAATGAAACCTGAAAGAACTGCCCTGGCGTCATCGGCAGCCTGGCAGCCACCGTCATGGTGAATTCGCAGTCACTCTCGTTAACAATGCGGGTAATTTTAACCGGAAACGGCAGAAAAGAATTTTCGGTCATGGTTTGCCACCGCCTTTCAGCGCATCGCTGACCTTGTTGATACAGCTTGAAAATGAGATAAATTCGGGGCAGACATCGTCGCAACGGCCACAGCCGACACACATATTGAACCCGAAGCGCCTGCGAAAATCATAGATCTTGTGAAAGGCCTTAAAGCGCATGCGTTCGCCCTTGTTTTTGCGAAAAGAATGCCCGCCGGCCATATCACTGAAACCATCGAGGTGGCAGCCATCCCAGACCCGGCGACGTTCGCCACACTGCCGGCTGTCAGCATAAAACAGGTCGAGGGTGCTGAAACAACTGCATGTAACGCAACTGGTATTACATCGCCCGCAGGCAATGCAGCGACTGTCGTATTCTTCCCAGAGTTTGTGGGTGAACATTTCGGCGGGCATCGTATCGACCGCCGGCACCCTTACCTGCTTGAAGTTTTCTTGAACAAATTCAGGGCAAAAATCGCTGCCCCGGCCCAGCCCGGCAAAAAACCCGGCAAAACGTTCATCTTTGAGCTGCACCTGAACATTTTCGTCGCCAAACCGCAGTGCTGCAGCGTAATTATCGGTGCTGTTCGCCTGCATCGAGACGCAGAAACAGTTTTCAAAAGACGCGCGGCATTCAAGCATGAAAAAATGCAGACGACGACGACGGCGCTCATAATAAAAATCTGGCTGACCGCCGTTTTCAAGAAACATTTTGTCGAGACGGGCGAAACCATTGATATCGCATGGCCGTAACAAAACGATGATTTCGCGATCATCAGCTGGTTTTGGCGCCACAAAATCATTTTCGTTAAAATGAAAAATCGTCTCATCAGGCGGAAACACCAGAGATTTGGGCGACAAACTGCTCTTTTCGCTTAGTTCGAGTTCGTCAGGGCCAGCCAACGGTGCGTATTTAATCAGGTCGGTATCAGAGAAGCGCCCTTTTCCGGCAAAACGTTTTGGGCCATAAATGCGGTAGCGGCTGGCAAGTGCAGCGAAGAGCGCCGCAAAATTCGATCTGGTCAATTCATAAGAATTCATTAATGTGGCTCCTGGTTATTTATGGCGACTTCGCCAGGCGAGCAGCGCGTCACTCAGCGCCTTGAAATGACCGATCTCTTCGCCAATCAGACGATCGACGGTTCCTGCCGGCATGCCGGCCAGCAGACTGTATTTAACCGAAGTATAAAAAAACACCGAATTTTTTTCGATCAACATCGCCTTTTCGAGAATCTCAGGGTAAGTATCGCCCTTCTCGATCTGGCATTCGGTTGAGATGATACGGTCAGAGGTCAGGGCTTGCAGAAAGGCGGTTGCCTCTTCAGAAACCGTTTCCTGGCGAACTTCAACAGCCCCCTGATAAGCAGCCAGAAGATCGGCAAACATTTTGGCATGACCGGCTTCCATGCCAGATAGTTGATCTAGAAGCTCACGTTCACGGCCTGACGACTGCGACGCCGCTTTGGCGTAAAACTCCGCCCCGCGTTGTTCAAGCATGACAGAAGCCTGCAGTACATCGACGGTATTCAAAACCAGCTGCATTTTTTTTCCCCTGAGATTAAATTCTGAGCGAACAGCAAAGTATACAACAGTGACTTGCCACGTTCAACCAGCATTTCTTCGCAGATGCCCGGGGGTAGAAAATTTTTGAAAACTAATTTGCCTGACTTGAAGTATAATCTGCATAATCAGAAGGAGAAATTCCATGAAAAAATTTGCGCTACTCATAATTGCGGTCTTTCTGGCTACCTGTTTCTCACTCTACGCAGAAACACCCTTCACCGAAGAAACCGTTAAACCGCAGGGCTCAACGAATGTCGCCACCGGCGACACGAGTTCGAAGGTTGACAGCAAGTTTCCGGTTGCCGGCACCGTTGAAGCCGGAAGCAACCTGCGACTCAGGTCTTGGCCCTGGGGCGTGGTTCTCGGCAATTTCGGGCCTGGCACCTCAGTAACCGTCATCGGTGAATCAGGTGAATTTTACCAGGTTGAAGTTAATGGCCAGAAGGGCTACATGCACAAGAACTACATTTCCATACCCGGCGCCCCCGCCTCCCAGGAAGAACCCTACTACCCCGGCGAAACCCGAAGCGGTGGCCATCTTTCGATGTCAGAAGGCAAGACCGCTTCTGACGATGGCTCAAAGAAAAAACCGGCCGGCAATTCCACCACTGGCTCTACCAGTGGTTCCAAGGTTGATACCGGTGCGATTTCCAGTTACAAAGGCGGCAAGTTGTCACCGGCAGAATTCGGCCGCATCTTTGGCCCGGTCGCCCAGGAAAACATGCGCAAAACCGGCGTCCCCGCTTCCGTAACTCTTGCTCAGGCAGCCCTTGAAACCGGCTGGGGTTCATCAAGTATCGGCAACGCCAAAAACATGTTCGGCATCAAAGGCACCGGCCCTGCAGGTTCGATCAGGGTGTCAACCCAGGAATTCGTCGGCGGCCGCATGATCACCATTCAAGACAACTTCAGAAAATACAACAGCTGGCAGGAATCATTCGATGACCACGCCAAGCTTCTGACCAACTCACGCTACGGTTATGCCCTCAAATACAACAAAGACCCGAACCGCTACGCCCAGGAAGTCCAGAAAGCCGGCTATGCAACCGACCCGGCCTATGCTTCCAAGCTTATCAGTATCATGAAGGCTAACAACTTCTACAAATGGGATGTTTAATCAACGAGGTAAATCAATGAAACGCATATTAGCTTCTCTGTTCTGCACTGCCATCATGTTTTCAAGCCCGGTTTGGGCAGATCTCGTCGTGCCGGGCGAAAACAACCCGGTTCTATCTGAAAATTCGCTGCTGCTGAATAACGCCAAATTCAATGTGGTCAAGCGCATCGATAAAGGCACGGTCACCCTCAAGGTGTTCAACAGCGATGGCAAGGAATTCTGGTCTTCGAACGCCCTCGGCGAACAAGAAAAACTTTTCACCATCGATGGTGCCGCCGCCCCCCTCGCCTGCAAAGACCTCACCGGTGACGGCGTGCCTGAAATCGTCACTGCGGCCATGACCGGCCCCGACAGCAGCGCTCTTTACGTATTTAAATATGATGGCGAAAGCAAAAGCTTTACTGCCATGAACTTCAAATACGAAAAAGAGAACCTCACACGCGACTTCCTGGTCTCCGACATGTATCAAAAAGACGGCCAGGATCTTGTGCTTCTGCCCGAAAACAAGATTCGCGCCCTCGGCAAAATCTATGCAGAAGACGCAGCACCCGTACCCGGGTTCTACACCTTCTCTCTGAACGAAAGCCAGTTCCTGTGCTCCGAAATCTCGCCTGTTCCGACCGATGCCCCGGCTGATGATTCGACCACCCCCGCAGCAGCAGACGAAATGCCCTCAACTGACTCAACCCCCGCACCTGCCGATAACGCTGCTGACGCCCCAACCCAGAACTGATTCTGATTCACTGACCGCATAAAACTGCCCCCGCCGGGTAAACCCGGCGGGGGCAGTTGTTTTAGAGGCCTTAATTATCTGCCCCTGTGAATTTAACCCACGGGTCTTGACAAATTGCCAGACAGCAGTTATGCTTACTTGTGTTCTGCCAGACCGCCACCGGTATGGCAGCTGTGGGCCGGTTTATCTGGGGGTTTGCCGGCCAGCAGCCAGTCTGTTAAACCACCTCGGACATCATGCCTTTAAGGATTTTTCTGAATGAACATTTACGTTGGTAACCTGCCCTACAGCGCAACCGAAGAACAACTCAAAACCATGTTTGGTCAATACGGTGAAGTCACCTCTGCCAGTATCGTCAAAGATCGTGACACCGGAAGATCAAAAGGCTTCGGGTTTATCGAAATGACTGAAAACTCAGCAGCCGAAGAAGCAATTCAGGCCCTGAACGAATCAGACATGAACGGTCGCAACATCAAAGTCAACCAGGCACGCCCCAAAGAAGCCCGACCCCGCACCGGCGGTGGTGATCGTGGTGGCTATCGCAGCAATAGCGGCGGCGGCGGTGACCGCGGCGGTTATCGCGGCGGCAACGACAGAGGCGGCGATCGTGGCGATTACGGCGATAAGGGCGACCGCGGTGGTTACCGTGGCGGCAGAGGCGGCGACCGCTTCTAAACCAGTATCTCAGCAACAAATGACCGCTCCGGCAACGGGGCGGTTTTTTATTTACCTCACCTGAAAAAACATTTCCTGGTGCCTGATACCGGCTTCCATAAACTCTTCGCCACATGGCACAAACCCAAGACCAGCATACCAGGCAATCAACTGCTTTTGAGCATGAATCGCCACCCGCTCACAGGTCGGGTCTGCCTCTGCACGCTTCAACAAAGCAAGAACTACCTGCCGACCCAAGCCTGAGCTGCGATGATCTTTGAGAACCGCTACCCTGCCAAGGCGCATCAGGCCAGGCGCCAGCTGATCGTGAAAAATGCGCCCCGTGGCCACCACCTTATCATCTAGCAGCAACAGCAGGTGCTCAGCCGATTGATCGTATTCATCACGCTCAAGCTCAACCGGTACATTCTGCTCATCAACAAAAACAATGGTGCGAATCAGCATAGCCTCAACAAAAAGCGGCTGCAAACCCCTGAAAAACTTAATTTCAACTGACATGATTTTTGCCTTTCTCTGGCCCTAATATAGCACAAACCCGACAACATTTTCAGCCGGCTTTGGCCGCTGCAATACATGCCGGCAGCCACTGACAGGGCAAACGCTTATTTTACTATCTCTAGATGCTAGTTTCGGCAGGTCAGGCGGTTGCATAAGCGACGCTTGTCGAGCATCCCATAGTTCCCTGCAAACGATGCCGCTAAGACCGGACGTTTTGCCTGGAGGGCAAAACGCGGGCGATTGCCGCAGGATGCGGCTTAGAGCCCGTGTTCCGGTCGTGCGAGCAGAGTGAGCAGATGGAACTATGAGGGTGCGAAGATCGCAGAGCGTTGCAACGACTGACATGCCGTGATACCAGTGGTGGAGAGAAAAAGGTTTCCGTTTGCCCTGGCCACTGACCGCTCTTTGACTAATAATACGGGCGATGGTATAATTTCGTATTGCTGTTTGGCAATCAACATTGCCGGTTACACCAATAAATCTGCTGTGCCTTGGAGTAATCATGAAAAAGTCTCTTGTGGTCATCCTGTTGATGGTAATCTTGCTGGTGCCTCAGGCAGGGGCGGAATATCGCCAGATTAACATCGCTGCGAGCTTCAACAGCTGGTCAACCAGTTCCGAAACCGGTCAAATGAAAAACGAAGCGGGCGTCTGGAAAGCCCGCTTTTTTCTTCACAATGGCATCATTGAATACAAGTTCGTCGCCGATACCACCTGGAAAACCAACTGGGGAGTCACCAGCATCAGCGCCGAACTGCCACAGTTCGGCCGCGCCCTGCCCGGTGCCGGCAACATCAAAGCCGCGCTTACCAGTTCTGGCTGGTATGAATTCAGCTTTTCAACAGACTCAGGTGAATTCAGTCTCGAAAAAACCGCCGAAAACGTACCACCACCCGATGAGCCAGAGGTTCCCACACCAACCCCGGCCCCAACTCCTGCACCGACACCGGTTCCGACCGGCATGGATTTCCGCGAGGAAACTATTTATTTTTTGATTACTACCCGCTTTTACGATGGCGATGCCGACAACAATTTCTATTGCCGTGACCGAATCAAAAAAGGCGACCCACACTGGCGAGGTGATTTTAAAGGTCTCATCGCCAAACTCGACTATCTCAAAGAGCTTGGTTTCACAGCACTCTGGATAACGCCGCCAGTCGAAAACCGCAGCGGCCTCGACTACCACGGTTATCACGCCTACGACTGGACACGCATCGATCCACGCCTTGAGTCACCCGGCGCCACCTACGCCGACCTGATCGCTGCCTGCCATAAGCGCGGCATCAAGGTGATTCAAGATGTAGTCATCAACCATTCTTCGAACTACGGCATCCGCAACCAGGTCTGGGTCAACCGCCTGCCGATCAAATATTTCCGCAAAAGCGGCGTCACGCCTGAATGGCCTTACAGCAAAAACCTAGGCAACTACCAGAACCCTTTCCGCATGGATAACGACAACCCTATGGCCCCCGAATGGTTCAAAGCAAGACTTAACAGCGACCCCGATGGCATTGAACCACTTCTCGACCCGGTGACCGGCAAAACGGTGCCATGCACCGATATCAGCCCTGAACGCTTTTTCGGAACCGATGTCAATAAGCTCGACCCGAAATGGTATCACATGAACGGTTTCATGTCGGGTGGCGACTGGGAAAGCCCGGCTTCGCTGCAAAGCAAACACATGGCTGGCGACTGCCTCGATCTGGCCACCGAAAATGCCAACGTCAGAGAATACCTCAATTCAGCGATCTGCAGTTATCTCGACCTTGGAGTTGACGCAATCCGCCTCGATACGGTCAAACACGTCGAACGTTCTGATCTGTTAACTTATATAAACGCCTGGAAACAGCACAAGCCAGGCCTTTTCGTCTTCGGAGAAAACCTGGTCAAGGGCCATGGCTGGGGTGATCTCGGCGGCGACAACGGCCCATCGGAAATCAGACCATGGTGGTACACCCGGCTTGGCAACGATCCCCGCAACCCTGACTCGGGCGGCGATTCTGGCTTTTCAGTGCTCGATTTTTCATTGTTTTCAACTTTCCGCGATAATCTCAGTCACGGTTCTTATGGCGGAATTGGCGGCGTAATCGGCATGGACTGGGTTTACGGCGATGCCACCCAGCTTGTCACTTTCCTGCAAAACCACGATGTCGGGCCAGATAACGACTTTAAATACCGCTTCAAGGGCGACGACTGGATGGCCGCGGCTGCATACAACCTCCTCTGGACCATCAGAGGTATCCCCTGTCTTTATTATGGCGAAGAAATAGCCTTCATGCGCGGTGCGCCCCAGGATATCTGCGGCAACACCGACACCATCGATTCTACGGGCCGCGCCTATTTCGGCGAGCACCTCGAAGAAAACACCATTGGCAAAACCATGCAGCACCCGCTTTTCCGGCATATCCGCAGACTCAACCAGATCCGCCGCGCCATTCCCGCCCTCCAAAAAGCTCCGATGAGCAAAGTTAACGAATGGGGCGCGGGCATGAGCTTTGTCAGAGACCATAACGATGGTCAGAGCTACGCAGTCGTGGGCCTTGCCATCGGCGGCGATCAGCAGATTTCGGTTACCGGCGTGCGCAACGGTGTTTATCGTGATGCGGTCACGGGCAGCGAAGTTCAGGTAAGCCACGGCAACCTCAGCTTCAACGTTAAAGGTAATTCTGCCGGCATCTACGTGCTGAACGGGCCAGGAAAAATCGGCGAAACCGGCGATTTCCTGCGCTGACCTGCAACGTAACAAATCAGGGAACTGTGATACCCCCAGGGTGCCACAGTTCCTTTTTTAACGCCTATTTGTATAGACAAACCGGCAACAGCAATTCTCGGTGAGTTTTACAACTCGCATCAAAAGCCACTTGTATTAACTGATTGTCTATTAATAGATGAAGCTTCGGCCTATCAGCCGGGTTGCTTTTTGACCGAGAATAGCTGAATCAGCGAACCGGTCATTGACAAATGCAGGCAGTTCATATATAAATGCAGACTGACTAGTCAGTCTGCTAAAAATCTTATCAATCTCAACCGAAAGGAGCGTCATGAGCGAAAAGCCCATCATGACCGAAAAACCCAGCAAAAAAGACCTGCTGCTCGAAGCGGGGCTCGATATTTTTTATTCGCGGGGTTTCGACCGCGCCACTATTGACGAGATTGTTGATCGGGCCGGTTGCGGCAAAGGCACATTTTACCGCTACTTTCAGAACAAGGAATTGTTGTTTGACGCCCTTGAAAAGCGCTTCAGAGATATGCTCATGCTCGAGCTCGAAGAACAATGCCCATATAGTCTGCCTGTTGATCAGTTTCTCAGGGCAGCTCTGCACTCATTATTCAAAATTTTCCGCATCAATCATCGATTGGGGCTGGTCAAAATGGCCCGCGACCAACAGACTGGCCGCGCAGCCTCTGATTACGACCGCATGCCCCCTGGCCTTGCCTATATTTTTACCTATTTAAAATCGGCAGCCGATCGAGGCCATATAAGGAAATTGCGCTGCGAGGCCCTGTTAGCCTGCCTGCTTGGTGCGGTGCATTTTTTTCTTTTCCGTGATTCCAAACTTTGCATTCCGGTTTCTGACCAGGAACTGGAAGACACCATCGATATACTTCTGCATGGAGTTTTACCCTCATGAACCACCGCTTTTTTTTAATTATTTTATGTTTTTTTGTTGGGGCACTTCAGTCTGCCAAAGCCGCCAATCTTGCCGAACTCATTGATACAGCCCTTGAGCGAAATATCAGCCTGAAAGTATCAGAACTTGAAATCGAACAGGGTTTTATCGATGAGAAAATGGCCGACAACGGCCTGATTCCTGATGTTAATTTTGTGGTTAACAAGACTCACAAAGATTTTAAAGACAGCTATCAAAAGAACAGCCCTGGCAGCATCGACTCGATGCTTACCTATTCACTGAACCTGACGCAGGCATACCCAGGTCTTGGGCGCATACCTCAGATCAGGCGCGAAGTCAGCCAGCTCAAAACCTCAATCAAAAAGACCGTCAGAGAAAACCAGAAGATCATCGTGCTGCGTAATCTGACCCGCATTTATTTCAAAATGGTTCGCGATCAGGAATTGATGAAGATTCACGAGACCGACCTGTTCTTGATTGAAGCGTTAATGAAAGTTGCCAGACTTAACGAAGACCTCGGTCTGGTACTGCATAATGATATTCTGCGCATTGAAGTCGAACAGTTAAATTCAAATTCTGAATTAATCAAGGCGAAAAACAGTTTTGGCGATCTAAAGCACGATCTGGCAGCCATTTTAGATGATCAGAACCCAGATTCAATTAAACTCGACCTCGCCGCCAGCCTTAAATTTGCCACCGCAAGCCACACTACCGAAGCACTTCTCGACGAACTGTTCAAGATCGACAACGACCTGAACCTGGCCCGTAACGATCTCAAAATCCTCAACAAAACGGTGCAATCAGCAAAAAGCGCCGCACTGCCGACCCTGAACATCGACACTTCCTACAAGCATGGCCGAAAAATAGGGCCAATTGAAGGTACCCGTGACTTTACCACCACCTTTATTCTGACGACGCCCGTTTATAACAGCAACGATATTGAAAACGCCGTGCGCCTGGCGCGCAAGTCTGAAGAAATCGTCAAACTGCGCATCGAAGATCTCACCAACAGCAAACGGGCGATCATCGAAAAAGCCGTAGCCGATTACCACGAAGCTCTTGCCCGCATTGATCTCGCCGAAAAAATGGCTGAACAAAGCTACGAAAACATGCGCATCGTCTTTACCCGCTACCGTGAAGGCGCCTCGTCAATCGTCGAACTCATCGATGCCCAGCGCCTGCTGACCAGTTCAGCCAAAAAAGCAATAGAAACCTATTACGACGAGCGTGAGCGACTTGCCGAAATTCTGCTGCTTATGCACCGTTTTTCTGAACTCCGCCACCTCGACGAAAACGCTTCGCCCCTGAACACTGACTTTCTCGTAAAAACCATGAAACTCGGAGAAAACAAATGAAACCCTCATGCAAAACCCTGTTTCTCGCAATGCTATGCCTGACTTCACCATTATCTGCACAGGTCAACGTGGTCGCCGAAAAACCGCAAATTAACAGTATCCGCAAAATGCTTCTCTTCACCGGAGAAACCAGACCAATGCTCGAAGCCGTTGCCGCAGCCGATGTAAGCGGCCCGGTCGCCCGCATTATGGTCGAAGATGGCCAGAAGGTCGCCCAAAATCAACCGCTCGGCAAAATCGACGAAATTCGCTTTGCCATCACCCTCCGCCAGATGGAAGCCGCCCTCGAAAGAGCTAAACAGCAGTTTGCCGATGACGAAAAAGATTACGAGCGAAATAAGACCCTCTTTGACAGCAAGGCCATCACCCAGAAAAGCCTTGATGCTGCCCTGACCAGAATGATCAACGGCAGCACCGGCTTGAAACAGGCGCAGGCAGACTATGATAAAGCAAAACTAGACCTGGATCGCTGTATAATCAGATCGCCAATCAACGGCTACTTCGTCGACCGCTCGATCGAACTCGGCCAAGCCATGGCCAGAGGCCAGAATATGGGTCGGGTTATTGACCTCGACAATATCTACGTCGATGCCCGGATTCCTGAATCAGAAATCAGAAATATAAAAAAAGGCCAACTATGCCAGGTTGAAGGTGGTTACGAAGGCTCAGTCGAGCACATCGACCTCTACGCCGACAACTCAAGATCATTCAAGGTGCGCATTCGCGTTAAAAACCCAGACCTGTTTTTTCGCGGCAACATGTTCGTCAAGGGAACCGTAACCCTCGAAAAGTTCACCGACGTGCCGCTCTTCTCATCACAGGCCATAAGAAGCTCAAAGGGGGGGCAGTTTGTTTTTATCGCCGACAACGGCCGGGCCAGAAAACATAAAATCAATATCGACGCCCAGGAAGGCAATCTCACCTATTCACGCGATATTAATGCCGATCAGCAGATCATCACCGTCGGCCAGGACAACCTCGACGAAAACAGCGAAATCGTGGTCAGAGCAGGTGCCGAAGACGGCAAAAGCGCGGGGCAGGCCCAGGAAAATAAATAATCATGAGTATTCCGAGAACCTCGATAAATCGCCCGATTTCAGTCAGCATGCTGATGCTCGGTATGGCCCTGTTCGGTTTCGGTGCATTCTTCACGCTCAACGTCGCCCTGTTTCCAAATATGGATATTCCGGTCGCCTTCGTTCTGGCCCCCTACCCTGGCGTTGATCCGGCCGAAATGGAAACGATCGTCACTAAAAAAATCGAGGATGAAATAAACTCGGTCGAAGATTCTGACAAAATCGAATCCTATTCGTCTGAAGGCATTTCACAAACCGTCATAAACTTTAAATACGGCACCGACATCGACCTGGCAGCGGTCGATCTGCGGGCAAAGGTTGATCAGGCCAAGCGAAATCTGCCCAAAGAAATAGAACAGGTTACTGTTTCCAAAGTCGATATTAATGCCTTCGCGGTGCTCAACATCGCCCTGGGCGGCGACTTTGATCTGGTAGAACTGAGACGCATCGCCGATCGTGAAATAAAACCAGCCTTTCAGCAGATCAGCGGCGTTTCGAATGTTGAAGTTAAGGGCGGCCTGCAGAGAGAAATCAGGGTAAAAATCAACCCAGAACGCCTGCTTGCCTACGAACTGACCATCGACGATGTTATCACTGCCGTCGGCAAAGACAACCAGAATACTTCCCTCGGCAACATCAACGAAGGCGCTTTTAAATACCTGCTGCGCTCTGATGGCCGAGTTGACCACCCACAGCAGCTTGGCAACATTATCGTCAAGGAAATTAACGGCCGCCCGGTTTATCTTGCTGAAATCGCCATTATTGAAGATCTTTACAAGGAAATCGAGAGCAAGTCGCGCATCAATGGGCAACCTTCGGTTACTCTTGAGGTCAAAAAATCCGCCGATGCCAACCCGGTAAACATTTCTGATGCTGCCCAGAAGCTTATTCCAAAGCTGATGGCCAGATACAAGGGGCGGTTGAACATCTCGATCGGCACCGACCAGACTTCTTTTATTCGCGACACCATTCAGATGGTTAAAGATAATGCCCTGATAGCGCAGAACCGCGAGCGCGGATCTGCGCTATCGCGCCAGAGTTGAG
>DAOPYA010000038.1:0-39541 GCA_035352635.1 Candidatus Rifleibacterium sp.
AATTGGCCAGCCTTGAAGTGGTTTTTGAAGACAACAGCCATATCACCGTACGATCCAATCAGCAGGTCGGTCTTTTTTTTGCACGGATAATGAATATTGAATCAGCTGGCATTACCGCTGGTCGCGCCAATCAACCAGGTGATGGCGGCAGCATCATACCTATCGGCATTCCGCATGGCCCGACAAAAGATGTCAGCCCAACCAAATACCGCTGTGATCTGTTCGATGGTAACGAGAAGTTCGCCCCAGGCCGCGAGTATATTCTCAAGCTTGGAGAAGACAAACTTAAACCCAGTGGCGATCTGGCCCCGTGGGGAATTGTTCCGATTGCCATGAACGAAAATTTCGGCTACAACATCGGAACCGAATACATCATCAAGCAAAGCCCGGCCACTGACCCGCTTAGCCCAGGCAATTTCGGCTGTCTCGATCTTGATGGCAATAAGGGGGGCGGCGCCAACGACTATTTAGACCGCATCAAAAATGGCTTTCCCGGCACACTTAATGTTGGTGATCTTATCTACCCTGAAACCGGCAATATGGCTGGCCCAACCGTTAGCGGTGTGCAGTATCGCCTCGATAACGGCATGGTAAACATGCAGATACCAGTTGTTACGGGCTTTGGTAACGGTCAGAGCAGCCAGGTAAAAATAATCGGGTTTCTCAACTTCAGGTTGACTGGCCACGGCCTCGAAGAAGGGGTCAAGGGCGGTAGCGATAAAGCGACGGTCAGAGCCGTCTACACCGGCCTGGTTGATATGGTCGAAGGCAAGCCGAAAAAGAATTACGGGCGCATCGACCCTGATAACATCGCAACCAACACCTCCCAGTATCTTGATAATTTTCAATACGGTTTCAACGCTCCAGTTGAGCTGAGCCAGATGCTTCTGCCCGAGAACGGCAACGCAGCAACTCAGACTGCCGCAGCAGTTTCATACCGACTCGATCCTACCAATCCGACTGGTGCAACCCGAACGGTTATCCTGCCAATTACAGAAGTTCCGGGTGAGATTGGCGCCAACAACCCGGTAAATTTGAATGCCGAGACTATCTACGACCTCGATGCCAAAGACAACCCCGGCGGCGTTTATAATCTTGGCGATTACGCCTTCGGTTCATCGGTGCGAATTATCGGCTTTGCCGAATTCGAGGTCATACCCACGAATGAATACACCCGGGTTGGCACTAACTACGACAGTGGCGATGCCGGTGATCTCGGGCCGGTTTTTCCCGGCCAGGTGCGCGGCAAATTTTTGCGATACATTATCGAACCCGGAACTATTCCGCTGGATTAGTTCTGACAAACTTACAAATGTGCTTATGAATAAGAAGTATTGAGTATCGAGTTCAGAACTGTCGTTCAGGCGAAAAGATTCGTTGGCAATGGATATGGGGCCTTTAACCATGCCGTGCAGGAGAAAAGACTATGAATAATCTATCACAGACCAGACGGGGCAGCATTCTGCTGATGACGGTCGGCGTTGCGTTCTTGCTCATCGGGCTGACTGCCATGGTAACCGACGTTGGTTTTCTCTATTACAGTCAGGCTCGATTGCAGACTGCCGTCAACGCCGGCTGGAAAGCCGGTTTTGACAAGATGGCTGAATTACAGGACAACGGCAGTACTCTTACTGTATCAGAAAAGCAGCTGATTACCCAGGTTGTGCTTGAGGTAATAAAAACCAACGGTTTTAATGATGCTGAACTTGCAAAGGTTGAAGTTCTTTTTCCGGGCGAAAACCAGTTGAAAGTTAAATCGAAACAGAAGGTCGGTCTGTTTTTCGCGAAGATATTTGACATCGAATCAGCAGATGTTGACGCGGGCCGCGAAAGTATCGACAGTGGGGCGAGATTTGTGCCTCTGGCCATTCCGCACGGTGTCACCAAGGATTTCAGCAAGAACATGTATTCATGTTCGATGTTTGGTGACGGGCAGGGCTTTGCCGCCGGCAAAGAATACATTCTAAAGCTCGGTTCTGGCGGTGCCAAGGCCAATAATGAAACCCCGGTCGGTGACAATGCCAAAATGATTCTGGTACCCATGGATGCCGGCTCACAGACTGATGATGGTTTTCTCAAAGCCTATGGTGTTGCCTATTGGTGCTTGCGGATTGGCGACGGCAAAGACACTGGCTTTGTGCCGGTTTATTGGTTGCTCGGCTACCGGGGCGGTTCTTTTTATCTTACCTACTACGATGAAATAATCACCCAGCTGAAAAAACTCAAGGTCAATTACAAGATTATCGAGGGTGCAGATGCTATTCAGGCAATTTTTGACGCGGTCAACCCCAACGCTCTCGAGCTTTATGACCGGCCGCGCATTGCCGTTTATTCATCACAGGAAGGCACAGACCCGGTTGAAGACGTTCTGCGGGCTGCTTATGTGCCTTATGGCACTTACAGCCTGCCCACCGGCTACCAGCGTGGTGTCTATGACGCGAATGCCAACAACCATATTTACGATGATGAGATTCTCAACGGCGCCCTTGACAACTACCACTGGTTGCACCTTCACCATGAAGACTTTACTGGTTTCAACGGCGGCTGCGGCTACTACAAAGACAGTTGCAAGGTTTTCTTCGACAATAACCGCATCGGCACTGAAGCAGCGGCTCAGGCTCGCATGTGTTCATACTGCAGCACCAAGTATACTCTGGTAACCACCACCACCACCGTCTGGGATAACGCCAAGAAAAAATGGGTAACCAAGACAACCAACTCCTGGACATGGGATGCAGGCTACACCGAGGCGAGCTGTAAACTTTCTAATACCCGCTGTGCCGAACGCAAGGGAGTCAATGGGGTTCTCTACCGCAAAGACGCATTTGTTAAAGACCAGATGTGCGGCACCGAAAGCTATCTGCAGTGCAAGGAATACCAGCGACTGGTCGATATAGCTGAAGCGCATGGCTTTTCAAGCGACCCCGGCTCTGAACCGAAACCGCAAACGGCAGTTAGCAGCGGCGACGCCGGCCCGGGCATGGCAAACACCCAGGCAGGCTGGTTCAACAAGGCCAACAAGGTGCAGTTGATGAAGTTCGATGTGGTGCGCAAAATTCGCAGCCACGTTGAAGCCGGGGGCTTTCTCTTTGCCCAGTGCTTCGCCCCTGAAACCCTTGACATTACGCTGTATCAGGCAGCCATTCACGATGGAATCGGTTCGCTTGAGGCTTATTCGCACTGTTTCGCCTTCACCGCTTATGAGTATCGTCGGTTCCCGATCAAGTATGGCGTAAGTTATTATTCGACGATCAACCACCCCTACTCTGCCGGGCTGGCAATGCCGTTTAATCTGCTGAATACCTTAAAGGCCAAAAACCAGAACCATGGTCTGTGGCCAGACACGGGTACCGGTCACACCGCCGTTTTCAGGCACGAGTGCCTCAATGAGGGCTGTGAGGTGCTTGGCAATTACAGGAGCAATGCCGGGCATGCCAAATACATTTCGGGAAAGCGCGGCGATGGTGAATTCACCTTTCTCGGTGGCCATTACCACAAGAACGCCGAAAGTAAGCGTCTGGTGCTCAACAACATTCTGCTCGGCGCCCTGGTTTCGAAAAATGTTACCGGTGAAGCCGTGCCTCCGACACTGGTCGGCAAGAACAAAAACAACTATGGGCCAATCGACCCGGATAACTACGTAGGCGGTGGTGCCAATGACTATCGCGACCGGTTCAAGAATGGTTCAAACATACCCGTTGAAATCAACGACCGTCTCATCGGTGAATCAGGCAATATGGCTGGCCCGACTGATCAGGCCGTCGATTTCAGGGTAAATGGTGACGGCACTGCATCTCCGAATCCTTATGTCATCATACCTATCACAGATGTTGGCCCTGAAGTTCCGGTGAACAATACTCACAATGTTGATGCCCACACCATCTACGATCTTCAGGGTACTGACCACCCGAATGGGGTTTATCGCCCTGAACAGTATAACTTCGGCTCTTCGGTGCGCATCATAGGGTTTGCCCTTTTCGAAGTCATCGAACCGGCATCATACGTTCGCGATGGCAACGACGAGGGTGACATGGATTATCAGGCTGGTGATGCCGGCGATCTTGGCCCTTATCAGACCGGTCAGGTGCGCGGGCGGTTCATCAAATACATCGTCTACCCTGGTGAAGCCACAGACTTACTGAATTAAGCTTTCATAAAAAACTCCAGACAGCTTTGGCTACCTGGAGTTTTTTTTATGACCACTGCGGGTCAGAAGCGTGAATGATCAGTCTGTCAGGGCAATCGCTTCGATTTCGACGAGGCAATCGAGGGGCAGTTTTGCCACCTGCACGCAAGAGCGGGCTGGTGCTTCGCTCTTGAAGCGCGAGCCATAGATTTCGTTCACTTTGGCGAAATGAGCGAGATCTTTAAGAAAGATAGTTGCCTTAACGACCTTTGAAAGATCAGATCCGGCCGCTTTGAGAACCGCTTCAAGGTTCTTCATCACCTGTTCGGCCTGGCCTTCGATATCGGTGGCCTCGATTTTGCCGGTGGCGGGCACTATCGGCACCTGCCCGGAGGTAAAAACCATACCATTGATTTTGATGGCCTGAGAGTATGGGCCGATGGCGGCCGGGGCTTTGTCGGTAGAAATGACTTTTCGGTTCATGTAAGCCTCCTGAAGAATTTACTAATATCTAACAGAGAAAGCGGCTCAGGTCAAACCCTTGAGATAATGGTTATAATTTTTGGGCAAGCTGACGATAGTGGGGCTGAAGCACCGGGGTCGGCTTTTCAGCTATTGAAATTTCGACCCAAAACGATGTACAATTCATTTCGGTAGTCAAAGGAGATAACCATGAACAACACAGCAGGCCGACTGATTTTTGCAGCATTGCTTGCGGCACTGTTCACCGCTGCACCGCAACCGGCAGTCGCCGTCCAGGAAATCAAGGAAACCACCATGCTTTCGCAGTTTCTTGGTGAGAACTTTGACTACATAAAAAAGATTCTGAGACACAGCCAGGCAATGCAGCATCAGGCGAGGCCCTTTACTGAACGAAGGCATCGCGAGCGCTACCGTTTCGAGCCAGGCGACCAGCACCCTCGTGAGATAATGGTTCTGGCCCGCAAGATATCGGCGCGGTTCAAGATGATCAATGGCCTGCTTTACCATACCGAGATACCCAACCGACTGTTGCTGCACAAACAGACGCTTGAAACGGTTGAAAGCATGGTTACCTTTGGCAAGAGAGCCATAAGAGCCAACAAAGACTACAACTACGCTCTGTATCTGGCATCGGCCCAGGGAATCGAGAAAGAAGTCTTTGCGCTCAACGACCTGTTGAACAGTCTTGAACAGTCGGTTAATTCGAATATCACCGAAACTGACGCCCAGAAGGAAGCCCTCTGACAGGCTTCCGGAAAACGAGGAAAGAATGAAGTTTCTGCGCAACACTGCCCCGGCAGCGGTTCTACTGCTAAGTCTGCTCTGCCAGCCAGCCATCGTTCCAGCTTCCGAAAAAGAGCTGATCACCTCGCGGGAACGTGCGAATTCTCTGATTCAGGAAGGGCTGAACTACCTGATTCTCGAACAGAACAAGAAAGCTGAGCAGTTGTTTCTGCAGGCCAAATCGATTGACCCCTATTCTGAGCAGGCTCACAACTTTCTCGGCTTGCTCTACCTTCAGGACGAGTTGAACGAGAAGGCTGAAGACATGCTGAAAAGGGCGATAGCCATTGAGCCGATGTACCCTGAAGCTCTTCGGAACCTTGGCAAGCTGTATCTGCGCCTCGACCGGTTCGACGAGGCTACCACCCATCTGAAGCGCACTCTGGCGCTCGATCAGAACCAGCCATATACCTGGTATCTGCTTGGCATGTCGCAGTATTTCAGCGGTCATATTTCTGACGCAATTCAGTCTTACGAGACAGCCTTTGCGATGGAACCAAACCTGCCGGTTGAAGCACACTACAACCTTGGGGTCGCTTATCATGAGACTTCGAGGTATCTCGATGCGGTGCGGTCTTACGAAGAGGTTGTTCGCCAGGAGCCTGAGCACATCAACGCCCTGAACAATCTTGGTCTGGTCTATTCGATCATTGGTGAACGTGAGCGGGCCGTCGATCTGTTCAATCAGGTGCTCAAAATCGATCCGAAAAACGTCAAGGCACGCATCAATCTTGGCAACGTCTTTCTCAGCACCAAAGATCTGGTAGAGGCAGAGAAGATCTACCGCAGCGCCATCTCTCTCGATCAGAGCGATATCAGCCCGCGCCTCAACCTTGGGGTGGTTTATTACGAAAAGGGTGATTTTGCCAGGGCGCGTCTCGAATGGGACAACCTGCTGAAAGATAACCCGGAGAATGTCAGGGTGCTTTCGGTAATGGGTTCGGCTTATCTTGAGAGGCGTGATTACGACAAGGCTATTGGCATTTTCAAGCGCATGGCCAAGCTGATGCCCGAGAACGGCAGCATCGCCAACACGCTGGGCTATCTGCTTGCTGACCAGAACCGCGAACTGGCCTTTGCCCGGGAACTGGTCGAGAGAGCTATCGAGCTTGACAAGCCGAACCGGGCCACTTATTACGACTCACTGGCCTGGGTGCATTTTCGCAAGGGTGAGTTCAACAAGGCTTTGCAATACCAGGATAAAGCTCTGAAGATTTTCAGATTGTCGCATGAAGCGGTTTCGAGCGAGGTTCATTATCACATGGGGCAGATCCAGGAAAAGCTGAACAATTTTCCGGCAGCCCGGGAGTCTTATGAAGCCTCGGTTAAAAGCAATACCGACACTGAAATGGTCAAACTTGCCTCTGAAAGCCTGAGCTTGCTGCAGGGCAAGAAGTGAGCAGCGAAGCGCCCCCACCCCCCGAAAACCGTCGTTTAATCATGCTGCCGGCAGCATTGCTGGCCTGGGCGGCAGGGTTTGCACTGTTTGGCGTCATAAGCCCAAAAATCGGTTTTCTGGCCGAAAACCCGGCGACTTTTATCGCGGCGGCGGTCTTGACGATGCTTTCGGCATTTGTGGTGCATGGTTTTTCGTGCCTCGAAGTGCATCGTTCAGTCTACCTGCTCATCGGTGCGCTGGCTGTGGCCGGGGTGTATCAGGCAGCATTGCCGATGGTTAAACGCAGCCAGGCCATCAACCGCAGCGGTAGCATCACCGGGGAAATCCTGTTCATCAGCGCAGCGACGGCAGGTTTGAGTGGTGAGACTGACCGCATTCTTCTGGCAACGCGCAACCAGCTCTTCACGGCGGTAACCCGAGAAGTTGCAGCGGCTATACCCGAGAGGCCTGGCATGATTCTATTGCTCTGCCTGATGCAATTAACGCTGGCTTCGGGCATCGGGTTATGGATCGGCAATGGCATTGACGCGGTTTCGCATCTGATACCGGTGGCGGTGGTTGCGACCCTGGCCGACATCTGGAGCGTTTCGGCGGGGGCCACGTCGATGATTATCGTTTCGTCGGCGATCAATTATTTTTTGTTGCGCTTTCCGGTGCCAGGCACGACTGAGATTCAGTATCTTATCGGGCTGACCGATTTTTTATTTTTTGCGATCTTTTTTCAGGCAGCGCGGCGCTTCAATCTTGGCACCGCAAAGAACGCGGTTTTGCTGTTGAGTTCCTTTCTGGTGGCGGTAGCGGCTGCCATATTTTTTGGAATGGGGCTACCGGTGCTGCCGTTCATGGCGCTTATATTTGTGGCTGGAAATTTTCGCAGACTTGAGTTAAAAAGAGAAGAGATCAAACAGATACTGATCTTTTCAGTGGTAATTCTGGCGGTATTTTCGGCGGTGACTTTCTACGTCAGGTAGAAGACCGCTTGTTCCGTCCAAAACGAGAAAGGCAGGAATTGATATATGATCGCTTATTGCAAGATGCACGGGCTGGGAAACAGCTTCATCTTTTTTGACGAAATGAATTCTGAATTCACGAGTCTCAGAAAACCAGAGACCTTGAAGCTGCTTTGTGACCCACGCACCGGTATCGGCGCTGACGGAGTAATTTTTCTGATGCCGCCGCGAGACCCGAAGCATCAGTGCCGCATGCAGATGTTTAACACCGACGGCACTGAGGCTGAAATGTGTGGCAACGCGGTGCGTTGTGTGGCGCATCTTTTTTCAAAACGCCAGCTTGGCGCTGACCAGATTTTGATTGAGACGAGCAGCGGGGTCAAGGCAGTCGGCCTGGTAAACAATGCCGGCGGCGAATCATTCTACCGCGCCCAGATGGGTCAGGCGCTTTTCGACCTCGTGGCCAGCGGCGAACAACTGCCTGCTGATCGTTACAAGCCCCTGGTCTGGAACGAAAGAACCTTTGAGCCCGTCTATGTTAATGTTGGCAACCCGCACGCCGTCATATTTATGAAATCGCCGCTAAGCAGCGACGAAATGAAAACTGCCGGCGCCTGGCTTGAGACGCACCCGAACCATCCGCGCCGCATCAACATTGAATTTGTCGAAGTCATCAACCGCAAAGAAGCGAGAATCAACATCTGGGAACGCGGCTGCGGGATGACCCAGGCATGCGGCACCGGCGCCACTGCCACAGTAGCGGCCGGCATCAAGCTCGGGCACTTTGACAAGCAGGTTACGGTTCACATGCCGGGTGGCGATCTGGTAATCGAGCAGGATGCCCAGGGTTGCATGTTTATGACCGGCCCCGTTCAGGCAATTTGCACTGGTCAGATCGCCCCGAGCCTGTCATGGAAACTGAATCGCCCATGAGTTTCAGAGAAGAAGCGTTGCGGGTTGTCAGACAGACCCTTGAAGCGGTTCTGAACGGCCGCCCGCAGCCGGTATTTTCTTTTGCTGACCCCCGTTTTGCTGAGCGCTGCGGGGTGTTTGTGACCCTTAAAAGGCATGGCGAGTTGCGTGGGTGCATCGGCTTTGTCAAGGGCGTCGAACCTCTGAGTGCTGCTTTGCCTGAAATGGCAGTGGCGGCGGCGACTCACGACCCGAGGTTCGCAGCGGTCAGGGCTGAAGAACTGGCAGAAATTTCCCTGGAAGTATCGGTACTGACGCCGATGACCGAAGTCAGCGACGTTAGTGAAATCGAGATCGGCAAGCACGGGTTGATGCTGATAAACGGGCATCGTTCGGGGCTGCTGCTGCCGCAGGTGCCGGTTGAATGGGGCTGGGATGTCGATGAATTTTTGAGCAACCTTTGCCACAAAGCGGGTCTGCCGCCTGGTGCGCACCTTCAGCCGGGCGCCCGGTTGCTTAAATTTTCGGCCGATGTTTTCAGTGAAGACTGAGTGTTTGAGCGGGTACCTTTAAAGATTCGCCCCGGGTGAGTTTGACGCATCAGGGCCGGCGTGTTAAACTTTAATGTACGACTAGCAATAATCTGGAGCAGCTGATGAACCGAAAAGGGTTTGCTTACCTGGTGGCAGTATTGATACTTGGTCTGCTGGCCTTTATGGGCATGTTTTTGCAGCAGAGCAGTTCAGCCGAATATTCTCAGGCTGCCGTTTCGGTTTATCGCACCATGGCACGGCAGCTTGCCGAAGCTGCGGCTGATGAGGCGTGTGTGCTGCTTGAAGAGCGTTTTCGCGACAAAACAACCACCGGTTTTATGCAGCAGCTTCTCTGGCAGGCTTCGACCGCCCAAGGTCCGAAGAATGGCGGTTCAACTGGTCTCAACCCCACCCTGCTTCACGATTTTACCGATCTCAAAGACAAAGTGACCCAGGTTTTGACGCTTAAAGACTACCACATGACCCGGGCCGGCTTCGAAATCGAGAAGATCCTGCCGAATATCAAAGACTGCCGGCCAATACCGCAGGGGCCGCTCGATAACGAGAACAACTACCACCATTCACCCGACCGTACCACAAAATACGACAATCAATATTCGCGTGACTGGTATCTGACCTTGCAGATCGAGGTTTCGGTTTCGCTGCAAAAACGCCGAAAAATCAAGGTCGATTACACCATTTCGCGTGATATCAAGCTGCTGAATATGGGCCCAATTGCCCGCAATTTTACGTTATTCAGCATCATTGGCCACCAGATCACCAGTTCTGACCCGGCGACAGTGCAGACCATTCTACGCAACGAAATGAATACCCCCGACAACCCTTCCAACCCGGGCGGGCGACTTTTCCTCTGGAACATGCCCTTTCAGTCACGGGTCTACATGCACGGGCCAAGCATTATCAACCTCGAAAACCCTGAACTGGCAAGCGACTACCAGAATCGTGGCGCATTCAACATTTATGACCCGAAAAAGCCGGTTCCAGGCAATAACAATGCTTTTCAGTATAACGACACCTTCTTTGGCATGTCATATTTTCCGTCGGTCGGCAGGGCTATTTTTCCGTCTAAATCAATGTGGGACGCCATTTCGATCTGGTGGCGCGACGGCAAAGAAACCAAAGACGATGCCGCCGCCAACCAGGAAATCTACCATTCCCTTTACACGCACAAGACCGTATATGGCGGCGTTCTGCCGCACAAAAACAAATCACTTATGGAAATCCTCGGCGATGTTTCGACCGATGGCATCCAGGACACCTATTTCAAGGGCACCAACCTCAGCCAGAAGTTTTTGCCCGGTGGCCCGTTCTGCCGCACCCCCTGGAAATACGTCTCTGCCACCCTAATGGGTGAAGATCGCTATCTGCCGAACAGCAAAGCCGACTTCGACCATGCGGTTCAGAAGAAATTTCCGACTGACGATCAGCACCTGAGACTTGAGCATCGCTGGAACAAGGACGATGTGAAGGTTTCTGAGCAGACACGTGTTTTTTCGCGGGTTTATGAGATCAAATACAACAACATCACCAACAACATCAATGCCCCACCCCCCGAAAAACATATTGAGTTCTCGCTGAGCTATTTTAACGACCCCGACCCTGAAGGCTTTCTTGGCAAATTAGGCTTTGCTGCCGGCGCGGTTGGCGGTTCATTTTTGAATTCGCTGTTTTTGCCGTTTGAAGCAATCGGCACCCTTGCAATGCCTCTGATCAACAAGATTTTCGGCCCAGGCGAAGGTATCGCCCTGAATGCCAGTGAACAGAGCACTCCGAACCTTTACCCCACCAATTTCAAGTATAATTATCGGGCCATGGCGACCCGCAAAATGAAAGATGAGAGCGAAATTCCGCGTGATGCCGATGGCCGATGGGTTCTCAATGGCTTTTACTGGCTCGACTCGTTTCAGGTCGAAACCCCGGTGGTTTATGTTGGCACAGGCACTATCATGGTGTCGCGCTTCACGGCTGACCGGCCATTCAAGATCAAAGGCAGCATCGTGGCTCTGAAAGCTGACGACAAAGTCACTCCGCTCGGGCACCTGAACCTTTTCTATCACCCGTTTAATGTTGCAGTGACTGACACGCGCGAACGGGCGATGATCATCGAGGGTTCGGGCAACCTGATCGAAGCGAGCGTGTTCTCGTGCTACGGCATCAGAACCACTGATGGCAATATTCCTGATCTTACCAAACTCGGAATGGATCCGAACGTGCCCACCGATGAATGGAGCAAGGGCGGGGCGAATTGCATTTCTAAAATTGCTGAAGTTTCGAACATAATTTTTGGTAACTACGTTAATTTTTTCATGAACAAACACTTTCAGGAAGGCGATCTCTGGGTGTTCCATAATTTCAACAGCCCACTCTACTTTGAAAAAACCGGCACTGGCTACCGCATCGCCCAGGTGGGCATCGATGCCTCTGAAGACCTGCGCAAGGCTTACGAGCTGATGGCGCATGAATTCTATCTCAGCCCGAAGATTCAGCATGTGGCATCGATCGGGGGCGGCGATGACTAAGCGACACGCCTTCTCGACTCCTGAACTGCTGATGACCCTGGTTGTCTTTTCGTTCGGCATTCTGCCGCTGATAGTGCTGTTTCAGAACAGCCACAAGCAGACGGCGCAGGCAAAGAACCTTATGGTGGCTCATAGTCTTGGGCGCACCATCATCTCAGAAATCAAGGCCCTCGGCTTTGAAGCACTCGAAGCCGAAATGAAAAACTCCAAACTGGGCATCGTTCATTCGGCCCGGCCGGTTGGCGGGCCGCTGGTCAGCGATGATGCCGATTCGATCAAATACCCTGATTATTACCAGCGTTTCAACACAACAGTCAAACTTGAGAAGGCGAGCACCGAAAACAACAAGAAAATAAGAGTAGAACTCGACATCGAATGGAAAGAGCCGAATCGCAAGTTCAACCTTGGCTTTGGTACGGTAATCGTAAAATATGGCGCATAATTCAACCAGTCGAGGGGTAACTCTCGTTGAAATGATGGTGGTTGCAGTAATTCTGACCATGTTGCTTGGGTTCGCCTGGCAATTTTATTTTGGCGGTCGCGAAACCATGCGGCACACGGTGAGTCAGAGTCAGGTTCAGGCTGATACCCGCATTCTTCTTGACCAGCTCGAACTTGAAATGACTTCGTGCTATTCGTTTCTTGAAATCGACTCGGCCAACAAGAAGTTCTCATTCTATAGTTTCACTTACTCTAAAGTCGCTCTCGACGATATCTATTACGACACTTCGGGCAACCCTCGCAGCACCGGCCCCGACAGTGACGCACGCATCATGGTCGCGAAGTATGAATACCGCTGGGAAAACGGCACAGTCATCAAGAAGCGCACCCCAGGCTGGCTGTATTTTCTGCAGCAGCCCATGAAGTTCGTGCAGGGTGATGCCTCGGTATTCACGAGTAATTACGGGGCCATGGAAAAACCGGTATTGCGTAACATCGCTGACTTTGAAGTCAAAGGTTATGCGCAGAACCCTGACCGCGACTCAGAGACCGGCACGAAAATCACGCCGGTCACCGTTGCTAAGTCAGGCGACGCGGCTTTTATTGTTCTGCGGTTGCACACAATGAAAGACGAGGCCCCGAATCAGCGAGACGAAGAACTCGACATTGTCACCAAGTTTTACAGCAACACCAAGCTGGCCGAAATAGCTAATCCAGGCTATTTTTCTTCGACCGACCAAGACGGGAAATATTAACATGGACAAGCGTTGGCCGATAATCGGCATAACCCTTCTGATGATCGTGCTGGTCTATAATTTTTTAACCATGGTCTTCAAATCAGACCAGAAAAGGTTTTCGCACGACCGCATCTATGTTGATTACTCAGACTACCGCCATGGTTCAAAAACTTCTAAAAGTTCGGGCGGCAGTCAGGTATCTTCGAATCCAAACGCCTACAAAGCGGCCCGTGAAGCCCGTGAAATTAAAAAAACCATGTTTGCCAATGTTATGACCGCAACTATCAGTTCGTATAACACTTACATGAGTGAGTCGCTCAAAACCATGCCTTCGCCGACCACCGACTTTGCTAAGCCAAGACAGAATCAGCAATACGATCAGATGATGTCGCTGGCCCGGCAGCCATTGCCGGCTTTTCAAAGCGGGTTGCAATTCTTTGCCACGGGCAATTTTGACAAGGCCCTCAGCAGTTTCAACGACGCCCTCAATGGGGTCGACCAGATGGATGTAAAGCACCGGGTCGATATTCACAGCATGATGGCTGAATGTTACCTGAAAATGAAAAACGATGACGGTTACATTCAGAACAAGATCAGGCAGGTGCGCATGGAACGCCGTCTGAAGAAGATTCTGCAAGACACATTTCCAGATAAACAGGAAAAGCTGACCATCTTCGACTGGTCAACCACCCAGGAAGCCTCAAAGCAACTGCTGCGCATGCGTTCGCTCGCTTCACGGGGTGATTCGCCTGATTTGCAGCTAATGTTGAAACGTGCCGAGCTTGATCTTGAGGTTGCACGCAAGGTTACCCAATAAAAATAAACCCGGTTCAATGAATGCAGGCATAAAAAAACCGCCCCGTTGCCGGGGCGGTTTTTTTATGATGCTTTACTCTTCGGGGGAGTCTTCCATGGCGGCTTTGCGTGAGAGGTTAACGCGACCCTGTGAGTCGATTTCGATAACCTTCACCTTGACTTCGTCGCCAACGTTTACCACGTCTTCGACCTTGTTAACGCGGCGGTTTTCGAGCTGGCTGATGTGCACCATGCCTTCGATACCGGGCAGAATTTCGACGAAGGCGCCGAAGTTCATGATGCGTTTAACTTTGCCGATGTAGATCTTGCCGATTTCGGCGTCTTCGGTGACCTGACGGATCATGAAGACGGCCTTTTCGTTGGCAGCGGCATCGGGGCTGATGATAAGAATCTTGCCGTCGTCGCTGGCTTCGATTTCGACGCCGGTTTCTTCGGTGATCTTGCGGATCATCTTGCCACCTGGCCCGATAACGTTTCTGATCTTTTCGGGGTCGATTTCGATGGTGACGATTCTCGGGGCGTATTCAGACAATTCGGGGCGATGTGTCTGAATTACTTCATTCATCTTGCCGAGAATATGCAAACGCCCTTCTTTAGCCTGTTTCAGAGCCACTCTCATGATATCGAGGGTAACGCCGATGATCTTGATATCCATCTGCAGGGCATTAACGCCGTGTGAAGTACCGGCCACCTTGAAATCCATATCGCCGAAATGGTCTTCGTCGCCGAGGATGTCGCTGAGGATCTTGAAGTTATCGCCTTCCTTGATGAGACCCATGGCAATACCAGCCACCGGAGCTTTGATCGGAACACCGGCGTCCATGAGAGACAGGCTGCCGGAGCAGACTGAGGCCATTGACGAACTGCCGTTGCTCGACATGATTTCACTGACTACACGGATCGTGTAGGGGAAATCAGTCGGAATGACCTGTTTGAGTGCTCTTTCAGCAAGGGCGCCGTGGCCGATTTCGCGACGGCCGGGGCCGCGCATTGGCTTAGTTTCGCCGGTTGAGAATGGTGGGAAGTTGTAATGGAGGAGGAATTTTTTCTTGTATTCGTCATCAAGCCCGTCTATGACCTGTGAGTCGCCACTGGCACCGAGAGTTACGATACCGAGCGACTGGGTCTGGCCACGGTTAAAGAGGGCAGAACCGTGTGTGCGGGGCAGGAAACCGACGGCGCAGTTGATGGGGCGGACTTCGCTAAGAGTTCGGCCATCGATACGGCGGCTGTCTTCGAGAATCATGCGGCGCATTTCGGTGTAGATGGCACCTTCGAGCAGGCGCTTGGCAGCGTCTTTCTTTTTGGTTGCCGTTTCTTCGCCGAGTTTTTCGATGAGGGTTTCTTTGAGTTTCTGGTCGAGGACTCTGAACTTTTCGACGCGTTCAATCTTTTCGGCGGTGCTGAGAGCGTCTTTAACGAGCGGCAGCAGCGTATTGATGAGCGCTTCGACTTCGGGTTCAGCTGCGGGGGTCGGCACGGCATTTTTGGGTTTGCCGGCTTTTTTGGCCAATTCGATCTGGGCAGCGGCGAGCTTTTTGATGTTATCGTGAGCAAAGCCGAGAGCTTCGATCAATTCGTCTTCAGCGACTTCTTTTGAGCCAGATTCAACCATGGTGATAGCCTGGGCAGTGCCGGCAACCACCATTTCAATGGTCGAATTTTCAAGCTGGGCCGGTGACGGGTTCAGAATGAGCTTGCCATCGACCTTGCCGACTCTGACACCGGCGATGGCGTCAACGAGCGGCACTTCAGAAACCATCAAAGCAGCGCTGGCAGCGTTAATGGCCAGAATATCAACCTGGTTAACCTTGTCATAAGAGAGAACATAGATCGCCAGTTGAATATCGTTGTGATAGTGTTCTGGAAACATTGGCCGGATCGGGCGGTCAATCAGGCGGCAGGTCAGAATTTCTTTGGTAGTGGCACGGCCTTCGCGTTTGAAGAAACCACCGGGAATCTTGCCGGCAGCATAGGTCTTTTCGGAGTAATCGACGGTCAGCGGCAGGAAGTCGGTACCTTCTTTTGGTTCTTTGCTGGCAACTACGGCAGCAAATACCACAGAATCACCACATCTGACCACGGCAGCCCCGGAGGCCTGACCGGCCAGTGCGCCAGTTTCAAAAGCAACAGTCTGTGACTGAAGGTCACAAGCTACAATTTCAATTTTCTGCATTACTTCCCCTTAGCGGCGCAGGCCGAGTCTCTGAATGAGAGCCTGGTAACGTTCGTTGTCTTTATTTTTCAGATATGACAGATGGCGTTTGCGGGCGCCGATCATCTTAAGAAGTCCGCGTCTTGAATGGTGATCCTTCGGGTTCTTTTCGAAGTGAGGAGAAAGATTGTTAATTCTTTCGGTGAGCAGGGCTACCTGGACTTCAGGTGAGCCGGTGTCTTTATCAGACAGTTTGTAATTTTCGATAACCTTGGTTTTTGCGTCTTTGGTAACAGACATGGCAAATCTCCTTGTAATTAGTTGCTCAACCAAGCATTGCCTGGCAATCAGGTACAACCCTAGTTCAGCATACGGGTGAAATTATATCACAACCGGCACAGCAAAGCAAAGATAAAATGCCCGGAGGCAGCAATTCTCGGTGAGTTTTGTAAATCTCATCAAAAGCCACTTGTGTTTAACAAGTTATCGTTAAAAAGGGGAAGCTTCGGCCTATCAGCCGGGTTGCTTTTTTGCTGACAGGAGGTCAGCGATACTCGACAGCATCAGGATAGATGCTGTCGGGTGCTACAGCCGACTTTAATTCTCAAGTTTTCGCTCAGCAGAACCGCTCTATCCTGCGCGGTTCTGCATGTGCACATCCTGTGCAAAACAAGCTTCCGAAAAAGCAATCCCGTCTTCTCGCCTCGCAACTTTTATGTAGAAGTCTATAGCTTTTGACCGAGAATTGCTAGCTCGGCGGGGAAATCTGTTGTTGACATTTGCGGCAAATTTGCGCTATTCTGGCGCTGGCCCAACAGAATTGTGCTGTTGAATGCCTTTCAGTCTGCCGTTTAACGCCGCAGACCCGCTGCTGAAGCAGCCTTAACCAATAATGAGGAACGCGATGGAAAATGTTTTACTTGAACGCATGACCTATGGAATTGACGCCCTCGGGCATATTGATGGCAAGGTGGTTTTTGTACCATACGGGGCGCCTGGCGACCGGGTCAATGTCAAGATCACAGAAGAAAAAACTGATTATTTGCGTGGCGAGATCGAAGAAATCGTAGAAAAATCAGCTGAGCGGCGCAATTCGCCCTGTCCGAATTTTCCTGAATGCGGCGGCTGTCACTGGCTGCATATTCTGCCCGAAGCGCAGCGGCGCGAAAAGGAAGAAACCCTGCGTTTCATTCTGAAACCGTTGTACCCCGAGCACATCTACCCCATGGAACCATTGCCGATGACCGGTTACCGCAACAAAATGGAACTTAAAGTTGCCGTGAACGGTGACCAGGTTGTGCTCGGCAATTACCGATACCATTCGCACGATGTCGTCTCGATGCAGGGCTGCATTGTGCAGTGTCGGCCGAATCTCGAAGTTTACGACAGCCTTGCCGCCCATATGAACAAGCCAGAACAGCGACCGCTGGCAGAAAACATCAACACCATCGTGCTGCGCACTCTGGCGCCGCAGCAGCACTGTGCCTTTCTGTTAAAAAATGCGCCCACCCAGGAAATGCTGAACTCAATGCAGGCTTTTTTCGACCAGACCGAAAGTCTCAGCCGCCTCGAAGCCCACTCTGACAACGGCAATCATCTGACCCTGGTGCGCGAAAAAGGCGTGTTCGCCTTCATGGGCCGCAACTGGCGCGTGTCACCCAATTCCTTTTTCCAGAACAATCTTGAAGGCTCCGAAGCCATTCTGCACACGCTGCTTTCGATTTATCAGGGTGGCCAGCACAAGGGTAAACTCATTGACCTGTATTGCGGTTGCGGCACCCAGACTTTTCTGCTCGAAAATCTTTTCGAAGAAGTGCATGGCGTCGAATGCAATGTTTCCTCATACCAGGATGCCCTCGCCTACCAGAAAACCCGCAATTCTTCAAAAAGCCGCTTTCTCTGCCGCAAGGCCGAAACCATTTTTAACACCCCTATTACCAAGGGCGTGATCGCGGCACTGCACATGAACCCGCCGCGCACAGGCATTTCGCAGCGGGTGTTGCGTGGTCTTTCAGGTATCAAACCGCGTCTGATCACCTATCTTTCATGCAATCCGATGACCTTCAGGCGTGATGCCAAGGCTATCAAACAGCTTGGCTACAGGCTCGAAAGCGTCTATTCGTTCGACCTTTTCCCGGGCACTTTTCACATGGAAACGCTCAGCGTCTTCATCAGGAGCTGAGCCATCTTGAACAGTTCAGTCAGTGGTGAAGATTTCGTCAACAGGGTGTTGATTGTCGAGGACGAACCCGACATCAGCGATTACCTGTATGAGACTCTTTCGCTGTCTGATTATGAGGTCTGTCAAGCTTACGATGGTCTTGAAGGTCTCGACAAGGTTAAAAAATTCAAGCCGCATCTTGTGTTGCTCGATATCATGATGCCGAAACTGAATGGTATCGAAGTATGCCGTCGCATTCGCGCCATGGAAGACCAGCAGTCGCTGCGTGTCATCTTCATAACGGCCAAGGGTTCGTTAGAAGAAAAGCTTGAAGGTTTTGAGGCCGGCGCCAACGATTTTATCGTCAAACCCTTTTCGAGCAGTGAATTGCTGGCCCGCATCGAAGCGCACCTGCGCATCGACAACCTGACCCGCGATCTTGAAATATCAGAAAAGCGCTATCGACAGCTGATTGAGAATTCGCCCGATGGAATAATGCTGTTTACTGATAACTCGAAGTTGTTGTTCGCAAACTCGCGTGTCAGCGCTCTGGTGCCGTTGACCGGCATGCGGCTTGACCCGGGCATGACAATCAAAGCGCTCAGCGCGAACTCAGCCCTGTTTAACGAGATCGGCAAGCTGGTTGCCAAGGTCTACGAGACCAGACTCAATATCAGCCGCACCGTGGTCACCGGGTTTCAGCGCAACTTCCCTTCAGTGCTTGAAATTCGGGGCATACCGACTGAAATGCCCGATGCACGGCGGCCGATTGTTCAACTTGTCATGCGTGACGTAACCGAAAAGTTCAACATGGAAAAGATTCTGGCACGCACCGAGAAGATCAACGCCCTCGGCATTCTGACGGCCGGCATCGCCCACGAGATAAACAACCCGCTGACCGGCATTTCGAATGCTGTGCAGATTCTGCAGAAATCAGACAGCGACCAGGGCAAGCGCAAAGAAATCATTGATCTGATACTGAGCAACATAGGCAGAATCACGAGAATCATCGATGATCTCAGGATTTTTTCGCGCCAGGAACGCTTTGAGAGCAATCAGTTCACTCTGACAGAAGTTATCGAGGAAACGATCAAGCTTTTGCGTTATCAGCGCGGCAACGATCAGGTTGAAGTTAAATTCTTGCACGAACAGGCTGAATGCATTCTGACCGGCAGCAAGAACAAGTTTCAGCAGGTGCTGGTTAATCTATTGATCAATGCATCCCAGGCGATTTCTGGTGCAGGGCAGATCACTGTCGAATTGAACGTGTTGGATAAACCGTCAGCGACTGCGGTTCTGAAAATTTCTGATACGGGGTGCGGCATTCCTGATGACCAGCTCGAGCAGATTTTCGACCCGTTTTACACGACCAAACGCGACTGGCATGGCACCGGCCTTGGTCTTGCCGTTTCTTATCGAATAATTCAGCTATTCAAGGGAAGCATCAGCGTCGCGAGCCAACTTGGTCATGGCACCACCTTCACCATAACCCTGCCCCTTGACAAAGCCTGATTTTCAGGCATGAACCCCGCGTGCCGCACATTTTTCGAGCATCTGATTAAACTGCTCAAGAGACAGGCCTGCCTGGCCGAGACGGTCGATGTGTTTGCCGTAATCCCCGTGGTAATCAGAGCCGCCCGAGGCAATCCAGTTGCGTTTCTCGACGATGGCCCGAAAGCGGCGCACGTCGCGGGTGCTGTGTTCTGAGTAAAATGTTTCGATGCCATCCCAGGGGAGGGCTTCAATTGTGCTCCAGACTCGGTCCCAGTCGGGGATCAGCCCAGGGTGCGCCAGAACGGCGATGCCGCCGGCGGCATGAATAATAGCGATACCTTTTGCGGGTTCGACATGATCTTTCGGCACATAGGCCGGTCGGCCGCGCAGAAGAAATCGGTCAAAAGCCTCTTGAAAATCACTGACGTAGCCCTTTTCGACGAGGAATCTCGCCAGGTGTGGCCGGCCGAGAACCTTTTCGGGCGAATTATTAAAATCAGCGGCGAGGTCGTTCATAGCAAAGCCCTGCTGGGTCAGCAATGACAGTATTTTATGCGCCCTGGCAAACCGCGATTTTTTCTGGGTTTCAAGCAATTCAACCAGTTCGGGTGCATCAGGGTCGACGAAGAGGCCGAGCACATGCACCGATGAGTCTCGGCCTTCCCAGCCGCAGGAAAGCTCAATACCCGGCACAAGTTTGACGCCAAGGGCGGCAGCGGTGGCGGCGGCGCTTCTGATGCCGTCAACAGTGTCGTGATCGGTAATCCCCAGAACTTTCAGACCAATTTTATCGGCTTTTTCGACAAGCTGCACGGGGGTCAGCATGCCGTCAGATGCGGTGCTGTGAGTGTGAAGATCGGCATATACGGTGGGTTTCTTTTGCAAAGCCGGTTCCTTTCGGGGTCAGGCAAGGGGTGTATCATGATATGTTACCTCAAATGCCACAAAAGTTCCAGTGTTTTGACATTTACAGCCCCGGCCGTCTATAATGCGATTACCCACCTATCGGGAGGAAAGCAAACAAAAATGACCAGAAAAATACTGAGGCTGATTGTCCTGATGCTGATTCTATCAGCAGTTTCGCTGCAGGCATCACCCCGCAACATGTTGCCGCGGTTTCCAGAACTGATTATCGAAAAGGGGCTGTCAGAGCACTTCAAGGTTACCAGTTGTGATGCAAAAGTCAAGGTTTATGGCAATGACGCTGAATCATCGCTCAAGGTAACCGTTAAGAATCAGGGCGCAGACCCGGTCGAAAGCTCGGTTAAATTCAGAATTCTTTACCCGACCTCTGAAAATCAGGTCAGGGTATCGGTCAATGGCCGCAATATCAATTATCGGCGTGACCAGCCTCGGCATACCTTCACGCTGGCCCCTGAAGAAAGCATTGTTTTCGATCTGAGCGCCAAAGTTTCGATTAATTACAGCATTGACAGCGTCAGAAAGGCTTTGCGCGAACAGGAAAACGACCAAAACACAAAAAAGCGCGGCTTTCTGCTCGAAGATTTAACCAGTTTTTTCGAACGCGAGAAATATGGCCGGCGCTTCATGGTTGGGCCGCTTGTGTCCAAGTGGGGGGTATTCCCGGTGGATTTCGCAGCCGTCAGCCTTGAGATTGAAGTTCCCGATGACTTTACCCTGGTGGCCACTGCCAGTGACACCTGGCAGGAAACCCGTGTCCGGAGCAACCGGGTATTCAAATCGACGGCCATCGAAGGTTTTGCTGGTGCAGTTTTTCTGCCCGCAACTGATCGCGAAGAGTTTTTGCAGACCCAGAAAATTCTCTCATCTGAAAAATTCATGCACTGAGTGTTTGCTCAGCCCTCAGCTGTTTTGGCGCCGGTGGCCGGCGCCGGCGTGACAAAAATCAGCAGCAGAATCAGTGTTTGCATTGAATACGCCCCGGCAGCCGCGTAACCGATACCGGGCACGCCAAAAGCTGCCACCAGCCTTGGCCCAAGATAGAACTGCACCGCTGCCGCCGAGAGGCCGGCAAAGAATGGCATAAAATAGTTTCGCGCCGCAAAAAAGCCACGATTCAGCACCATAGAGAGTGAAACCGGCAGCAAGGCCAGCGAATAACTTCTAAATAGTGCCGCTGCCACGGCGGCGTCTTCGGCCGAGAACCGGCCGCGCTGGTAAACAATGCTGACAATCTGATCTGAAAAAACGAGAATAATAGCCACAACCGGCACTACCGCCAGCAGCGCCGTCACAAACATTTTCAAAAGAAAAGCACTGCGATTCTCGCGGTCAAGCATGCTGAGATGCGGCAGAATAACATGGGCAAGACTGATCGAGATGATGCCAAGCGGCAGATTGAAAAGCTTTTCGGCGTAATTCAAGGTAGCAACTGACCCGGTGCCCTGCATTGAAAGAAGATAACGCTCATAAACCGGAATGAACGGCAGAACCGATATCCAGACTGCCACAGGCGCCACTGCCAGCAAAAAATCTCTGGCAATGCCACGATCGATCACCATGGCACTTTTAAGACTCATGTCGAAGAGTCGCATGCGGCAGAGCAACCAGAAAAGCCAGATGACCTGCAAGATTGAGCCGGCAACCGTCGCTATCGCGATCAGTTCAACCGGCCGGCCCTGAGCCAGAAAAATGCCGGCGATGATTGAGAGGTTGACCAGCAATGGCCCGACCGCGGGTGCGGCAAAACTCATACGTGCGTTGAGCAATGCCGTCAGAACGCCCGAAGCCAAGCCGGCTACCAGATAGGTGCTGACCAGAACCCACATGAACTGCATGCGCCCCAGATCGTCAACCGCGAAACCAGGGGTCAGAGAGCGGCAGATCGGCCCCGAAAACAGCGCGAGAACCATGACCAGAAGGCTGCCGACCCCGACTGCCAGCCAGAACTGGGTCCAAAAGGAGCGACCCAGTCGTTCCTGATCGTCGCGCAGCTCGACAAACATCGGCACAGCGGCGCTAGAAACCAGGCCCTCACTGAGAAATCTGTACATCAGATCAGGCAGAATCATTATTGCCATGAACATATCTGCCTCGGCTGAACGACCATAAAACGCGGCAAAAGCGGCGACCTTAACAAAACCGCTGACCCGCGACAGCACTGTTAATGCCGACAATGAAAAAAAAGCTCTGGCAATATTCATGCGCTGATGATACAGCAAACTGGCCAAAAAGAAAACGGGCCTTGCCGCTATGCGACAAGGCCCGTCATTAAATGCTTAAAAATCAGATCGGGCAGCTTCCACCGTTGCAGCCGCCACCATTGTCGCCGTGGCCATCACCGCCATCGCTGTCGCCACCACAGTTATCGCCACAGCCATCGCCGCGTTCGCCATCGTTATCATGGTTGTGATTGCAATCACCATTGTTGGGGCAGTCGCCACAGTTGTGGTCACAGGCCATCGCCGGAGCCGCAACAAAACCAAACATCATGAACATCACAAGAAGACTGATAAAAAACTTCATACTCGATTCTCCTGTTTTCTTATTGGCTTATTGAGAACACTTACCTTTTCAATTTACCAAGGCCTGTATTTGCCAGTCAAGAGAAGTTGGCAAATTATTATTTTCACAATCAAGGGTTGCATAATTTGAGATTAATTTTGACACTGGTACAGTGGTGGTGATATAATCCACCATCCCGGGCACCCCTGCTTACCTCAGGGGCGCATCGGCAGTATTTATCAAGACAGACTGAAGAGGTGACGGCAGCATGTCCAATCCAGGTTTTATGTCAATGCGATGGCTCAGGCTTCATATCAAAGAAATCATCTGGGCAACCGTATTATTGTTTGTCGGGTCGATTTTTGTAATCGGTTATGGCACCAGCCGACAGATCAAGCAACAGGAAGAACGCAAACGCAAGACTGACGAGTCAGAAGCCAAGTCAGACAGCCTGCGCAACTCAATGCCGCAGAACCTCCGCGAAAAAGCGAATCTGCCGGTAGTTCACGTTTCTTATCCGGCCGCTGGTGCTTCTCTCACTACGGTTATCGACGTAAAATCGGTCTGGAGATCGATCAAAGATACTCCTGAATATCAGCAACTTCAGCAGATGCCCGAAGGTATCCGTGAATTCTACGGCAACATGCTCAAGGAAAAGGCCCTCGAAAGTCTTGTTTCTATGGCCCTTCTCGACCTGTTTGCCCGGGCCGGCAATATTCAGCCGGCTGTAACAGCCCAGGCTCTGGTCGAAAGTGATCGCCAGCAGATTTCCCCAATGGAATTCGACAGAAAGCTCCGCCAGGAAGGCCTGACCGCTGAAGAATACGGCAATCAGCGCCTGCGCCAGATCACCTTTCAGGCCGTCGCCCAGAAGGTAATGGCCCCGGTGCCGCCCGCCAGCGCCACTGATGACTTTTTAAAGAATTACTACGAAACGAACAAAGATCGCTTCAAAGAAGACGATCAGATCAGTTTCAGTCATCTGCTGCTCTCGCCGGCTGATTTTGCCGGCAAGGTTGAAGTCAACGAAGAGCAGATCAAAAGTTACTTTGACGCCAATCGCGGCAAGTTTATTAGCAGCCGGCGTTTCGAGGTTTCTCATATTTTCGTCAACCACCATGCCCCCGAATTTCTCGCAGGCATCGCGGTCAGCGAAAAGGATATGCGCAGCAGTTACAGCGAAAACCTAGACAAGTATCGCACCAGCGAAAAGGTTCAGGCCCGGCATATTCTCATCAAGCCGCGCAACAATTTCGATCACGAATTTGCATCTTTCAAGGTCAATCTGCGCAATTTCGCCAGCCGCGAAGTTGATGGCAAAACCCTGTTCGTTTTCGATGCCGGCATTGCCAACATCAAAGCAGGCGCCAGCCTTGATTTCGACGCTTTTGCCCTGACCACGGCCGATGGCAAAACCCTGACTCCAGATGCCACCAGCATGCAGAAGGCCGAAGAAGCCCTCGAACTGCCTTTTACCGGTGCCAGCAAGTCTGCACTCAATGGCCAGGTTGCCATTCTCGCCGACATCGGCGCTCAGCCGGCAACTCTTACCGTCAAAGACGGGGCAACCAGTTTCCAGTTTGCAGTTGACTCAGCTTTCGATGAAGAAAAAGCCTTCGCGGCTGCCAAAACTGAAATCGATGCCATCGCTGCCAAAATCAGCGCCGGCGAAGATTTTGCCACCCTGGCCGGCAAACATTCTGAAGATACCGGTTCAGCCAAAAAAGGCGGCGACCTGGGCGAATTCGCTCGTGGTTCGATGGTTAAACCCTTCGAAGACGCAGCTTTTTCTGCGGTTATCGGCAAGGTTACCGAACCGGTGCGCAGTCAGTTCGGCTACCACATCATCAAAGTTGAAAACAAGATACCCGAAAAAACCAAATCTTTCGAAGAAGTCAAAGAGCAGCTGGCCGCAGAAATCAAGGCCGCTCAGGCCGAGTTAAAAGCATCTTCGACTCTTGAAACCGCTAAACAGAAGGTTTTTCAGAGCAGCGATACCTTTGTCAACATGGTCAAGCTCTATTCATCAGGTGCTTCACGCAAGACAGACGGCCTGTTGCCTGTGTTCTTCACCGGTGAAATCACCGAAGACTATTCGGCTGAACAGCAGAAGATACTGCGCGATGAAATCTGCGACAACGGCGGCTTCATCAGCAAAGAAATCGAAACGGCTCTCGCCGGTCTTGAGCCAGGCGAAATGAGCGATGTTATTCAGACTGCCAGCGGTTTTCATCTTTTCAAACTCGAAAAGGTTCTTGAACCCGTGCAACTGGCTCTGACCACCTCTCTGAAGAAGACCATTCGCGGCATTCTTGAACTCGAAGGGCAGAACAAGCTTGCCCAGGCTGAAGCCGAAAAGATCAGGGCTGCCAATCCGACCGCCTCGGTTGCTGAACTTGCCAAAATCGTCAAAAAAGACGAAAAAGACAGCAAAAACAGCTTTGGCCCGCTGCCGATCTCTGCGAACCCGGGCTTCTCGAGCTACGCACTCGCCGATGGTGCCGGTCAGATCTCTGACAACGGCCGCACCTATCTTCCTGAAATTCACAAACAGCTGCTGACACTCGTTAAAGACAACAGCTGGCAGAATAAAGTGGCTGGCCCCTTCAAGAGCGAGCTTGGCTGGCACTTTATCGAAGTAACCGCCTTTGAAGGCAACCGCTACGAAAAATTCGAAGATATCAAAGCTAAACTCAAAAGACTCGTCACCCTCGAACCCGCCGAAGAAGACCTTCAGAAGGAATTCGCAGCCAACAAGGATCAGTTTGATGTGCCGGCTACCCGCAAAATCAGACAGATCGTCGTTGCCGAAGAAAAGAGCGCCCAGGATATCTATACCCGCCTTGGCCAGGGTGAAATCTTCGCCCTGCTGGCCAGCAAGTTCTCGGTTGATGGTTCGGCTACCCACGGCGGCCTGCTGGCTCCGGTTAAGCGCGGCCAGCTCTCTGAAGAACTCGACAAGGCTGTCTGGGCGTTGAACAAAGGTCAGTTCACCGCTCCGATTCACACTCCATACGGTTATGTCATCGCCATGCTCGAAGATAATGAAACTCCGGGCGTTAAAGCATCGCTGACTCCTGAAGTCACTTCACAGCTGAAGAAGAAGCTGCGCAACGACTACCAGGAAGAACTCTGGTCATACTTCATCAAGGGCCTGAGCAGCAAAGCTTATGTAGTTCGCCACCCCGAAGTAATGAACCTTCTCTGAACCCGAACTGATACACGCCCCGGGCATAGCCCGGGGCGTGTCTTTTACAGGAGCAACCCATGCGTCTCGACAAATACCTGCAAGTTACCGGTCTGATCAAACGCCGCACTCTGGCGAATGAGGCCTGCAAACTCGGCCTGATTCTCGTCAATCAGGTAGTGGCCAAACCGACCCGTGAAATCGCCGTCGATGACGTCATCGATATCAAACTGGCAAGACGCGAAATGACCGTCAAGGTGTTACAGCTCGTTCAGGGCAGTTCTCTGAAAAAAGCGGTGCGCCAGGAATACTTTAACGTGCTGCGCGATGTTGAACGCCGGCCCGAAGACAGTGAAGGTTTCTGGAAGGACGAACCAGATGGCGATAATTAAGCCGCAACGGCAGCCTGATTTTATCAAGGCAAAAAAGTCGCTCGGCCAGAATTTTTGTATCGATGAGCGCATTCCAGAAGAAATCATCAGACGCCTGGCGGCCACCTCCCAGCATCAGATATGGGAAATCGGCCCCGGCAAAGGCGCTTTGACTACCCGCCTGACCGAAACTGGCGCTGCCATGCAGTTGTTCGAAATTGATGATCGGCTGCGCGAGCCGCTGACCAGAGAATTCCCCGATGCAAAAATTATCTGGGGGGATTTTCTGGAACTGCCTGACTCTGCCCTGCCCGCTCTCGTCCGGCCCCTGCTTGTTTGTGGCAATCTGCCCTATTATTGCGGCACACCGATCATCAGACGGTTTCTTGAAAATGGCCCGCTGGCCGAACGGCTGGTGTTTCTCTTACAACAGGAAGTCGCCATCAAAGCCGCCGCTCCGGTCAATCACCGTGAATACAGCTTTTTATCGTTGCACACTGCGTTTTTCGCCCGAGCCTCAGTTGGCGGCACTTACCCACCATCATCGTTTGCCCCGCCCCCGAAGATCAACAGCTCAATTCTGATTCTTGAACCGCTTTCACTCAATGAATCTGAGCGCCAGCGTCGCTTCAAGGCTCTTAAATTCGCGTCGTTTCTTTTTAATCAGCGGCGCAAGATGGCGCTGCCTCTGCTGCGTCGTCAGTTCAAAGACACCGACTGGGATGCCAGGTTCGCTCTGCAAGGCATCGACGCCAAAGCACGCCCAGAAAACATCTCGCCAGATCAGATGCTCGAACTCTTTGCCCCCCTCGAAGACTGAAATCTTTTGAACGACAGAGTCTCAGAATTCAAGAGATGTTCATTCTTCGGGTTCTGATTTCTGCAGCGCCTGGCCAGCCGGGGTTTCGCGGGCGGTTTTGAAACCGCTCAGATGCTGCACCACCATACCGGCGAGGGTCAGGCCGAAAATAGCCGGCATATAGCTGATGGTTCCCTGGATCATGCGTTCGCGGCCGCGCAGCAGGCCTGGTTCCTTCTGGTCGGCGGGCACAATGGTATGCGAAAATGGCATAATTGGCGGCTCAAGTGAATAGACCACCTGAAAGCCGGTTTCGATGGCATGACCGCGCAAAATTTTGCGTACCCGCCGGGCCAGTGGGCAGATGGTCGAGGCAGAGATATCGCCGACCCTGACCTGCGACGGATCAATTTTTCCGGCTGCACCCATCGCTGAAAACAGCGGCAATTGCCAACGCAGACAGTCAACGATCAGTCTGATTTTCGGGTTAAACGAATCTATGGCATCGACCACCGCTGCAAAATCGTGTTTGAGAAGCTGTTCGCTGTTGTCTTCGCTGTAGAATTCCTGCAACGCCGTCACTTCGCACTCAGGGTTGATACCGGCCAGACGCTCGGTCATCACCTCAACCTTGGCACGGCCAACCGTGCTGCTCAGGGCAATATTCTGGCGATTGATGTTGGTGGTGTTGACCCGGTCAAAATCGACTATGGTCAGGCGGCCGACCCCGGCGCGGGCCAGGGCTTCGGCGGCAAAAGAGCCGACCCCGCCCAGGCCGAAAACGGCCACATGGCTTTGTTTGAGTTTTTGATAGGCCTGCTCACCGAGCAGCAGTATGGTGCGATGAAAGCGGTTATCCATGTTTCTTTCTTTCTGGCTGAGCAACCGACCCGATTAGAGATTACAAAGCTGCCCTGGGTTGAAGAGTACTTTTAGGTGAATATTTTAATTCACCGGCGCGGCCATCAGTCGGTCATCAAGCGAATAAGTAAGCAGGATGGGCAAGCGATTATGCCTTAAAAAGTCGTGCCGCATTTTTGTACACTATTTCGGCAAGTTTTTCAACTTCGACGCCGCAAATATCGGCAATTGCGGCGGCGATCACCGGCAGGGCGGCCGGTTCATTGCAGACACCAGGCCAGGAAGGCAGGGGCATATCAGGGGCATCGGTTTCGAGCAGGAGTGCTGTGAGGGGCAACGATGCCAGCAGACGTTTCAGCTTGTCAGGATTCCGGAGACTGGCCGCTGACAGTGAAATGCAGCCGCCGGCAGCGACAAAGCCGGCTGCCATTTCAGGGGACCCCGAGTATGCATGCATGACAAAACCAGCCTGTGGCGGGTGTTTGCGTAGCAGACTAAGAGCCCGCTGCTGATGCCCGACCAGGTGAACTATAACCGGCAGGGCATGGCGCCGGGCCAGTTGCAGCTGCCAGATAAAATATTTTTCCTGAAGGTCAATCGCCGTGGCAAGACGTAGGTCGAGACCGCATTCGCCAATGGCAACGGGTCGGATACCAGACTTTTGCCAGGGTTCAACCTCAGAAAAATCAACGGTGGCTTTGGCAATAAAACCCGGGTGAATGCCCCATGCAAGCAGGATCGAAGGCCCCTCTTCGTGTACAAAAGTGCCGGGTGTTCCGCAGACTCCTGGTATGACAATCTGCCTGACCCCGGCGGCCGATGCGTGCTGCAGCGCCTCGGCCACCGGCAGCCCTACCGGCAGCCGATCAAGATGACAATGGCTGTCAAACCAGTACAAAGGGTTTTTCATCAGTGTTGTTGTATCCTGTATATGTCAGGGCGGTTACTGATCAGTTTGAGTGACTGGCCAGAAAAACCGGGTTGCAAAGCTCAATAAAACTATTGCAGCCGGCAGGCAATGTCAAGGAACTGCAAGCGTTTTCTCGACTCGTGTCGCGCTATGAACGGTTAACTAAATGGCGAAGCAGACAAAGGCAATCAGCAGGCGCGGTTTTACGATTAAGTCGGTTTTTGTTGATATTCCGGCCGGTTTTGGTTATAATCGTTGTCTATGATATCAAGTTTAACCGGTTTTGGGCGTGCAACCTTTACTGATGAGGCCGGGCGTGTGGGCGTCGAACTCAAATCAGTTAATAATCGTTTTCTGCAGATCGACACACATCTGCCGTATGGGTATAACTGGGCTGACGGCCTGATCAGGCAGCACCTCGGCAATCGCATTTCGCGCGGCAAGGTGTATCTGCACCTTGAAGTCGTTGATTACAACCCGAACCAGGAAGTCATCATCAACCGACCGCTCCTGAAAAAGCTCATCGCCCTCAACGAAGACGTCTGCCGCGAAACCGGCAAGACGCTGCCCATCGATTTTGACGGGCTGTTGTCTTTGCCAGGCGTTATGAAGGTTGATTCGAAGCAGGCCGACAACGATGAGATATGGAAACGCATCGAGCCGGTTCTTGAAGAAGCGGTGAAGAACTTTATCGATGCCCGCAACCGCGAAGGGCAGAATCTGGCCAACGACCTGCGGCAGCGCACCCAGGCTCTGCGCGAATCGATTGCAAAAGTCGAAAGCATGCTTCCAGAATTCAACCGGCAGTTTATCGAAAAATTTACCCTGAGAATCAAAGAACTGGCTGGCAAGGCCGGTTTTGACGAAACCAGACTCGGCACAGAAATCGCGTTATGGGTTGACCGCAGCGATGTCAGCGAAGAAATTACCCGTCTCGGCAGCCACCTGAAAGAGCTTGAGAACATTCTCACTTCAGACAAGCCGGCGGGGCGGCGCCTCGACTTTCTGGTTCAAGAACTTAACCGCGAAGCAAATACTCTGAGCAGCAAAATAAGCGACGTAACCATTACCCAGGTGGCGCTCGACATTAAATGTGAAATTGAACGCATTAGAGAACAAGCACAAAATATTGAATAGGAGCGTGTATGAAGGCTCTTCTGCTGAACATTGGTTTTGGAAACGTTGTGGTGGCTGATCGCATTGTAGCTATCGTCAGCCCGGGTTCTGCCCCGATCAAGCGTCTCAAGGAAGACGCTAAGGAACAGGGTCGTCTCATAGATGCAACCTATGGCAGAAAAACCCGTGCCATCGTGGTGACCGAATCGAATCACGTGATTCTTTCGGCCATCAACCCCGAAACCGCGGCAATGCGCATGCTCGGCAAGAAAGTCAGTCATGAAATGGGCGAAAGCCATGATGAAGATATTGTAGATTCTGAAATTGATTCCACGGAGGTTGACGAATGAAATTCCGCTCGAGAACCGAAATTACCCAGAAGATACCCAACAAATACGATGCTGTGATGGCAATCTCCAATCGTGTAAAAATGCTTGTCGAAGGCAAAAAGCGCCTGGTCGAAGAATTCGACGAAAACTTTGTCAAGATCGCCATGGAAGAAATCGCATCAGGGGCGCTTGAAATTGAAATCAAGGACAAGGAAAAATAGAACCCGCGTTCTAATCGCCTACGGAAAAGGCATTGCCAGTGCGCTTGCGCTTGAGCTGGCAATGCTTTTTTCACATAGCGGTGCTGAAGTGCGTGCCGCGCTGCTTGACGGCGGCAGCGACTGGGTTTCAGAAGCGGCACTTCGTTCAATATGCGGTGCAGCGCCGCTCAGTGCTGGTCACCGACCCGGTTGGCTCACGGCGGCCCAGCCATTTTCGGCCGGGCTGGTCATTGCCCCGACGCCTGCTGAACAGCAGCAATTAGTGGGTGACGTGCCCGCCGACCCGGTAATCGGGTATTTGCTCGGCAGTTGCAGGCAGATAAGCATTTTGCAGCACACTGAACACCTGGTGGCTTGTTCTGAGGGTTCAGACAGTCTTTTTTTTGCAGAGCTGCCCAACCAGCCTTTGCGGTTGTCGGCTTTTTTTCAGCAGGTTTTTGCTGACCAGACTGCCAGACTTGCCGCCCGGGTTCTCAACCCACCCTGGCGGGCCGCCATTTGCACGATGCCCGCTGAAGCCCATGCCGTCGCAACCGACGCCGAGTCGGGTGAGTCAGCCGATTCAGCCAAGTCGCCTGTGGAGTCACAGGCCATGGCTGCCTGGCTGCCCCGGTTGAGCAGGGCGCTGCGGCAGCGCCACATACTTCAGGTGTCGGCAGGCCAGCCCGCCAATATTATGTTCTTCGAGGCAGGCGACGGTGCCCATGCCGGTTCATGGCCGCCAGTTGGTCAATCTGAGGCGCGTCTTTCGGTTTATTTTATTGCCCCTGAGACCTCAGAATCATCTATCAGGGCTGACCGGCAGCATATTTTTGTCAGACCGCAGGCCAATGGCCTGACGGTTTATGACGAGCATGGAACGCGGCTGTTGCCCGATCTGAGTGGGCGCTGCTGTTTTGTTCGCCTGGCTGACTATCTGGTGGTCAGTCTGGGCCGCAGCGCACCTGACGGCGCCCCACCCCGGTCATGACGGTTTTTGTTGAAGTCTCGTTTGCCGACCCGATCGGTGACGGTACCCTTACCTATCATCTCGGTGCGGGGCGCGAATGCCCCGAAACCGGAGCGCGGGTCGTGGTGCCGGTGCAGAATCGCCGGCTAATCGGCTATGTTACGGCTGTTCACGAGCAGCAGCCGGCGTTCAAGACTGTCGCCCTGGGCGAAGTACTTGACCCGTTGCCACTGATTTCAGCTTCAATGCTGCAACTGGCGCGTGCCATTGCTGAAGACTGCGTCTGCAACATCGGCGAGGTTCTACATTGCATGTTGCCCGGCGGCATCAAGCAGAGCATTGCCCGGCTGATCCGCTGCTGCCCGGGGTCGGTTTCAACTCATGCCGCGTTGCAATGGCTTGCTGAAAATGAATGGTCGCCATACCAGGGCTTTCGTGAACGCTTCAAACTGAGCAGCGGCCAGATCAGCGACTGGCTGCAAAAGGGCGTCATTGAGATCGCTCACAGTGTCTCAGCAGCGCCGGGGCCAAAAATGGTCACCGTATTGCGGCTCAACCCTGACCGACCCGTCGAAATCGACAAGCTGACCCCCAAAGAAAAGCAGACGGTTCAGACCCTTCTGACCTTCTCGAACGCCCCGACGGCGGCGGTGCTGGCGCGGGCCGCCCAGACCAGCAGCGGCCCAATCAACCAGCTCAAAAAGAAGGGCGTGCTCATTGAGATTGAAGAGCGGGTAATGCGGCAGGTCGCCACCGAAGAGTATTATCAGCGCGAAGCGACGCCACCACCGCCATTATCAGACGATCAACGCCGGGTAATCGCTGAGATCATCGATGCCGACGCTACTGACCGCCGGCCGGTTCTTGTCAGAGGTGTCACCTGCTCGGGCAAAACCGAAGTTTATCTGCGCTGGGTCGCCGAAATACTTGCCCGTGGCCGCACTGCCATCGTTCTGGTGCCGGAAATTTCGCTGACTCCGCAGATGATGAAGCGTTTTACCGACCGGTTCGGCGACAGGGTGGCGATTCTGCACAGCAAACTTTCTGACGGTGAGCGTTTCGACCAGTGGGAAAAAATAAGGCGCGGCCTCAGCCCGGTGGTGGTCGGCGCCAGATCGGCAGTCTTTGCGCCATTGCCGCGCCTTGGCACCATAATTCTCGACGAAGAAGGCGAACCCTCGTTCAAACAGGGCGACCCGCCCCGCTACCATGCCCGCGAAGTCGCGCTGCGCCGTTGCACTATTGAAGGCGCCCAACTGGTCATGGGTTCAGCTACTCCGACCATTGACTCATTCGAAAACTGCGCAAAAGGCAGCTATCGACTGGTCGAGATGAATTCTAGGGTCAGCAACCGCCTGCCGCCGCGTGTTAAGGTCGTTGACATGCGCCAGGAACTGGTGACCCGCAAAAATCGTTCGATTTTTTCTGAAGCACTGGGGCGCGCCATTCAAGAAACCCTGAACAACCGCAAACAGGCCATCTTGTTTCTTAACCGGCGCGGTTTCTCGAGTTTCGTGTTCTGCCGCGAATGCGGCGAAGCCGTTCAATGCCCCAAATGCAATGTTTCACTCGTCTATCACACCGGCAGCCAGATCATGCGCTGCCATTACTGCGGCGAAATGCAGACGGTCCCAGAAATCTGCCCCAAATGCCAGAGTCGTGCCATCAAATTCTTCGGAGCCGGCACCCAGCGGGTCGAAAGCGAGGCGAAGCGCTATTTTCCGACCGCCCGCATTCAGAGACTCGATTCTGACAGCGTTTCAACGAAGGGCAGCATGGAAGAAATACTTGATCGGTTCGGGCGCGGCGATATCGACATTCTGGTCGGCACCCAGATGGTCGCCAAGGGGCTGGATTTTCCGAATGTAACGCTGGTCGGCATTCTTGCCGCCGACAGCCTGCTGCGCGTTCCTGATTTCAGGGCTTCTGAACGCAATTTCTCGCTGTTGGCACAGGTATCGGGTCGGGCCGGGCGCGGCGATACCCCAGGCGATGTCATTCTGCAGACCTACTCCCCCGAGCATCATTCGATCAGGCACGCGCTCACCGAAGACTACCACGGCTTCTTTACCGAAGAGGCGAAAATGCGCCGTGAAGCCCTGTTCCCGCCATTCATCGAACTGGCGTCTTTTATCGTTTCGGGCACCGACCAGCAGAAGACCCTGGCGGTCGCGACCAACCTGCATGACCTGTTCGCCGCCCGCCCCGAAGTCAGTGCCCATTATCTTTTCGGGCCGGCCCCGGCCTCGCTCGAAAAGATAAACGAACGCTACCGATTTCAGCTGCTGCTTAAAATGGCCGACCTCGCCACTCTCACCCGGGTCACCCGCGAAGTCACCCGGCAACTGAAAAAAACCGGCGATACCCGCCTGAGCATTGATATCAACCCGTTTTTTATGATCTGACCCACAGGCCGGGGTGAACCACGCTGCCACCCTGCCAAACCGCCACAGCGCCCGCATTCTGCAAGCGCCTGCGCCTTCCGCGCAGACGTGATAATTTTCACATGAAAGCTGTTGAACTGTCGGGCGTTTGTGGTATACTTAAGAGCTAAAGTTCCTTTGTATGCCACCCCAGCCCCGGAGACAATATGAAATACCGCATCCTGCATTACGGCGAAGAACCCTTACGAGAACCCTCAAAACCGGTGACCGAAATCACCGAAGACATTCACCGTCTTGTTGATGATATGTTCGAAACTATGTATGCTTCAAAAGGCGTTGGCCTGGCGGCACCGCAGGTCGGTGTCAATGTCAGGCTCGCCATCATCGATATCGGCGAAGATCCGCTGATTCTGATCAACCCGCAGATTATCAAACATAGCGGCAAAGAAACCTGTGACGAAGGCTGTTTGTCGTTTCCCGGTCTGACCGAGAAAGTCGAACGTGCCACGAAACTCGTTGCCGAAGCCACTGATCTCGATGGTTCAGTATTTGAAATCGAAGCCGAAGGGCTGCTGGCCCGCGCCATTCAGCACGAGCTCGATCATCTTGACGGCGTGCTTTTCATTGACCGCATTTCGAAGGCCCGCCGACTGCAGATCAAGCACGAGCTTGAACTGCTTAAACAGGGCGAATCGCTCTATGACGACGAAGATGAAGAAGAAGAAGCCGAGGACTGCCTTTAAATGACGGAACAACGGTTGCGCGTCGTGTTCATGGGCTGCCCCGACTTTGCGGTGCCGGCCCTGCAAACTCTGGCCGCCGACCCGGCGTTCGAAGTCGTAGCCGTCTACTGCATGCCCGACCGGCCGAAAGGGCGCGGCAAAAAGCCGGCTCCAACACCGGTCAAGGCCTGGGCGCTGACTCATGGTTATCAGGTTCACACGCCGGCCACCTTCCGCAACGCCCCTGACGAAATTGCGACACTGCGAGATTTCGCACCCGATTACCTGGTAGTGGTTGCCTACGGCCTGATTCTGCCGCAGGCGGTGCTCGATATACCCAAACTCGCTCCGGTGAACCTGCACGCCTCGATTCTGCCTGAATTTAGAGGCCCGGCGCCGATTCACCAGGCCATGCTGCTCGGCCGCCCCGAAACCGGCAACACGGTAATGTTGATGAACAAAGGCATGGACGAAGGCGACATTCTCGCCATCGGCCGCACACCGATCACCACAGCCGACGACCTCGGTTCGCTGCACGACCGCCTCAGTCTCGAAGGCGCCACGTTGCTGCGCCGCACCCTCATTGAATTCGCAGCCGGCCGCATCACCCCGACCCCGCAAAATCATGCAGCCGCCAGTTATACCAGCAAAATAACGCCGCAGACCGCCAGAATCGACTGGCAGAAACCTGCCCACGAGCTTAGAAATCTGATTTACGCCATGAGTCCATTCCCGGGCGCCTGGTTCGCCGATGGTGAAGAACGCATCAAAGTGTTCAGGGCCACCGTCGATGAAGACGCTACCAGCCAGGTTCCGGGCACTGTTCTTTCTCAAAGCCCCGGTAACGGCATTCGGGTTGCCTGTGGTGCCGGCACTTCTCTGCGACTGCTTGAACTGCAACGGGCCGGCAAGGGGCGCCTCTGCTGTGCCGATTTTCTCAGGGGTTGCCAGCTCAGGTCTGCGATTCTCGATCTGCCGGGCGGCAACGAAAATTTTTCTGGTGCATGAATGCTTCAACGCGAGTATGTTACGATTATGTTAAAAATTAGTCTGAAAATCTGCTACTGACAAGGAGTTCTTCCGGTGGCTACCAAACTGGCTCCTCCTCAGGCGACGATCAAAAGAATGTCAATCTATCTTCGTTACCTGAACGGCCTCGACGGTGACGGTGTCAAAGTCATTTCATCACACGACCTCGCCCGCAAACTTGGGCTGAACCCGGCTCAAGTGCGCAAAGACCTCGCCTACTTCGGTGAATTCGGCAAGCGCGGCGTCGGCTACACGGTCAAAAAACTGCGAGACCACATTGTCAAGATTCTCGGGCTGCAAAAGATTCGCCGGGTCGGCATCGTCGGCGCGGGTGGCCGCCTGGGCACTGCCCTGGCCCTGTACACCGGCTTCGAGAAACGCAATTTCAAGGTCTGCGCCCTGTTCGACAAAGACCCGGCCCTTATTGGCACCAGCCTTGAGCATCTCGGCGAAATTTCGCCGGTCAGCGAACTGCCGCGCATCGTCAAAGAACGCGAAATCGAGATTCTGGTATTAACCATTCCGGCAAAGGCAATTAAAGAAGTCTACGACCTGATCATGCTCTCGGGTGTCAAGGCCGTGCTGAATTTCGCGCCGTTCAAGATGATTTCTACCGAAACGGTTCTGGTACACAACGTTGACCTGACCACTGAGCTTGAATCACTGAGCTACCACCTCTGTCTCCATGAATCCGGGTTTCCGGTCGAATTAGCGCCTGAAACTTGACCTGAAGGTACAATGGTGTTAGGCTGATAGACAATCCTTTAAATACTGGAGTTTTCATGAGTCTTACCATTGACAGCCAGCAGCATGAAAACGGCGTTGTGGTCATCGCCATCAACGGTGAAATAACCTTCGAGAATTCAGACCAGCTTCGGGAAAAAATCGATCAACTCTGCGATCAGAACCAGGTTCGCATGATCATCGACCTGGTCGATCTCAAATATATGAGTTCGGCGGGTATGGGCGTTCTTGTTCACGGGCTTAAAAAGACGAGAGCCAAGGGCGGCGATCTGCGGCTGATCAACCTTAACGACAAAATGCGCCGCGTTTTTCTCATCACCCAGTTCACGCATCATTTTGTCGTGCTCAAGAACCTCGAGGAAGCTGTTGCCAGCTTTGCCTCGCCCGTCGAAAGCAGCAGGTGATTCACCATTTCTCTTGAACAGATTTTTGCCGCAATCAAGTCATACAACCCTGAAGCAGACCTTGACCGCATCGAAAAGGCCTATAAATTCGCTGCCGAATGCCATAAAGACCAGTTTCGCGCCTCTGGCGAACCATACTTTCTGCACCCTGAATCAGTTGCCCTGATCGTTGCCGACGAGCTGAAGCTCGATTCGACCTCAGTGTGTGCGGCTCTGCTGCACGATGTCATCGAAGATACTGCTGCCACCTCGGCCGACATTGAAAACATGTTTGGCCCGGTAATGGCCCAACTGGTCGAAGGGGTCACCAAGCTGAACAAGATGTTTTTCAGTTCGGCATCAGCGGCCCAGGCGGCCAATTTCCGCAAAATGCTCTTCGCCATGACCAATGACGTGCGCGTTATTCTCATCAAGCTCGCTGACCGCCTGCACAACATCAGAACCCTGCAATTTCTGCCCGAAGTCAAACAAAAATACGTAGCCCGCGAGACCCTCGAAATTTACGCTCCTCTCGCCCACCGCCTCGGTATCAACAAGGTTAAATCCGAACTCGAAGAAACCTCGTTTCGCTTTTTGCAACCTGACAAGGCAAAAGAAATATATGAATTTCTCAATTCGACCGGCTTAGAAGGCGATGTTAAGCTCAAAGAAGCCTTGCAGCAGATCGAAGAACACCTTACAGAATTTCACATTGAAGCGAAGATCTCGGGGCGCCCGAAGCAGGCCTATTCGATCTACAACAAGACCATCAAATACAATACCGGCCTTGATGGGCTTTATGATTTTCTTGGCATTCGCATTCTCACCGAGTCTGTCAAAGACTGTTACGCGGCCCTTGGCATGGTACACAAATACTGGAAACCTATTCCGGGCCGCTTCAAAGATTATATCGCGGTGCCGAAACCGAATATGTACCAGTCGCTGCACACCACGGTAATCTTCGACGGCAAGCCCCTTGAAGTGCAAATACGCACCGAAGAGATGCACCGCATCGCCGAAGAAGGCATCGCCGCCCACTGGGATTACAAAGAAACCGCCGGCAAGGAAAGCGCTCCCGATTATAAAGAGAAGCTTTCGTGGCTGCGCAACCTCATCGACTGGTATCAGGACGTCAAAGACGCTTCTGAATTCATGGAGACGGTCAAGGTCGAGCTGTTCGAATACCACGTCTACGTCTTCACGCCGAAAGGCGACGTCATCGAGTTGCCCAACGGCAGCACGCCGATTGACTTTGCCTACACGATTCACACCGATATCGGTCACCGCTGCGTCGGCGCCAAGGTCAATGGCCACATTGTGCCTCTTGAATACCGGTTGCAGAATGGCGACATCATTTCGATCCTCACGAGCAAAAACCAGAAGGGTCCGAGCCGCGACTGGCTTAAAATAGTCGGCAGCGCCAGTGCCAAGCGCAAGATCCGCATCTGGCTTAAAAAAGAATTTCGTGATGAATACATCATCAGCGGTGAACGCGACTTTCTCGAAGCTTTTCAGCGTCTTGGCGGCGACCGCGAGACCGAAAAGACATTCAAGACAGGCGGTTTCAACAACAAGGTCAAAGAACTCGGCTTTCCATCAGTCGAAGAACTCTATGCCGGAATCGGCGCCGGTGAAATCCGCGCCCAGCAGGTAGTCGGCAAGTTGTTTCCTGATCTGGTCACCAAATCGCAGCCTAAACCGCAGACCTTGGCCAAAAATCAGACGCGCCGCGAGAAGGCCCGCAAAAAGGCGAGCAAGGGGCCGCGCATCATTGTCGGCGGCCTCGATGACGCTCTGATCAAGATGTCGCGCTGCTGCAACCCTATTCCGGGTGACCAGATCATTGGTTATATCACGCGCGGGCGCGGTGTAACGGTGCACAAAAACGACTGCCCGAATGCCCGCAACTTGCAAAACGATGCAGAAGGCCGTCTGATCGACGTCAGATGGGATCTCGGCATCGTCGATGAGGTGATCGGTGACGGCGATTACCTCGCCAAGATACGCATCGAGACGACCGACCGCAAGGGCATGCTGAATTCGGTTACCAGCGTGATTGCCAACCAGGCCATCAACATTCATTCGGCTTCGGCAAAAACCACTAAACTGAAAACGGGTATTCTCGACTTCTCAATCGAAGTGCGTGATTCAGGCATGCTCGATGGCCTGTTGCGTGCTATCTCGAGGGTAATTGGCGTCACCAAAGCCTACCGCGTCGATAACCCCTCGAACAAATAACCCGGTCACCCTGGTCGCTGAGCCTGACCCAGTCAGGTCGAAGCGCAGGTCGAAGCGCAGGTCACCCCGGTCGCTGAGCCTGACTCCGTCAGGTCGAAGCGCAGTTGAGAGTAAAAAAAAGATGGCAAAAAGCAAAAAAACCGATCACAGCGCAGACGACAACCTCGAAGTGGTTGATCTGATCGCATTGCTGACTATGCCCGGGTATGACGGCCTTTACGAAGCCGAAATCATTGCCCCCGACGAAGAATTTGATCTGCTGGCCTTTGCCCCTGAAGAACCCGCCGAAGCCGCGTCACCACCCACCCCACGCCGTCGGCGGCCGGGGCCAGGGCGGCGGCG
>DAOPYA010000039.1:0-38967 GCA_035352635.1 Candidatus Rifleibacterium sp.
CATCGACTTTGCGGGCGGTATCATCAGACAGGTCGTTGCGGGTATTGAAGTCTCGACCAAGGAACACAGTCTGATTGTCGTCGCCGAGGTGGAGGGGGCCGATTTCATCGCTCATGCCAAGCTCACATACCATTTTGCGGGCAATTTTGGTGGCACGCTCAATGTCGTTTTTGGCGCCTGAGGTCAGCTCTTTAAACACCACCATTTCGGCAACCCGGCCACCGAGAAGAATGCACAGTTGATTCTGCAGGTGGGTTCGAGAAACGGTCAGGCGGTCTTCAAGCGGCAGTTGCATGGTCAGGCCAAGAGCCATGCCACGCGGAATGATGGTAATTTTGTGAACAGGGTCAGTGCCGGGCAGAAATGCTGCCACCAGCGCGTGGCCCATTTCATGGTAGGCGGTGTTTTCTTTTTCTTTTTCGGAAATAATGCGGCTTTTGCGTTCAGAGCCGGCGATAACTTTGTCAATCGACGACTCAAAGTCGGACATGACGACGATTTTGCGGCCGTTTCTCGCGGCGAGAATCGCGGCTTCATTCGTCAGATTGGCGAGGTCGGCACCGACAAAGCCGGGGGTGCGGCGGGCGAGTACCGAGAGGTTGACGTCATCGGCAATCGGTTTGTCACGCACGTGAATTTGCAGGATTTCTTCGCGACCTCTTATGTCTGGCTGGTCTACAACAATGCGGCGGTCAAAACGACCTGGGCGAAGCAGTGCCGGGTCGAGAACATCAGGGCGGTTGGTGGCAGCCACCAGAATAATGCCTTTGGTATTGTCGAAGCCGTCCATTTCTACCAGTAGCTGATTGAGGGTCTGCTCGCGTTCGTCATGCCCGCCACCAAGCCCGGCACCACGCTGGCGACCAACGGCGTCGATTTCGTCCATGAAGATAATGCATGGGGCGTTTTTGCGGGCCTGCTCAAAAAGGTCGCGAACCCTTGACGCACCGACCCCGACAAACATTTCTACAAATTCTGAGCCGCTGATATTGAAGAATGGAACGTTAGCTTCGCCGGCCACCGCACGTGCGAGCAGGGTTTTGCCGGTGCCCGGAGGCCCAAACAGCAGAACGCCACGCGGAATCTTGGCGCCGAGACTGGTGAACTTGGTCGGGTCACGCAGAAATTCAACTACTTCAAGAAGGTCTTCTTTGGCTTCGTTAACCCCGGCCACGTCTTTGAATAACACGCGTTTCTCGGTCGGGTCGACCATTCTGGCACGACTTTTCCCGAAGCTAAGCGCCTTGGCACCGCCGCCCTGCATCTTCTGCAGAATGTACAGCCAGGCGCCGATCAGCAGAATGAACGGGAACCAGTTAATCAGCAGATTCAGCCACCATGACATCTGGGCCGGCGGTTCGGCTTCAACGATTATGCCGCTTTTTCTGATAATTTCCATTAGACCGGGGTCATCAGGGGTCACGGTGAGAAAATCTGAGGTTGGCGCTTCGCTGCTCGAACCCAGGGTGACCTGCTTCTGAATGCGACCGGTGATTTCGCGCTCATTGATTTTGACCCGCAAAATTTTGCGGGTGGTATCCTCACCTTGCAGGATACTCAAAAATTCAGAATAGTTAAGCCTGTTGACTTTTCTGGTGCTGGTAACATTGGTGAATGCTGTCAGCAGAAGAATCAACAGCAGGGCATATAGTGCAACTGTCTTCATTTTGGTTGGTTGTTCTTTCATATTCCTGTGCCTGTATCAATTTTTTGGTGTGTGTAACAATTTAGTGCTTCATGCTAACACATCAACGGCGGCGAAGCAATTCGGCGAAAACGTTCAGGAACTTTTGAAAAGTCGCTTCTGCTTCGTTTTCAGCCAGCTGATCCAGCCTGATGTTTTTAAAACCTGCTGTTCGAGCATGTCAAGCAATCTGGCGGCATGGCGGCGACTTTCGCTGCTGCGCCCGTTGAAGGCCAGCAGGGTGTTGAGCGCTGCATCCCCCATGTGAATAACTTTTTCGGCGACCAGAGAAAATTCTTTGTCGTTGCTGATGATTTCAAGCCAATATGGCAGGCAGTCAATGCTGTTGATCTGGAAAAGCGCGTCGCGGGCGTTCTGCCTGACCTTGGGGTGCTCGTCGAGTGCCATGACTGACAGCAGTTCAATACGGCCTGGTATGGTGACGTTGCCGAGCACGAAGACAGCTGAAGATTTCATCCATGGGTTTTCGTCAACCGCCATGCCTTTGAGAACTTCAAGCAGGCGGCCCTGATCGTCTTTGTTCCAGAGCGCTTTAATAACATTTGCCCTGACGCGGTTATCTTCGTCTTTCAGCATCGGCAGAAGCAACCTGGTCACATCGGGAAGATCGAGTTTTTCGATCGCTTCGATGGCGTTGGCACGCACCCGGGCGTCTTCTTCGCGCAGGGCCTGGGTCAGAAAACCAACGATATCATCGTCGGGCAGTGCCAGGCGACTGACGGCCGTGATGATGCAGGCTTTAATTCTCGGGTTGGTGTCTGGGTGATAAAGGTTGCGGATAGCGCCAAGATTGCTAGGATCGGCAATTCGCCCAAGAGTTTCGACTGCCAGGGCTACCAGTTCGGGGTTGGAATGATGAAACAGCCCTATTATCTTTGAACTTGCCGATGAATCTTCGATTTCACCAAGAGCTTTCAGGCTGTTGTAGAGAACGTCTTCGTCTGCAGAAGTCAGCTGGGCAGCCAGGTCATCGATGTGCTGCGGCGTCTGCGGCATGTCGGGCATCAGTTTCCAGATGCGAACTCCGTCGCGTTCGATCATTCTAACCCATGAAGCACTGTTATAATCAGCGTAGGAATCAAATTCACGTTCGGCTTTTTTCAGCGCTGAAGCCCTGTCTGAGGCTTCAACGGTGTATTCTATCTTGAACTTTTTTCTCGGGGTCGCCGACTCACTGTATGGAATAATAACTTTGTAAGTTTTTGAATGTGCCATGCCCCAAATTTAACAGATTATCGTTTTCAACTCAATCAGCTTCAACTTGCGAATTTTTGGCGATGCCTGCAATCCTCTATTGAAGCCTGCCTAAATCAATCAGCCTGACCGACTGGCATTGTGCAGGCCTGCACAAGCCACTGATTTTGTCTGGTATAGCTCAGCGATACGGGTATTTTGCCGAGAGCAGCTTTCGAAAATGCTTCGCATAATGTATAATCGCAAGATAGAATTCTTTTTATGGGGTATTATTCATGCACGCAGAAGCAAGATCATTGGTTTGCCGCAGTTGTGGTGGTCGCATTGCTTTTCCATCTGATAAACACCGCTTTTTAGCCGAAAAAGGCTACGAAAACCAGGCGTTTTTTTGTGATGATTGCATAAGCGCCCGCCTTGACCAGATCTGGGAAACTCCCGGCGAACGCCGAACTGCCATCTGTAGCGATTGCGGCCGTGAGACCAGATTGCATTTTGTGCCCTGCAAAGAATTGCCGGTCTACTGCCCTGAATGCCATAAAAAGCACAGCAGCAGCGTTTGATCGCCTCAAATAAGATCGGGCGATCAAGGTGTGCCTGTCGCGACTGAACTGCTGGCGAGCCCGTCTGCTGTCTCGGGAATCGAAAACTCGCTGCTGATCGAACCTATCAGCGTGGGGGCTGATGCCGGCAGTGGCGCTGGCGGCGTCGCAATCATGCTCTGACTGGCCGGCCCGATTTTTTCTGGCAGCGGTTTTGCCTCGCTTGCAGGCCAGGCCGTAATCTTGCGCGGGTTCAGCAGTGCTTCGGCGGCTTCACGATCAAGCTCTTCGCTGATCATGGTGTTGCGCAGCAGCAACTGATGCTCAGAGGTCGAACTGGCTGGCGAAGATGCTTCCGGGATGTATCTGTTGATAAAGTTTTCGAGAGGTTTTACCGGCTGCTTTTCGTAGCCGAAGTGCAGGCTGCTGCCCGGCTGGCCAATCTCATCGAGTGGGCTTCTTATGATGCGGGGCTGACCATGCAGCGGCAGTCGAAGCCATCTGTCGATGTTTTTTGCTGAGAGAAGCGCGATCGGCAGCAGAATCAGTATGATAATTAACGTCAGGCTTTTAAACCGCATACCAGACCGCCAGGTTGTCGAGCACTCTGAATTTGATTTCACCACGGTTGTAGAGTGACGAGAGGTAGCCGTTCACCGTCGTTCGGTACAGGAAGTATTCCCAGCTGATTTTTTTCAGCCCGAAATGATCGAGAAATGCCTTGACGACGCGCTCTTGTGATTGCGGCACCTTCAACAGTTCGCGCATGAAGTTCATGGCGTTTTCAACGTGGCTCAGATTGCCGGTTATCATGGTAGCAATGTTATCAGTTGGCCTAAAATGGCCGCCGACATAAACTTTGGCCGTCAGGTTGCGTAGTTTCTGAAGGGTTTGCATCTGGGCGTGCGGGTCGTAGGTGAATGGCAGTCGCTGCTTTTTAAAGAACGAATCAGGGAACAGCGTGTCGGCAACAAATGCCACCCCATCAACAAGAAAACCCTTCTGGTTAACTGAATGCCCGGGCAGGTCAAGGATTTTGATCTGCACGTCGTCGAGAGTAAGTTCGGTGCCTGACAAAACGTCAACCGCGCTCGGGTTAGCCATGGTAAAGCGGTTCATCAGATCCTGGACCGGTGCCCCGGCAAACAAAACTGCCGATTGAATAAGTGGTTGCCTGATGGTCGGCGCTTCAAGGGTCGATGCGAGTATCCGGCAGCCTGTTTTTTCGGCAAAAAAGCTGTTGCCGCCAATGTGGTCGGCATGCGCGTGGGTGTTCAGGATGTACGCCACTTTGAAGCGGTAGTCAGAAAGCAGTTCAAAAAGTTTGACCGCGTATTTTTCTTCGTTACCTGAATCAATGAGGGCAACACGGCTGTCTTCGAGGGCGATGACGCCGACATTTGCCGGGCCGCAGACACAGAAAGTCCTCTCGCTGAGTCTGGTTAATTCCATGCTCAGGAAGCGGCTGCAGCTGGTCGTTCTGAAGCGCCGACCACTACCAGACCCTCGCTGCACTTGCTCAGCACTTCAATTGAGCAGGCGGGAGTGCCGGTAAAACCGATTGCCGGGGCCAGCACCTCGATATACCATGGATTATCGTGATAGGGTGAAAATTGCGCTTTGTAAATCCAGGCGTTAACCGGGGCGCAGCCATCGACCGTCAGTTTGATTCGCAGAAATTTAAAGACTTCGCCGCCTTTGACGATTTTGAAAGCCGGGTGCCATGGCAGCGGAGCGGTGGTGAAGTCGGGGGTAAGGATTACCAGAGGTTTGTCGAGCAGAATGTTGATGGTGCCTTCTTTGCAGTTGCCAACTTCAGGAAAGCAACTGCGAAAAAACGGCAACTGCTCACGCACTGTATTTTTTGATTCACCAAGACCCTTCTGAATTTTTCCTCTGATGTCTGACATGAGTTTGCACTCCTTATTGGTTCTCTATGCAGAATAGAACACTCACGGCCTGATTACAAGATTTTTTTAATCATCTGCAGGCATGGGCAATTTGGCCCCCAGAGGGTCTGAAACTCTTCGAGCGGCTTGAAACCGAGCGACAGATAGAAGCGGCGGGTGTTTTCGTAGGCGGGCCAGTTGTTAGAAGGGCCACAGGTTTTAATCTGCAGATATTCGATGCCCTGAGCACGGCAATATTCGCACACCGATTCGAGGGCCGCCCGACCCAGGCCCTGGTGATGATATTCAGGTAGAATCCCGAGCACGTAAAGCTCGGCCGATTCTTTGTAGTGCATTTTCAGGCTGATAAAACCGCATGGCTGGTGGTGCATGTTGATTATAAAGGTCGGCAGCCCGTTAATTTCGAGAGCGTAATCAACCATCGTCTGCTCGTCGCCGAACCAGTCTGGGAGACGGCGCAGTATTTTCTCGCATTCGGCACCTGAATTTAGTATCGGCCCAACAATACTGAAATAATCAGATTTCATAATTTCTTACCCGATTTTTTACGAAATAAAAACAGGTCTGCCAGATTCGACAAACCTGTTGCGATTAAATTGTCGTAACTTCGCTATTATAACACATTTCGGCGGCATTGGCGAAGGCATGGCCAGAACCCGGCTGCTTGCGGGAAAATATATGACCCACTGCCTGCCGATTTTTTGCTGCTGCTTGACCATGGGGCGCTGGCCCGCGAAAAAACTTTGTGGTGGCGGTTGCGAAGGTGTCGCATCGCCTGATGACCAAGAAGGCTGGGAACATCAGGCGGGATTTGCCGCTTAAAGCTTCTCTGGCAAAGAATCAGAAGGCGATGATGCAAATGCCAGCACGTTACCATCAGGGTCAGCTGAATATGCTGCCCGGTCACCCCAGTTCATCTGCATCAGGGGTTGCAGTCCGCGTGCTCCAGCCAGTAATGCCCGCTGATGCCAGGCTGCCGGGTCGGCAACGGTCAGATAAAGTTCGGCGCCGGGAACACCATCGGCCGAGCGCGGGTCTGGGATTTTTCCGGCCAGCAGTCTGCATATACCGGCGGCCGGCATCAGGCCAAGGGTGGTGTTTTCAGAGAGCCTGAATTCAGTCATGCCAGGAACATCAAGTGTTGGAGCCTGTTGCAATATCTTTTCGTAGAAGTCTCTGCTCTTCTGCTGGTCTTTAACATACAATATCAGATTGGTTTTTTGAATCATATTTAATCTTGCCTTTTGGGTTGTTTGAATCTGCCTGTTTCACTGCCAATGGCCGGTTCCAGGATTTTCAGCCAGTTTTTTCTTACTTCTTGCGCCATGGTGGCGTTGAGAACCATTTCATAACAAATTCTGGCGGTTGCCTGCTCAAGTTCCATGGCGTTGATTGATGGGTCGAGCTCCCAGTCAGCCGGAAAAATCAGCCCGTCAGGGCAACTGTGCTGTTGAAGTTGCCCGCGCCGGCAGGTAATTGCCCGGTCCATAAAGGCGATTCGACCAAGTGCCAACTGGCCGTCAGGGTTAATCAGGCTCAGAATGTGAGTGTTGTGCAGACCTGTATATAGCCAGGTGCGTGACCCAGGTGCCGCAGCAACAGGCATTTCAGTCGGTGCCGGAACTTCTTCGAGATACTGGGCCAGCAGTCTTGGAGCGAGAAATTGCTCGAGTTTCTGTTGTTCTTCTTCATCGATGGTTGCGATGACTCCGCCAAGCAGGTTCTCGTGGGTGTAAGCAGGCTTGAATACAATTTTGACACTGGTTTCACCGGCAAAAACAGTGCCAGAAATCTCATGGTTCAGTTCGAAATTGTTGTCTTCGTGCCTGAGCAAAGCCATACCCTGCATGCTGATGTTTAGAATCGGAAATTCGCGGTCGGCGGCCAGGTCGGCAAGAAAGACCACTGCACCGTTCTTGACGATGAAACGGTGAAAAAGTCGTTTTTCTTCACTGGCAATCTCGCGCAACAGCACTTCGCGTGCTTCATGCGGCATTTTTGAGCATTCGAGAATCACCTTGCCAAGTTTTAACGATCGATAAGGCGGAATACGGTAAAAAATTACCGCATCTGGCGAAACCCGGCCAAAACCAGATCGGTGCTCGGGTCTGATTTTTCCGGTCTGCAAGCCGGTCACATTGTTCTGCCAGCCAATATAGTAGTCGAGAAAATAAAATTCCTGCCGCACGGCATCGCCTTCAAGGGTCTGCCAGAGAAAGACCTGAACCCCGTCTTCGCCCTGAAACCAGCGCATTTTGAGTTCTGGGTCATCGTTTTTTAATTTTGCCGAATCGATTTCTCTCAGAGAGAAACCAAGAATGGCTGGTTTGATAAATTCGCTTATGATGCGTGATTGCGCTGGTGAAAAATTATGAAATGCGCATCCGGCAAGGCTGTTGAACAGATTCTTGATCTCGATCTGGCATTTCAGGTTTATTTGTTGTAACTGCAGGGTGACTTCGATAATTTTGCCTGGCATAAGGCCGCCCACCAGTTTGTAGTCCTGCAGATCGACTCTGAAACCGCCAAAACTGAGATTGGTGACAAGAAAAGGCCCCTCAGCAGCGATCATCATCTGGCAATTTTCCAGATTGAGCCGCTGAAACCTTCGGCGTTCTTCACCGCCGCTCTGGGCTTGCCCGGTCACTGCGCCGGTCCCGGATAGCCAGGCGACAAGTTTTTTCAGATTGAGCATTTCGTTATCGGTTCCTGCCCTTAGATTCATCAATTATAACGCACGAATTGACCACCGCAAACCCTTGCCCGGAGACATCTGAATCAGTTTTGGCCTCAGACGGCAGACTTTGCAAGCCGTATGCATACCAACCTAACAGATAAATCTGCCGAAAACCAGTTTCTGGTTGTTAAGGCTGGTAAGCCTGATGGCGGCAGTTTGCATCGGTCTGGTTCAGCGGGGGTGCCGCTGTGGAAAATGCCGCCTGATCGCCGGGATTGCTGATCATTTTTTCTGCTGTTTTTGGGTTGGTTTAATTTAAGAAATTGTTTGGCGTAGGTGATGTGAAGTGTTATTCTGCATGCATATCATTAAGCCCGGAGGAATTGAACATGACAAGACATGACGGTCGCGCCGGTGACCAGCTCAGGCCGGTCAGCATCGAAACCGGTTACGTTAAATATCCGCACGGTTCGGCACTGATCACATTTGGTGACACCCGTGTTCTCTGTACCGTTCAGGTCGAAGAAAAGGTTCCTCCTTATGTGGCTTCGCGCGAAGTCGTTCAGGGCTGGATAACTGCTGAGTATGCCCTGATGCCTGCTGCCGGTCTGGTGCGCAACGAACGCGCCGGTTATGGCAAGGCCACCGTTAAGGGTCGTGTTCACGAAATTCAGCGTCTGATCGGGCGCTCAATGCGTGCGGCTCTAGATCTGACAAAGCTTGGCGCCCGCACCCTCATGATTGACTGTGATGTACTTCAGGCTGACGGCGGCACCCGAACTGCTTCAATCACCGGTGCCATGGTCGCTCTTGAGATGGCCGTGAAAAAGCTGATGCGCGAAGGCAAAATCACTCAAAATCCTATCGTCAACAAGATCGCTGCCGTCAGTATCGGCATCTGCAATGGCCAGGTCTGCCTTGATCTTGATTATGTCGAAGATTCACATGCCGAAACTGATCTTAATCTCGTAATGGACGACAAGGGCGGCTATATCGAAGTGCAGGGCACCGCTGAAAACGGCACTTACAGTCGCTCCCAGCTTGATCAAATGCTGACAATCGGCGAGCAGGGCGTCAAAAAGCTATTTGACCTGCAGCGGCAGGCGGTTGAAAAACTGGGATGAACATCTGGGTTTCAACACGCAACGCTCATAAGGCTGAAGAAATCAGCATGATTCTTGCTCCCCATCGCGTGAGAACCTTGCTTGATCTGCCTGATTTTCCAGAAATTGATGAAAACGGCGCATCATACCGCGAAAATGCCGAGCTTAAAGCCCGTGCGCTGTTTGAAAAAGTCAGAGAACCTGTGTTCGCTGATGATTCAGGGCTTGAAGTCGATGCGCTTGGCGGTCGCCCCGGCATTCACTCTGCCAGATTCTCAGGGCTTGATACCAATCACCAGCGCAATATCGACAAACTGCTCGCCGCCCTGCATGACGTGCCTGAATCCGGGCGAACCGCCCGTTTCCGCTGCGTCATTGTCTATATTGATGCCACTGGTCTGGCCCATGAATTCGTCGGCGTTCTCGAAGGTTCTATTGGCTCTATGATGCGCGGCAAAGGCGGATTCGGCTACGACCCGGTGTTTATGCTTCCCGAAAAGGGTTGTTCGGTCGCCGAACTGCCCGCCGCCGAAAAAAATTCTTTGAGCCACCGCGCTCGTGCTCTGGCTCAACTAAGCTCGTTCCTGAAAATTCCGGGTAAATAATTGCTTTATATTACCGCGCAGTTCTGGTATAAAATTAGCCATCAGTTGCCCCGGGTTGCATCATCTCCGGTTCTGGCTGCAACATGATTTAAAAGGTATTCCTGTATAATGTCACAGATTCTTCCTTTGATTCGGCGTCTGGCACAGAATGCCGGCGAGCGAAATGGCAGCGGTCGCCTCGAAAAATTCTTTATCTTCAAGCTCGCCAACAAGTCCTATGCGATTCCGGCGGTCGATGTCACTGAAGTCACCATGCCGGGTTCAATGATCGAAATTCCTTTGAAGTCTGACTTTATTACCGGTGTGGTCAATGTCCGGGGCACCGTGATTCCGGTAGTTAATCTGCGGCACCGCATCGGTCTCGAACCCGCCTTCCAGATCAATGATTCCTCAAAACTCCTCATTTTTACCGTAAAAGCAAATGCCTTTGTTGGCATGATTGCTGACGACATTGAATACCGACTTCGCGAAGGCATTATTGAGCCGATTCTTCCGAATATCGCCGATCCAGGCGAAAAATTTTTCCGCACCGTCGTCATCGAAAATCAGCGGGTCCCCGTTTTTATGATTGATACATGGCTCGAAAAACCTGAGTTTGCAATTCTACAGACTGTGGTAGAATCTTACTGAAATTTTACATGGAGGTCATGACAATGGCTAAATATGTTTGCGGCGTTTGTGGCTACGAATATGATCCGGCGGTCGGCGACCCCGACGGCGGCATCGCTCCCGGCACTCCGTTCGAAAAACTTCCGGCTGACTGGGTCTGCCCAGCTTGCGGCGTCGGCAAAGACCAGTTCGAAAAGATTTGACCGGCTCTTACAATGAAGGGTTTGCGGCATCGTCTGCAAACCCTTCTTTCATATGCGCCGTTGCCGGCTGTCTAAAATTTCACTCGGCTTGTTACTTTAGTGCCACCCTGTTCGTATCTTAGCTCCGACAGGGAGAGAAGTCTTGCTTAAAAATTTCTGGTTAACCCTCGCTGCCAGAGTTGTTTATGGAATTCTGCTGCCCGGTTTTCTGCTTTTTCTCGCTTTATCAAGCCATTTTGGCCTGGTACAGGAGCGGCAGATACTTGACTGGCAACAGAAGATGCATGACTCGCTCGATAACCTTGCCAATTATCACGATGACGACCGCTTTTTTCATGGCCTGCTGCAAAGCAACTTTGCGGCCGCCTCAACCGCTGGCGATCCTTTCGCGCTGGTCGCCGGGCGCATTTCGACTCTAAAAAAGCATTTTCCTGGGCAACTGCGCTTCATCATTCTTGACGCAGACGGAAAAATTGTGCCGCGGCTTTCTGATGAAAACCGCTTCAACTACGTTTTCAAGAACCTGAACCAGTCTCTGCGGCAGCCCGGCCTTGTTTATCAGGCTAACCGCATTAATCTGCTGCGCGGCTATTTTGGCCAGTTTCTCATGGAAAAACACTTGGAATTGCCGCTGCGTCAGGGCTACCTGGGCCGTTGTCTGAGGGTGTCAGAAGACCCGCAGAAAGCTTTGCTCTGGTACCAGACATACCAGAATCTCACTATTGTATGCCTTATCAGGCGCGACCTGCTCGACCAGCAGACCGGGCCGCGCATGATGATTGACCGCTTCAACCGTTCAAGTGCAGATATCAGGCTTGGTTTCTATGACCCAAGTCTTCAGACCGTTTACGGTTTTTCTGCTGCGGGCAGTTCAGACGGCGAGATTGCCATTGAAGCCACTGCTTACGCGAACTCAGCCATTGAATTCAGAAAAACTGCCGGTCATCTGTTGTTATTTCGCCAGGTCGCGCCACGCCTGGTCATCTTCAGCAGTCTTGACCAGCGTCAACATCTTGTTGATCCTGACCATGAAGTAGGTCTCCGGATGTTTGGCCTGCTGAAATGGCTTCTGGTAACCGCTTTTATCGTTTCGGTTCTGTCTCTGCACGCCAGTCGCCTTTTTTTATCAGTCAGACAGAAACTTATGCTGCTATTTCTTTTTGCAAACGGGTTGCCGCTGATGATTCTGCTGGCCACTGGCTACGAATTTTTCGAGCAAAAAAAGAGCTCGTTGACCAACTCAGTGCACGAGCACTCATCACGCCTCATCAAAGACTTTGACACCAGGTATCCAGCCGGGCGCGAACTGATGGCCGAACGCTTCAACAGATTTATTAACGAAAATTCCCGCAAAGGAGTTTATGGGGTCTGGCCTGCCAGTGTTACCGCCAGACTGGCTTCGCTTATCGAACTTTCGTTGCCCGACGAAAGCTACCTTTTTAATTCTGTTGGTGAACAGATCTTGAAACAAAGGGAACTGGTGGTGCCCGGGTCGTATAAATTCATCCGGGATTTTTTTCTCGGCGCTCTCGAGTTCTTCAATAGCAGCTCAGACCATTTTGTCGCCACCAGAAGAACCATGCTCGAACAAATTTCCGACGAAGCATCGGTTTTTCACGGTGTATTGCGGCAGATCGGGCTAATTGAACCCCAGAATTATGGCTCTGGCCTGCGCTGGACATACCTGAATCTGCTTGGTGACCGCGAAAACCACAATTCATGGGGCCTGGTGCTTGTGGCCTGGAAACCGGAGGCCCTGCAGCGTGCCTATATCAATGAGCAGCTCGCTGCCCTGAATCGCCGCATCGCGCCCCGAAAACTTCTGGTTATGGAACTCGAGAGCGGTCGGATTTTTCCAGAGTCTGCACCCGGCGAAAAAAAACTTCGCCGCATCATGCATCGTACCCAGAGCCGCAAAATGCTTGCCGATGATAACCTGCTGATTGATGGCGAGGCTTATGTTGCCACGGCTTTGAAGGGCATTGAGCTTTCAGATGCCGTGATCATGGCAATTTACCCGAAAAAAATCATTGACGGGCAGGTTGATTCTCTTTTTGAACGGGTGAGCGCGGCCGCTGCGGCCAGCCTCTTTCTGGTTCTTTTGATTGTGGCTTTCTTTTCCAGGCGTCTGCTGGTGCCGGTTGCGGCCCTGGCAAACGGCATGCGTGCCATTGCCCGCCATGATTTTAAAAATCGTATCGACTATGTTTCTGAAGATGAATTCGGCCAGTTGATACGGGTTTTTAATGAAACCACCGCCGGCATGCAGGATCTGGCCATTGGCACCGCTGTACAGAAAAGCCTGCTGCCACCTGCCGACAGCAGGGTCGGCAAGGTGCTTCTCTATGCCAGGTCAGAGTTTATGAGCAAAATGGGCGGTGACTATTTTGATTATTTTGAACTGGCGAATCAACGACTCGGAGTTTTCTTCGGTGATGTCGCCGGGCACGGCATACCCGCGGCCCTGATCATGTCGATGGCCAAAGCCGTGGTGGCCAATGCTCGAACAGTGTTTGCAAGCCCTGCAGATCTGCTGATGCGTGCCAATTCCGTTTTTCTGCATCTCAAGTCGCGGGGCTGGAAAAGGATGATGACCGCTCAGTGTCTTGAACTTGACTGCAATACCGGTGATTTCAGACTTGCGAACGCCGGTCAATGTTACCCGGTGATCGTCAGCGCTGATCGTCGTAGCATAACCTACGTCAAGGCAGTTGGCATGCCGCTCGGCAATGTAACCCGAAAGCCCTACGCTGAAGTCAGTGGTCAGCTGAAACCCGGCGACACCCTGATTCTCTACACTGATGGTATCATTGAAGCAACCAGTGCCACAGGCGAGGTCTTTGACTTTGCCAGATTCGAAAAGCTGCTGCTCGCCAGCTGGAACGCTGATCTGGAAACCTGGTGGCAGGATATCTTTAAAGGCTATTCAGCCTGGGCTGCGGCCCAGGACGACGATATAACCATGCTGATGCTCAAATATGAATAAAGAACATAAAAATAAACCAGATTTCGCTGCCTGGGTGGCATTTGTAATGTTTGCAGTGCTGCTGCCGCTGGCTGGTGCCTGGTCTGGCTGGCATTACGTTGCCTCGTTGCATCGCGATGCCCGGCTTCGTCTCTTGCAGATCGAGTCGAACAGCAGTCTCGAAAGCCTTCAACTCGCTGCTGACGGCGGCAAATATACCTGTATGCGTATTAAAGATGTTTATGAAAATTGCAGCACCCCTGAAAAGCTGCGGGTCGGCATCGAGAGCCTGAACCAGGAGATGTCTCTGCATCTGAATTACCTGATCTGGAATGGTGACGGCAGTGTTTTTCATTCAACATTCGATTATCAGAAGAATAATGCCGACTGGCCGCTTGCTTTCAGTTCTTTCTGCCAGATTATTGATTCCGGTGCACGCCTCAGCGCCAGTGCTACGGCCAACTTGCGGCGCATCTACGGCCCACAGTTTTTCCCGGAAGTTTTTGCCGGGTGTTACAGTGGCCGTCATATTCAGCCCCTGTACGGCGATTCTTCTTCGGATGGCCGACTTTCGTGGGTAAGGGTCAAGGCAGGCCGAAACGGTCTGAGCGTCTTTTTTTCCCGGCCGGCCCTTGAAAATCTTCCGGGCATCGAGCATCAGATTTCCGACATGGTTTCAAAGTCTGGCCTACAGATCGCAATTATCCGAAACGGCGTGCTGAATGCCCAGCCAGGCTTGCAGCTCGATCAACATGAAGTTTCGGGCATCCTTGCCGAGCAGGAAACGCCCAGTCGCGTTGGCCGCTGGTTCATCTGCAAAGGCCTGGTTCGAACCGGCATCGAGGCAGTTTTTCTTCTGCCGGCTACCGCGGTTGATGAGGCATTTTTTACCCCCGGCCGGTCAATGATTGTGCTGCTGTTGCTGCTGGGCGCTATTTTTATTGTCAGGCGTAGTTTTATGGCCTTCTGCCGTGGTAATGGCGTCAGCCTGAGCATTCGCAAGCAGCTCATCATCTTATTTGTGCTGGCAAATGCTTTTTCTTTGAGCATTCTCGCGATACTGGGCTTTGATTATCTGCATGAATACGAAATGCTTCTTCAGGCAGAAACATTTCGCAACGGCATGACTTACCTGCAGAGCATTGATGAAATGTACGTGGCCGAATTTTCTGAGCAGTTGCGCCGCATTGATAAAGGGCTTGAAGGCATGAAGACCGCTCTGAGAGCCCGCCCGCCTGACCATGAAATGTTGAAGACTTTCCTCAATATGCAGCGCAGCGAACCGTTCAGGCTGATTCTGGTTGGCAGTCATACGCCATTTATCGGCAGCGATTACGGCGTTATGCTCGAGGGGCAATTTCTCAACCGTCTTCTCGGCAAAGACAACGATATTAAACAGATGAAAGTGCTCGTCGAATCAATGGGTAAGCTCGGCCGCTACTATCTGTCGTTGCTGAACCGTGAATCTCTCGAAGAGATGGTGGTTGCCCAGGTTGAATTGATCGCCGAATCCCTTGGGCAGTTGCAATCTATCGAAATGTTTCAGGAATTTTTCGCTGCCACCGGGTCGTTCTGGCAATGGGGAATGGGTTGGCGGTTCTACCCGGCCTATATTCAGGTTTTGCGGGTTTTTGATGACCTCAAGGCCGATTATGTGTTTCTCTACCTCTGGGAACCGAAAACCCTTGAATACGCCTACCTCCAAAAGATGTACGCTGACCTGAACCGCAATCCGCTTGGCCTGAAAATTATGGCTGTCAACGAAGACCTGCGGTTTTCTTTTCCTGAAGAACTTCTTCAAAATGAGCAGCTGCTCAACTATACCAACCGATTGCGCGAAAAAACGGGCACAGAAATTGATTTTTGCGACTGGCACGGGCAAAAGCATCTGCTGATGGGTTTAAAATGTGTTTCGTTGGCTAATATCCGGCTTCTGGCGTTGTTTCCGCTTGAGTCTATCGAACGGGCGGTGCGCGGCAAGTTCTGGTTATTTTTTGCTCTTGGTCTGGTAAGTATGCTGGTTTCACTGGCATTGAGTCTGGTAGTTTCCCGTTCAATTCTGCGGCCGCTTGGGGAATTGCAGACCGGGGTTCTCGCCCTGCAGAAACAAGATTTTGCTTATCGACTGCCTGATCTGGGCGGTGATGAATTCGGCAACCTGGCGCATATTTTCAATACTACGCTGGTTGATCTTGAAGAACTCCATACTGCCTCAATAGTTCAGGAAAAGCTGCTTGATCGCTTTGCCGGTGTTTTGCAGCATGGCAAACTTGGAGTTGCGGGTGGCAGTCTGGCCATAACAAGGTTTGGCGGCGATTTTCTGGCGTTGAACCCGGTGAATGAGCGTTATTTCGGGTTCTTTATCGGCGATGTTGCCGGCAGCGGTGTGGCCTCGACCCTGGTCATGGCTTTTGTAAAAGCCTGCATTATGCAACTCGAAGAATTTTATCTCAAACCGGCCGAAATGCTGCAACGGATCGACTTTCTGGTGCGCTCAAGCAGCGGCACAGGCCAGCGCCGCAAATTCCTTTCGCTGCAGTATGTGCTTCTCGATGCTGAGACAGGCAAGATTACCATTGCTTCGGCCGGCCACTGTTTCCCTTTGCTGGTCATGCCAAAAAATCTACCCCGGGTGATTGAGATGCCTTCCACTCCAATAGGTTCAGGCAACTCGACAAAGTTTTTGCTGCATGAATTTCAACCGGTCAGCGGCGCGAAACTTGTTTTTTATACCGCCGGTCTATATCTTAATGCTGAGCTGGGTTTTGAAAGCATGAAAAAAATACTGTCAGAGCTTGCCGATCATGACTCTGAAAATTTTTTCCAGGCCGCCAGAACAGCGTTCGAGAAGATACGAGATGGCCGCGGCCGCACCGATGATCAGACAATGGTCGTTGTTTCAATGCCGGAAGGGGAGACCGGGTGAAGGCAATTCTTCAGAAGCTGACCAGATTTCTGGCAGTGCTGGCATTCGGGTTGCTCTTGCCCGGTTGGCTGGCCTGGACAATGATGGTTGGTCATGTACAATTGCAGAGAACCCGCATTGTCGAAGCAGAATTCGACCGCCTTTCGCAGTCACTCGAAACTCTGAATAATTACCACGCCGACCGGGTTTTTTTTCATGGCCTTTTTCAACAGAATTTTGCCGCAATCGATGGCCAGACAGACGCGCAGCAATTACTGGCCGCAAAAATAGCGGGTTTCCGCAAAATGTTTCCCGGCAAGCTCAGATTCATAGTTTACGACAGCAAGGGCGTTATTAATCAGACTCTGACTGACGAAAAAAAATTTCAGTATGTCCTTAAATCCATGTATGGCGCTTTACACGAACTGCAACGCCTGTTTGCCAACGATCCGACCACCGATCCGTCAAGTTCATCCCTGATCAGCGAAAGAATGCAACTGCTGCGCGGCTACTTCGGCCCCTTCCTGGTCCAGAAATTCCTGCTCGAACCTTTGCAGCGCGAATACCTCGGGCGCTGCCTTTTTGTCAGCGATGACCCGGAGAAGCGCCTGCTCTGGTATTACCCGGGCCGTGATTTTTCTGTGGTGTGTTTTGTTGATGCATCGCTGCTTGGCTCGAATCTTGGCGCAAAATTGCTGATTAACCGTTTTAATGCCAGCAGCCCGGATATCAAAATTGGCATCATCAATGCACTTTCTTTTGAAAACTACGGCCTGCCGGCCTCTGAAAAGGCCGTCACCGAGATTATTCTCGAAACCGGAAAATTTACCGATTATGCGATTGCCTCTCGCGAGAGTGCCAATTTTCTGCTGCACTTTCGCCAAGCCTCTGCAGACCTTCTGCTCGTCAGTTATCTGAACTCTGAGCATCTGCCGGTTCCTTATCTGGCGGCCGTTCAAGTTCTGGCCGGTCTTGTGCGCTGGCTGGTGATCGTTGGGTTTATTATTTATTGTGCCAGTCTGCGCCTGCGCAGATTTGCGCTGCCGGTGCAGCAGAAAATTATGCTGCTGTTTCTGTTTGCTAATGGCTTGCCTCTGCTGATGCTTGCTTCGGTTGGTTATGAATTCTTCAGCGAAAAGAAAAAAGACCTGATCAATGCCACCCATCAGGAATCTGTGCGGGTGCTCAAAGAGTTCGATGTCAGGTTTCCTGAAGTTGGTGCCAGTCTGGCTCGCCGACTCAATGTTTTTATCGATGAACGAAACCGTCGTTATAACCACGAAGAATGGCCACCAGCCGAGATCGACAAGCTGAAGCAACTGACGGCTGAGATCACCCCGCAAGAAGCGGTTCTTTATAATAACCGTGGTGAGACAGTCTTTAAAAGCTCATGGTCGTTCAACCCGAGCGAAAAAATGGTGAAGGGCATGTTGTTGAAAGCTCTTGAATTTTTTAATTCCGAGGCTTCAAAAAAAACCAGCCCGGGCCGCTCTTTTCTTGAAGAGATAACTTCTGAAGATCTCATGCTGCAAGACTTTCTCTGGTTTCTCGGCAGGTTTGTCGTGCTCAATAGTGGTGATTCGAACCGGGTTTCATACCTGCGAATGCTTGGGGGCAACGAACCTGATACCGGCAATTACGCGGCATGGGGGGCTTTTGGCATATCCTGGGACCCAGCAGCCTTCATTCGAACCTTTGTAATTGACAAGTTAAAAGAAACGGCAGCGGCTGTGTCGCCCCGCCAAATCATGATCTTCGACCGGCCGACTGAGAACGTTCTTGCGCTGAATACTCAATCTGGTCGGCAACTTCGCCATCTTTTCAAGCAGACCGTCAGTCGCAAGCTGGTGACCCGCGAAAATCTAGAAATCAACGGTTCCAGTTATCTGTTCACGGCCATAGCCGGCAATGAAATTTCAGATGGTATTCTTGGGGCCATTTTTCCGCAGCATCTCATCGATGAAAAGCTCAATAATCTCAAGGCAACTTTTTTTATGGTCGGCCTGGTTATGGCATTTGTACTGTTTCAGGTCGGCCGCTTCTTTGCGGCACGCTTGCTGGTGCCGGTTGCAGAACTCGATAAGGGTATTACCCGAATGCGGGCGCGTGATTTTGATTATCGCATCAGTTATCGTTCGGCAGATGAGCTTGGCGACCTGATTGCCACCTTCAATCGCACCCTTGAGGGCATGAAAGAGCTTGCAGTGGGCACTGCCGTTCAAGAAAGCCTGCTGCCTTTGGGCAGCTTTAGTGCCGGTCGGGTGCGGTTATTTGCCAGATCGCTGTTTATGAGCAAAATGGGCGGCGATTATTATGACTATTACCCGTTGCCGGCCAACCATCTTGGAATCTTCTTCGGCGATGTTGCTGGTCACGGCATTCCGGCTGCCATGCTGATGGCGATGGTTAAAGCGGTAATCGCGGCCGCAGGCAGCAGCTCAGCCGGGCCGCAGGAACTGCTCGCCAGCGCCAACCAGGTTTTGCTCGAACTGAAAAAGCGCAACTGGCGGCGCATGATGACCGCTGTCTGTTTTGATCTGAACCCCCAGACCGGCGAATTCATTTTCGCCAATGCCGGGCATTGCTACCCGGCGGTTGTTGAGCCTGGCGGAAAAACGGCGGTATTGCTGGAACAGGGAGGCATGCCGCTGGGCAGCAGCAGTCGGAAAATTCTGCCGACTTTTTCCGGATGCCTGAAGCCTGGTGACACACTGGTTCTTTATACCGACGGTATCGTTGAAGCGGTTGGCAAAGATGGTTTGCAGTTTGGCTACCCTCGCTTCGTTGAGTCGTTGCAGAGCGCCTGGGACGAAAATCTTGAAGCTTACTGGCAGAAGATCATTGATGGGCACCACAACTGGGCAATTGCCCAGGACGATGACCTGACGTTCCTGTTGCTGCGTATGGAGGCGTCAAATGCCTGATAAATCGCTGTTACGCTGGGCAAAACTCAATGTATCTCTGGTATTTCTGCCGGTAATGCTGGTTCTGGCCGGTCTTTATCATGTTGCGTCTCTGCAGAAAGCCGTAAAAATAAGGGCTTTTGAAACTGATGCGTCGGAAGCTCTCGAAACCCTTCGCTATTACTCAGCTACCGAGCAATATATCTGTACCACTCTGGCCGGCATTTTTGATAACCACCCGCAGCCTGGTGAATTGCGAACCGCTGTCGAACAATTTGCTGCTGCTCATGATATCGAACTGAAGTTTTTCATTAATGACGCAGACGGCGGCATTCATTACAGCAATTTTCCGGTCGAACAGTTGCGGGGCGATCTCAAAGGCGCTTTCGATGCAATGCAGACCATTCGCCGCAAAGGCTATGCAGGGGGCGAACGCGTTATTCCGCCTGAGGTCTACAAAAATCTTCGCCTGCTTTATGGCCCGCATTTTTTTCCACGATTTTATCACCGCTGCTTTACCGGCAAGAATCTCATGCTGCGCCGTGGTTACGCCGCCGCCGATAAGCCTCTGCTCTGGCTTAATTTCAGCGATACCGGGGGGCTTTCAGTTTTTCTGCCCCCTGAAGTAGTTGAATCTTTCTGCGGTGTCAAATTCCATGCCGACGATAACCCCGGCAATCTGATAACCGGGTACATCAGAAACGGTGTTGTTCATTGCAAAGACCCCGAACTTGCCAGATCAATGCATGCACAAGCCGCCCTTCTTCAGAAAAGCCTCAGCAGTATCATCAAATTGCCGCAGCATTACCTGATGGTTAACTACATCGATTCGACCATGACAGTTTTTTGTGCCGCTCGAACTGCTGAGATCGAGGTTTTTGCAGTTTCGCCCCTGACCGGAATTCTTGCTTTCATTATGCTGGCAGGCTTTGCCCTGGTCGCCTGGGGCAGTTATCTGGTAATAGTGCGCGGCAGATCATTGTCGATGCGACTGCAGAAACAGTTGATGCTGTTGTTTATCGCTTCAAATGCCTTGCCAGGGTTTGTGGTTTTCACCATCGGCAGCGATTATCTGCAGCAGTTCAGGGCTGGCCTGCTTGCTGACCGCTACAATGAAGGCATGGCGTATCTGCAAAGTATCGATGAGCTTTACAGCAATGAATTCACCGTGCAGAAACGCCGCATTGAGAGTGCCCTGAGCGAACTTAAAAACAAGCTTAAAAAGACCGGAGTTGGCAAGGCGGGCGTTAAAAAGTTCGTTGGTGGGCAGGAACCCAAGCCATACGCCTTTTATCTGGTTGCCAGCAATACGGGTTTTGTTGCCAGTGAACGAGGTGTGCTCAAAGACGAAAAATTGCACGAAGCCTTTTCGCCCGGATTTGTTAATGACAAAATCCGCATCAACACAATGAAAGCCATGTTTAAAATTGGCACATATATTCTTACGACTCTTAACAAACAACCCCTGTCGGGCAAGGCCGGCACCGAAGCCGAAATTGTCTGTGAAACCCTGACGCAACGCAGCCCAATCGAACTCATTCGTATTTTTGCCGATTCGGGCTCTTTTTCTGAATGGGGTTTGGCCGCAAAACGACACCCAACCTACGTTAACCTGCTGCAACTGTTTGATCGGGTGATTTTTGATTACCTGCTCTTTTACCTCTGGGATTCAGATGACCTTGAAATCGGCTTTATCAGGCGAATTTTTCATTTCCTGAACCGCAATGAATACGGATTCAAGGTGATGGCGGTCGAAGACAGATTCTATATAGGCTTTCCCGATGAAATCCTCACCGATGAAAAGCTGAAAAACTTCGCTTTAAAATTGCGTGACCGCAGTGTTGCCCGCCCTGAACACTGCATCTATAAAGGAGAAGCTTATCTGCTTTTTGGCCATAAATGCGTGGCAATGAAGAATATCAGATTGCTTGGTCTTTACCCTCTGCACCGCATCGAGGCTCAGGTGCTTGATAAACGCTGGCTTCTCAGCCTGCTGGCCTTTGTAAGTCTGCTTATCTCAGTTTCGGTCGGTCTTTTTATTGCCGGCAGCATTCTACAGCCGCTAGGTGAACTGCAGGCGGGGGTTACAGCCCTGAACGGGCGCAACTTTGCCTGGCGTGTTCCAGACCTGGGCGGCGATGAATTCGGGCACCTGGCACGCATATTTAATGAAACCCTTATCGATCTTGAAGAATTGCACGTTGCCTCGCAGGTTCAAGAAAAGCTGCTCACTCCAATGCCCGAACCCCGCACCCTCGGTTGTTTGCGCTATCTTTGCCGCGCCGGCATGACTACTGGTTTCAGCGGCGAGTATTTCGATCTCATTGAAACCGGCAATGACCAGTCTTCACTCTTTTTTGGCCGCGCTCTTGAACCCGGGGTTGCCGGCAGTCTGGTTCTGGCCTTTATTAAATCGGCCACCATGCAACTGCCGCATCTGCTTTTGCAACCCGAAAAAATGCTTGGCACCCTGATGGCACTGCTGCAGAAAAGCCGCGAAAATAGCGGAAAGCCGGCGGTTCAACTGCGCTGTCTTCTCTTGCACGACAACGGCAGAATTGAGTCTGCAAGCTGCGAAATGCCGGCCGCACTGCTTTATGACCACGCCACGGCCGAGCTGCGCCGGCTCGAAAATACCCCGGCCGGCGAAATTACTCTGCAGCCAGGTCAGAGTCTTTTAATCGCGGTTGATCTGGCTGGCTGGCCAGAGAATTTGCCCCACAAGCTCGTCGGCTGCGCGGCCGGTGACTGTGATGCCATCTATAAATCGGTCATTGCCAGCTTTAAAGAGGCTGGTTGCGAATTTCAGGCGGCTCTGGTTGTCTGTAGAGTTTAAAAACGCTTCAGGCCGGTTCGATAAGCTCAATCAGGCTGTTGAGCCGGTGAGCATACATGTGTGACTGCATTGATTCGCCCGTCTCATCGGTCGCTCTGTCGCATCGGCCGGCCCATTCAAAACCCGTCTTGAGAAGCATCGGCAGCAGCATACATTGCAAACGCAGATCACGCCGGCTTTTAACCGTATCTCTGATAAAGGAACGGGCAGCCCCGACCGTGCAATTAATCGTTCTGATCAGCCACCAGCGCAGAACATCGCTCATTTCGCCCTGCAGAAGCATTTTTAAGCGTTCACGCGCCGCACGTTCGCGTTCAACCAGTTCGGCGGCCTGGCGCGTCTGTGGCTGCGGTTGACGCTCGACACTGCCCTCGATGAGCAGCAGTAGCATTTCGGTGTGGGTCGGATCTGCCGCAGCAAAAGAATTGCCGATGATCGCAATCTGGTCACTGATGTTGACCGCTCTGGCAAATTCAGAGTTCAGCAATTCAAAGGCTTCAGGGGCGAATTGAATGGGAAGTTCGGCAAAACGCAATACTTCACCCCAGTCGTCACGTGAGCGCACCAGATTTTGAAACATGGCCAGCTGTTCAGCCATTGCCTTGCCAGGCTTAAGCAACTCGGCCAGCAGAACACGCGCCGAGTGCTCTGATGAAGCCTCGAGAAGGTCTATCCAGGCAACAAAATCTTGCCAGGTCTTCAGTTCTTCAGGGGTACAGGTTGCGCAGCCACCCGAACCGTTCTGAATGGTCTTCAGCCGGCGGTCTTTGATTATTCCAAGTAGTTGCAGAAATCGTCTGATTGCTTCCATCTCGCCTGATTATAACGCAACCCTCTGCCAGCCTGCCATGCTTTTGTCAAAATGCCCCGGCAAATTTCAGCAATTCTCAGTCAAAAGCAACCCGGCTGATAGGCCGAAGCTGCCCCCTTTTAAAAGACAATCAGTTAAATACAAATGGCTTTTGATGCGAGTTATAAAACTCACTGAGAATTACTGGGCAAATTTATCCTCTTGAGTTTTTTGATGTGTATATTATACAATACTAATTAATACTTAACGTGACTGGGAGGGTTGCCATGTCATTGATTCTCGAAGCGATTAAAGCGACTATTCCGCCTGACCATTACGATCGCCCGTTGCAACGGGTTGCAACCTGTGCCTTCATAACTATGGTCAAATCGACCCGTCTGGGTATCTGCATGACTTTGAGTGATGAACGCGTTTTTGAATTTAAGGTTAACCTGCCGGTTTCGCACCTTGGCGAAATCGAGACCCTCAGTCTCAAAAAGGTTCTCAGCTGGACCGATTCTCTGCAGGGCATCGAACGCTCGTTTGCCGTCGCGGCAATTAACAGTGCCCTGCCCCTGAATGGCAAAGAATATTTTGCCGGGAATGCCCTGGAACTGGCTGCTCGTTTGGGCGAAGGCAAGCGGGTCGCGGTGGTTGGGCATTTTCCGCACATGGAAACCATTCAGCACAGGGCCGCTGAGTTTTCGGTTATCGAAAAACGCCCTCAGGAAGGCGATTTTCACGCCGAAGATGCGATAAAAATAATTCCGAAAGCAGATGTGGTGGCGATGACCGGGGTAACCTGCCTTAACGACACCATTGAGGGTCTGCTGGCCTTGAAGAAGCCAGGCTCGATTTTTATCGTTGTCGGCCCATCAGTGCCTTTGAGCAGCGCTCTGTTCGATTTCGGGGTCGATATAATCGGGGGAGCCTGGGTAGAAGACGAGGTTTCATGCTATCAACGTATTCTTCAGGGTGCGGCACCGCGCAATCTGCCGGGCCTGCGCAGCGTTCTCTACCCGAAAAACCCCGAAATGCTGAATGGTTACGAAGAAATTCTTCCCCCCGACCGATAAAAACCCCGATGAACTCATGAGTTCATCGGGGTCGCGGTCTTTATTGAATCCTGCAAAAATAGAACCAACTTACTTCACAGGCGCGGCCATCAGTCCACACCTGGACTATTCTTCGTAAGAAGTCAGTAAAACCGGCTTTAATTCTACAGTTATCAATAAGAGAGTTTCGGCCAGCCCTTCGTCACAATTTAGACTCTTTAGAATCGCCATTGCCGGGCTTTGTTAAGTGATCAGGGCAGAACGGGTCGCAGATCTTCTTTGCCGGTCAGGCTGGCAATGGTTTCCACAAGCAGATCAATAATCTGGTCCATGTCATGCAGTGAACCCATTTCCACGGGCGAGTGCATGTAGCGTAACGGCAGAGATACGAGCGATACCGGAACCCCATCGCCGCTGAACATGATTTTGTCAGCGTCAGTGCTGGTTCTCGCGGGTGTCAGTTCGAGCTGGTAGGGCATCTTCATCTTTTTGGCAGCTTTTTCGATCAGTTCATTGATTTTGATGTTGATCGGGCTGCCGATCGATAAAGCCGGGCCACTGTCGAGAAGCACCTCAGCGCGTTTGCTGTCTTCGCCGGGTGTGTCGGTATTGAAGGTTACGTCAATGGCTATCGCCATATTCGGTTTGATCATCGCCCCGGCACAATGGGCGCCGCGCATGTTGGTTTCTTCGCCAGTGGTGCTGGCGCCAAATACGCCGACTTTCAGCTTTTTCCGGCTCAGTTTTTTCAGAATTTCGGCAACCATGAACGAACCCGTTTTGTTGTCGAGGCCTTTGCAGACAATCCGGTTGCCATTTAGAATTTCGGGGTCACTGCGATAGAGAATATAATCACCGACCCTGATATGCTTTTTCAGTTCTTCTGAGTCGCTGAAACCGCAATCAATAAAGTAATCTTCGCACTTTGGCTTGCCCGAACCCTCACTGTTCAACTTGCGGGTGAAGCCGATGACACCTTTGATGCTGGTGCCTTTAAAACCGAGAATCTCAACCTTCAGGCCGGGCAGAAGATATGGGTTAATGCCACCTGCCTGATTAAAATAGACAAAACCTTTCTCGTCGATGCGGTTAACAATCATCCCGATTTCATCGCTGTGCCCGGCCAGAAGAATTTTAAAAGGGGCTTCAGGGTTGAGAATGCCGATCGCGTTGCCGGCATGGTCTGTGTAAACCTGGGCAAACTTCTTGACGTGATCGAGCCAGACACGCTGCAGGCGTGATTCAGAACCAGAAGGCGAAGGAGTGCTCAGCATTTTGAGCAGAAAATCAACAGAGGCTTTTTCCATAAAGTTTCACTTTCGGGTTAATTGCAAATTCGTTGAATATTGCAAGTTTGTTGAAGATTGTGAGTACATTACCTGAATGTCTATCGACCCTTTCTTCACAAAAATAAACAACCTGCAAAACCTTCAGTGTCGGTGGTTTTTTATAAATTTGTCGGTCGCGGGCGTTTATGTGGCACAACCGAACAACCTTATCAAGAGCGAGTTCGCTATGCTTATCGGCTTCGGCGACGCTTGACAATGTTATTCTGTTGTTCGGCATCGCAACTATCGCCTGCTAAGCAGCCTTTTGCCAAAGGCCATATTCATTATTGGCGGGTTAATTGTCTGGCAAACCGTCAAAAACGCCCACCGTCAATGAAGAACAGACTCTATTTTGTTTTTGCAGGGCTCAATAATCACCGGTAAGTCAGGGCAAAATCGGCAAAAAAAAAGTCCGGGTTTTCCCGGACCTGAAAAATAAGGAGGCAAACAAATCCATAAACCCTTTCGAACCGAAATGATGTTTTCTTTACCATTATTATTGCGATGAAGACAGACAAACAAAGACAAGCAGAAACATCTTGAGCCACACCCGACCCGCATGGAACGCCCGCATACATAAAATTTATAAAAGTTATTTTTTTCACAATCACTGCCCGCTCGTTGAGTCTGCCGAAGCGCCCCTGACCATATCGCTGTCCCCCCTTCCGGTCGCTGAGCCTGTCGAAGCGACCCCGAACAAACGCCAGTCTCTCTGGTCGCCGAACTGGTGGCTGAGCCGGTCGCTGAGCTTGTCGAAGCGCCCGTGATAAGCACTCTTTTGATTATTGACAACTGCATGATTAAAGAGGATTTCGTAGATTACAGCAGCGTCCATCTGTGTTAATCAGTGGCAGAAAATGTGAATAGGCCGAAAGACAGGTTCAAGTTTATTTATGCAGGATTCAATAATGTACAATTGCGTTAAACTTTTCGCTGGTGCGGCGGTATAATTTCTGTAGGTTAAAAAGCGGGTTTTTGCACGCTTTGATTAAGAAGAGTTTCTTGTGTTAACCTGCATATTAGTGACGCACCCGAAAAGGAGAGAGATGATGAAAAAAACAAAATTACTGGCCTGTGTAGCTCTGGTGCTTTTTGGTGGATCAGTCATGGCCATGAACTTTAACGAAACGGTGAAGGGTCATGATACTGGCGACAAAGGTTCCGGGTCTGGCAATTCGCAGGCCGCCAAGGCCAACGAGGGTGCTTCCGCAAAAGGCAGCGCCACTCTTGACGACGGTGACGCCTATGTGAAAGTGAACACTGCCCTGAATATCCGCACCGGCCCCTGGGGTAAGATCGTTGGCTGGTTTCACAATAACGACAAGGTTAAGATCATCGGTCGGCAGGGCGACTGGTATAAAGTTTCGCACAACGGCGAGACCCGCTTCATTCACTCAAGATATGTTTCTTCATCGAAAAATAGTGGCACTGCGGCTTCTTCTTCAAGCAGTTCTTCTGCAATCGTTGACGTGCCCGGTTCGGGTAGTGTAGCCGCCAAGGTTGTGGCCGCCGCCCGCAATTTGGTCAGCAAATATTCTACTCCGAGCTCGTTTCCGTATCATCCTGCGACCAATGGTGGTTCGCTTGGTTGCGCTCAGGTAGTTACGACTGCCTTGATGTCAGCTGGCGTCAATACAGGTATTCAGCTTGCCGTTCTCAACACTATTCCGAAGCTTAAAGCTCTTGGCTGGAAAGAAGTCAGTGTTCCTCCCTACCGGGCCGGCGATGTCATCACCTGGAAAACCTATGACCGCACCGGCGATGGTGTTAAGGATAACGATACTCATATCGGCATTATCATGACCAGCGGTAATTCAGCTCAGGCCATGAGCAACTCTTCATCGAGAAAGTTCCCGGCCATTCATTCTGCAACTTATTGCCCCGTTTGCAGAGTTCTGCGAAAAGCTTGATCAAGAAAGGTTCTTAAAGAAATGCGAGTAAGTTCTTTACTTCTGGCGTTAGTGTTTTCATTTACGGCGCTGGCTGCAACTGCACAAGTCACTCTTCCCTATGGCGATGGCCCGGGCAAAGTAGCTTTTATCAACGGTAACAATTACCCTGGCATCGAAGAACCCATGCCGCTCGGCCCCGAGTCATTCAGACTGGCCGAAGATCATGTTTTTGTTGTCGATAGTATCGGCGGCAAGCTTCTCAAGCTCAGCAAAGAGAAGGGTCTGGTCAGCGAGTTCTCGCTGCTTGCCTCGCCCCCGATGCCCCTTCCTAAAGATGTCGCCACCAACTCCCCGAATCTCGAAGTGCTCATCGACGACTTCGCACCGGCTTATGATGCCGATGGCAAGCTGGTTTCTTTCTGGCTGATCGAGAGCATGAATAAAAAACTGGTGAACTACGCTGTTGATGGCAAAAAGCTTGGTGAGTTCAAGTGCGAAAAATTTGTGCAGCCTTTCAGGGTCGAAACAGGGCGTAACGGCCATATTTTCGTTGCTGACAAGGGCGCTCAGTGTATCTTCGTTTTTGATAATCAGCAGAAACTAGTTTCTGAAGCGAACTGGGAATGGTCAGGCTTTGCCGTCGGTGCCGAAGATAAGCTTTATCGCCTGTTCTTCGAATCTGAAAACAACCGTTCGTATCTGGTGCTGCAGAATCTCGAAAATGTTATCGAAAAAGAAATCGAACTCGACCTTCCTGAGCACCTGAACCCCGAACTCTGGTGGGTTGATGAGGCAAAAGAAGAAGTAATTCTCACTTATACGCCTCCCACCGGCTTTAACGGCAAGTTTGTGGTTGCCCGGCTCGGTTTCGACGGCAAGGTAAAAGCCTCCGGTGACCTGGTTCCGCCGATGGTCATGAACCGTTTTATCGATCATCAGGGCTATGAAGAAGTCTGGCTCGGCGTTGCAGATTTCGACAAGGCTCCGGCTGGCAACTTCAGCGTAGTTCCGACCAAACTGCCCTGAGAAGGGGAAATGTATGACCAAGCGCATCATGTTTGTCATTCTGGCCTTCGCTCTGGTGGCGGGGGTTTCGTTCGCCTATCGCATGCCCTCGAAGGGTGAGGTGAATTGCAGTGCTCTGAATGTGAGAACCGGGCCAGGTCTTACTTATTCAGTTCTGACTACTATTTCGCAGGGTACTCAGGTACAGATTCTTTCGATCAGTGGCAACTGGTATAAGGTCAATGTTGGCTCAAACAATGGTGTCTACGTGCATTCATCATACATCAAGGTTACCGAATCTATTGATGTCAATGATCCGAAGGCCGAAAAAGAAGCCACCAAAAGGTTTCTGCCGACCCTGCAGAATGTCGATCCATCTACAAGGTAAGACTGACCGATCATGCTTGACTGGCTAATCTGACATGCTAAAACTTCAGACAGAGCAACGCTGCCGGCATGGCAGCGTTGCGGTCGTCATTGCCGGCATTTTTCTGGCACTGCTGGTTGCTTTCAGCGCATTTATGCGCTATTCGACGAACCGGCAATACACCACGAAAAAATTGAACAAGGTATTGCTGGCCCGCGAATTCTCGGCCGGGCTGGCAACCCTTGCCTGCCATCAGTTGAAGCGCAAAGACATCAAAGACCTGTCGAGCAAACTGGTTAAAAAGTTATCTGAACCCCTCTCTGAAATGGATAAACAGGCATCCGAAAAAATTACTTTCGTTGCCCCGGCCAAAGACCTTGTTGATAAAATCAGGGATGCCAACAGCGAACTGCGTGACCTGACCTGGGAAGTAAAATGGGAACTGCGCAAAGATGATTTTAAACCTTGCATAGCTGCCTATCCTCGCGAAAAAATCGGCATGGTGCGCCTGTTGATCGGCATTTCTTATAGGGCGCCCGGCTCGAACGATCTGGTAAAAGAAGATTATCTATATACTACCCGGGTAAAAGTGGTCGCTAATCTGGTGCCGGTGCTGGCACGCTTCACCCTGTATATTGAAGATGCCGTTGCCGGTGAAGGCCCCGACCGTTTTAACAAGGTCGAAACCAATTCGCAGGGCAACCTGCTTCCGGCGTGCCATTATAAACCATGGGTTCTCGATAATGGCCATGGCAGCGAAAAGTTTCCTGAGCGTTTTGCCAATGTTGTCAATTCAAGCCGTGGCCTGGTATATCTGGGTGGCGGCCGCCTTAATCTTGGCATTGCCCGCGGCTGGAACGAACCTGGCAAATATGGCGAGGGTTTTCATCTTTTCGCTGAGGGGCGCGGCGACGGCCTGTATACCACCGATTTTCTCGGTTCTCTGGCTCTATTGAACTGGGAAACCGGTTTGTGCAACGATATCAGTGATGATCCCAGCATTTTCTGGTGGGAACTGGTGAAGGACGGTTACGACGAAATGTCGAAAACCAACTCGATCTTTCGTCTTAACGGCACCGACCAGGATAAATCACCGACCCTGGTTTTTGGCGACATAATGGGGCGAACCCTTTGCGCACGCGCCTACCGCGAAAGCGCCGAAAATTTTGGCCCGCTTCCCTACGCGGGCAATGATGACAAGTTCACCGATTATACGAGCGGCGAGAGCGAAGTTTTTAATATCAGCAATTTTGTCAGCGAATACCAGAAGGTTTCGGGCACTCTCAACCGGGGTACTTACAACTCCAAATATGCCAGTTGTCTGGTTGAAGAGCCGTATAACCGGGCGCTCGCCTATATCATTACCAATTTTAAGGCCGCGCACCCTCTTGATTCTGGCGCCATTCCGTCTGGTGATCCTCTGGCGGCTTTTGCCTCCGGAAAAGCTGTGAGTAACGGCATCGCGCACAAGATCCCGGCACCATTTGCTGATATTTATTCAGGAGTTAAAGACCTCAACAAGATGAGCGAAATTCTTGGCAAGGCCAATACTCTCATTCCGGGCATTCGCGCGGCACGCACGATTGAGCTTGGCAAGGGCCAGAAACTGCTCACGGTGCTTGAACAGCGCGGCCTGCTCTTGAAAGACAAGCTCGATATCAATGGCTGGGTCTATGTTAAGGCCAAAGAGACTGTGGTTTTCGACAGTGCCATACTGCTCAGCAGCCATGGGGGCATCGTTCTTGAGCAGGGTAACATCGAGATCAAGGCGCCGATCAGATCTGAAAGTGGCGGTTTTCTTCTCAATCTAGTCACTCTCAGTGGTAACATCATTGTTGATAATGCGCTGGGCGGTGAACTCGACGTGGCGATGACCGCAGGTGGCAACGGTTCAGAAGGTCAGGTCAAGTTTCCGGGTAACAGCAGCACCAACAATATAAAAATCAATGGCAACGTGGCAATGCATACGATTGCCAAAGGCACTTTGAGCAGTGCGGCAGCGCGTGGCGTCGAAATTGTTTATGATCGCAAGCTGGCGGCCCAGCCGGCTCAATCAGGCGACGAAGGCTCCGAAAAGAGTCTGCTGATGTTCGACCTGAAAGATTTGCCCCAACTGGTGGATTGACATGAGCAACCCGGTTCGCAAGCATGGCTTTTCGTTTGTCGAGATTCTTTTTGCGGTTATTTTTCTTGGGTTTCTGATTGCGCCGATTTTTTCGCTGCTGACCCAGAGCAGCAGTGGCACGGTGCAGAACCGCAACGACATTTTGGCGCAGCAGCACGCGACTAACCTGCTCGCTTACGCCTACGCCCTTCCCTACGATCATGCCTTTCTAACCCCTGGCCCGGCGCGCGTCATCAAAGAGTTGAACGTAACCGCTGACGGCAAGGCCATGAACCTGGGCATGGATGAAGAAATGTTTACCCGTTCTTTTGAAGTCGATGAACACAAGCCTGCTGACTGGCCGCACGCCTATAAGATTCTCACCGTGCGGGTTAAGTGGAAGCAGGCGAACGAATCGGCTCGCCAAATCAAGGTTGCCGGGCTGGTGTCACAATGAAACAGCGGCAACAGGGCGTTACTCTAATCGAAGTGGCAATTGGTTCGTTTATCATCAGCCTTCTCATGGCCTCGGTCATGAATCTTTTTGGCGCCGGCATGCGCGGTTCGACCAAGGGCATGGCGCACCTGACCAACATGGAAGCGGCAGCCGTGCTGATGTCGCAGATCGAATACGATCTGTTGCGTGCCGTTAAGCTGCTAGACCCGGCCCCCGGCGCCTCTGACAAGGTCGCCAGATGGGAAATCCTCACCGACTCGGGCAATGGCACGATCATTTATAACCTGCTTGATAACGGTATCGAGCGTGAGTTCGATGGCACCAGCGATGACAACAAACATATTTATTGCAAGGGTCTCGATGTCAAGCTGGCTTTCAGCCATGTAACCTTCGCCGCCAGCCCCGGGGCAGGCAACAAAGCCGGTATGTGGGTCGAAATATCGGTCGCAACCCCGAAAAAGGGTGGCAGTTCTGAAGAATTCAAAATGAAACGCCTGATTCTCTGCCGCAATATTGCCGCGCTTTAAAATTTCAGGCCGCTTCGCGGTAATGAAGGTGAAAATAGACTGTTTCAAGGGCATTTTTTATTGCCTGATTAATGGGAAAAGACTGAACCCCGAGTAATGGGTCGATGGCAGCCAGCTGGCGGTAATAGCTGGCCATGACCGGCACCTTGCCGCCGGCCGCGATAACGCGCTGTGCCTGGTCAACCATGGCGGGCTGCCGCTGATTAAGAACGCGACAGGCTCCATATACTGGCAAACCGTTCTTGTCGGTGACGGCCGAGAACCCGAACAGGCGGCATATTAGGCCACGGGCAGGATAAATGCTGCAACCCCAGGTTTCGGTGCCGGTCAGGGCAAAAATGCATTGAGAACTGGCATGTTGCTCAATTTTATCGAACCAGTAGTCAAGCACCCCAAGCTTGCTGGCATGCCAGGCAAAGGGCAAAAACTCAAGGGTGGTGGCACTTATGTCTTGATAACGGCAGCATTCCGCGCAGTGATTGTCACAATTGATGCCGGCCAGATTTTTGAAGGCTTTGGTGTCTCTGTTGATCTTCTGCTGCAAGGTCTCGATTCTTTGAATTTTGTGATATAAAGAAATCATCTTTTTCCCGGCTTTTCAATGAGTGTTGAGAAGAGTGGAATTTACCTCTGGCGGGATTGTGCTGTCGATGGTGATTCCCGGTGGTTTTGGTCATTTTTGGCAAAAATTCGAAAAAAAGATTATAATTTTTCTGTCACAGCGGAGGCGTTATGGAAATTAAACGATTTGTTGAGGTTTTGCGTCAGAACGAACTCTTGTTCGCTGATATGTATCGTGAATGTGTCAGGTTGTTTCCGGCGCACAAAGAGGATTTCGAAGTTTTTGTTCGCGAAGAAGAGGCTCATGCCTGCGTTTTTGCGAGAATCGCCGCTGATCTGGCCGCCCACCCGGCTAACTGGCGCATGGGCAAGGTGAGTCTCAGGGCGATCGAAGTTGTGCAGCAGCAGATTAAAGATGCGCTTGTTGAGATCAGAAGCGGCAATTCAGCGCCAAGATATGCCATCACCATGTTGCGAAATTTCGAACAGGGAATGGGTGAGCGGGCCAGCGAAAAAGTTCTCGAAACAGATTCTGAGTCACTGCAAAAAGAGGTGGCGGCCATCAGAGACGGTTTTACCGGTCATCTGACTCGTTTGCAGCAGCTTGAGCGCGAGATTTTTCCGGCCAGCGACAAGGATAAACTTTTTGAAATATGAACAGGCAGGTGTTTTATGAAGCGCGAAACATTTGAAGCATGGGAAGAAAAATTCATCGCATTTTGCGAAGAGAAGCTTGAAGAAGAACCCATTTACCCATACGAACACCTCTGGAAAAAGAGCCTGAGCGTGCAGCAGGCCTTTGATGCCTACCTGCAGGAAAACCCCGATTACGCCGAGAAGTTTCAGGAACTTGCCGAAGATACATTGACGCCCGCCGAAAATGCCGCCTTTCTAGAAATGGCGCGCAAGGTTGAAGCTCAGCGCCTGCAAAAAGAGCTCGAAGAAAAACTCGCCAGCAAAATGAGCAAATTCTGCCCCGACTGCGCCCGGGTACTTGGCACAAAAAAGCAGTGCAAATGCGGTTATCGCCGCAAATAGTCAATGGTTCGCACTTTGCATCGCCGGGTTGCCTGTCGTGCAGCGCCGGTTAGTGGCCCATTTGGGTTTATGCCTGTTTCATGGCTGTTCTTCTGAATCTTTTGAATCTTCGTCTGCTTTTCGCTGCTGCAGTTCAGCATTCAGCTTCGCCATGTTGGCAAGTCGCTGGTTTTCGTGCTCTTCATTGAATTTTCGCATTTTTTCGGCTTTGATGGCTCGGGTTACATCTAATTTTGCGTAGCCCAGGTGTTGCGCCAGTATTTCGAGTTCGCGTTCTTCAGTTGGTGTCAGCACATCGTCGGCGAGTGCCATGCGGGTTGCAGACTGCAGAAGACTCCAGGCTTCCTTGTTCCCGGTGGGGGCCGGAACATAAACCTCACCCTGTTGCAGGCCGCAGATGATTGAGTTGAGGTCTTCCTGCTTCAACCCGTAGGTTTCAGCGATTTTTTCGAGCAGATTCAGTTCGGCGATTTCGGTTTTGCCATCGGCCAGCAACAGTTGCGCCATGGTGGTAACCACGTCACGTGCCGAACGAACCGAGTCGTCTTCTTCGACGATTGCTTCGGTTTTTCTGCTCTCAAGCATGGCCAGATATTCGGGGTCGCCCTCGGTGATGACGCGCTCGAGCACCCAGCTGTTGCTGCCTTCATTCAGAACGGTGTTACAATAGTTGCAGGTGATGGCAAAGGCTGAAACCAGCGGGCCGCCGCAATTCGGGCAATGGGCGCTGCTCAGAGTGTTTTGCAGGTTTGTTTTGACGCCGTTGCGCCGACCAAGAACCAGAACTTCGCGCATCACCCTGCTGACGCGTCTGCCCTCGACTACTTTCCCGGTTACATTGCGGGTCACCGGCACGCCGCTCCAGACAATCAATACAAAAAGCTTGTTCCAGTGAGGGTTGAACTTGAAGCCTTTCAAGCTGACAGACCCGAGAGCGACGCTTTCCATGAAGCTGCTGCCGATTCCTGAGGTTTCAGCCTGCCGGCCCTGATAAAAATCACAATAGGCTTCGGTGGCGAAGCGTCTGACCGCATCGACAGAACGTTGCCGCTCAGCCAGTCTCTGCATCCAGAAGATTACGCCGCTGCGGTCAACTACCTGCTGAATGTTAAAGTCCTGGTCATTCTGTTTCATGATTTTCCAGTCGCAGAGCAGAGAAGGCTCGGAATATTCCCATTCGCTGGCCTGGGTGATTTGCGCGAGAACCCAGTCGTAAAAACCAGACCTGATGAACGAACCGCAAGTGGCGCATTTGGTCGCCTGCCCGATCTGCAGCGGCGTGCCGCAGTTCGGGCACGACCCTTCGAGCAGGCCGGGTTTTTGCAGGGTCTTTGCCGAAGGGCGGCGAATAAAGGTCCAGTATTCGCTGAAACGCCGGCTTTCATCGTTCTGGGCCAGAGTCTCGCCAGTGGTAAGGTCGAGCATGGTATCGGCCGATGAGGCTCGAATAAAAACATGAATAACATCAAAACTGTTGTCGCAGTTAACTTGAGCTATTCTTGCTTCATAAATTGTCATACTGCCGTGCTTAAAGCGAATGCCAGCTTCGCGTTGCTCGTCGATCTGGCATTTGAACTGCTCATACAGGGCATCAGAAACCAGGCACTGAACCGTATCAATTTTCTGGTCATACCAGGCGTTTTGAATTTTCCAGAATACTTTTTCGATACGCTTTATAAATGAATCGGGGGCAAACTGCTGGTCACGTTTTTTAATGCTGGTGAGGGCCTGAGACATTTTTGTGGCATTCTGAAGTTGAAGAAGTTTCATGTCTGCCAGGCCGGCACTGCTCATGCCGCGGCGTGGTGAAGTGCCGGTAAAATCCTGCCAGACCTCCTGAAGACGCAGCGGAAAAGCTTCTATTTCTGGTCTTATGGTTTCCCACCAGTCGAGACTGGCATCGTTTTTGCCTCGCATCGCCTGTTTCTGTTTGTGACTCAGACTCAAGCCCATGTTTGCCTCTTCGTGTGAAAACCGTGTGTGTACGCGACTGGTCAGGCGAATCGCCAGAATCTGGCAGGTCGGCGCGAGCAGCAGCAGAATCGCCGGCCGGCCGAGCGCCTTCCAGCTCATGGCAATCAGTGCCGCGCCGATGAGCATCAGCTGCCAGAACTCAATCTTTTTCTTTTGCCAGAGAAGGGCCGGCCAGAAAAAAAGAAACATGACCACCGGCGCTTCAACGGGCGCCACGAACAGATAAAAAAAACAGAAGAGCAGCGAACTGCCATAAACCACGGCCAGGGCTACTGAAAAAGCTTCAACGCGAATCAAAAAACTGATGATAATGACCGTGGCGATCAGGTAGGCCGTGTCGGCCGTAGCCATATCGAGGCCCACAGCACCCGGCAACTGCCAGGCAAGCAGCCCGGCCGTGACGAGCATGGCCGCTACCATCATGAGAAATCGTTCTTTAGTTATTTGCATTTAACATTATTCTACCGGCAAACCCAGAATAACTCAACCAGCCACTCGACTCTCTACCCCAACTTTTGATTTATGGCCTGGCATAATTAAATCGTTTGACGTTCAGCTCTATTGCTTCTATTATAATTTGCATAAGATTTGAAATCTTTTGAGAACAGTCAGAGCCTGAAACTATCACCATTGTCCTGAAACGTAGTTTCTGTCACAGCAAACACCAGAATTCGTTAAGGGAAAAGTATGTTTAAAAAAAGGTGGTTCGGTTGTTGCTTTTTGGGCTTGTTCTTCTTCTTTTTTATTAAAGCAGGCTGGTGTAATAAAACTGTAGGTCAGGCTCTTGATGATGCAATGAAATTTCGTGCGACCTGCACGGTTGAAGAAGCCATTTCGCATTTTCAGAACGTATCTGACCAGACAGATAATCCCGGCCAAAAAGCATCTGTTCTTTTTCTGCTGGCTGAATTCCTCATGGAAAAACAAGAATGGGCCAAAGCCGCCAAAATCTATGAAAAGATTCTGGCGACAGATTATTCTTGCGATATGGGCGGCGCTTTTTATGGTCTGGCCCAGACTTATATGATGAGAAACCAGCCCGAAGAGGCTCAGGCAGTCTGCGCAAGATTATCAGCAAATTGCCCTGGAAGTGCCATGATCAAGTTTGCCAACTTTATGAAAGAGATCGATCCTGATTGTGTTCATGCAAAGCTTTCAGTATTTTTAAATTCTTCTCTTGTCTGGAAGCCTGAAACTGAGAATTCCGCATTGCCTGCCATTTCGGCAACGAATTCTGAGGCGGTAGATGTTGCCTCAAAACCTATCATCGTAACCCACCGACAAACGGCAATAAACGAAAACCCATTGTCTATTGGTGTTCGCGGCTGGAACAGTGATCTTAAAGGCAACATTGATGCCAAGGGAATGAGTCTTGGTCTGGCTGATGATACAGATATTGACGCACAAACCAGTCTGGTTCTTTCTGCGAACTGGCAGTTTTCTGAGAAAGACCAGTTGCGTGTTGATTATAGCCAGTTCGATCATAACGGCAACTTAACAAAAACAGTAAACTTCGATACTCTTGATTATGCGCCTGGTGCTTCAATCAAAGAGCAAACCAGTTTCTTGGATGCCGGCCTTTCTCGTGAGTTTGATAAGTCAGAACAGGGTTCCTGGAAGTTACTCTACGGGTTGAAGTTCAGCCATATATTTATGCGACTTGCCCAACCAACACCAAAGGGCATGCAGGCTGGTGAACTCAAGCAAGACTTTACCCTGCCATACCTCGGAATTGAGCGGAACGCCAAGCTCTCAGACAACATAAGCTTGAACGGCTCAATTAAATATTTCTCTTTAAACCTTAACGGCGCTAGTGGTCGTCTTACCGACTTTGACCTTGCTATTTTGTTTGGGCGTGATTATGCAAAAAATCCCGCCGAAACAGAGTGGTATGGCACCTTAGGCTATCGCTTTGTTCTATTTCAAGGCGAAGCAGATAACGATTTGTCGAAAATCAGCTATTCAGGGCCCACTTTCGGGTTAGAGAGTAGATTCTAATGATTGTTTTGCTTTTTCAAGGAGCGTGCCATGTTCATTAAAAAGAATTTTTTCCAAGTTGTTCTAATCTCTTTTTGCCTGATTTTGGGCATTTCATACATTCTGGGGTGCGGCGGTTCTTCGGGCGGGACAACATCTAACCCGATGGGCATAGGCCAGAACAACGTGCTTTCAGGAAGAATTCTTGTCTCCCAGGATATTGCACTGTCTGTTGTAAATGCCGGCGAAAGGCTTTCAATTAAAGCTGATGTGTCGTCGGGCAAAAAGCCTGTTAAAGACTGCGAAGTCTGGCTGGAAAATTATCCTGAAACTCGCGACAGAACTGATGATTCTGGTTTATATTCGCTTGAAAACGTAGCCCCTGGAAAACAACGGGTGGTGGCAAAATACTCAACTGGAGCTGGTGAGCCCGTTTTCAAAATGATAAGCGAGCCGGTTGAAGTTGGTGAAAACAAGGGCCTGCCAAAAGCAGATGACATAGAATTGAAACCAGCAAAAAACTCAGTATCAGGTGTTCTTCGCGATTCTGAGGGTAAGCCTCTTCCGTTCGGCACTATTTGTACTTTGTGGGGTGAGCAGTTTACGGTAGGCGCAGACGGAAGATTTGATTCGCCGGCTCTTCCTGAAGGTTTCACAAGGGAAGACATCAAAGTTAGTGCCACTGCTAACACCGAACCAATCACGATAAGTGCCCCTTTTATTACTGATCAGGCAGCCCCTATGCAAATTGAAATTTTTATGCCTGAAAAGGGCGGCAACGGGAATAATTCCCCGGTAGTTTTTCTTACCGCACGCAAAGGTGGTGTTCCGAGCAGTAAAGTGGGCATGGGTCAGGAGTTGACCCTTATAGCAGAAGCTTTTGATCCTGACCCGGCAGACGCAAACAGATTATTCGTTGAATGGGATGCTGCAAAAGGTACTTTGGCCACCAATTCCGCGAACCCATTTCAAGCGATTTGGACTGCCCCAGACCACCCGGGAATGGCTGCCATTTACATAAAGATTTTCGACAGTCAGGGCGCGTGGAGCTCGGCAAAGCTTATGATTCTTGTAGGCCTTGACCAGGTTCCTCCCGCGACCCCAATTGATGTTTCCCCGCCAAAACTTTTGTCGATGGTGCCGGCATCTGCCTCAGTAAATGTGCCCGCCTCGGCTACCATTACATTAAATTTTGATGAAAATCTTGCTTCGGCATCAATCAATACAACCACCTTTCTGGTTTCAAGTGGTACCAGCCCAATTGCAGTTGCTCTAAGCATTTCACCCGATACCAGATCGGTGGTGCTTAAACCCATTAATGGTTGGCCTTTAGACGCAGATATTTTTATTACTGTAACCGGCCTGAAAGACATGTCTTTGAATGTTTTGAGCGGATTGTCTTGTTATTTTTCTACGGTTTCGGCCGCAAGCCTGATACCGCCAGATACAACACCCCCGGGCATTTTGTCAGGAGGTTTTTTTCCACCTGAAAATGCTTTAAATGTACCCACCGGAACCGCCATAACTGTCTATTTTACTGAACCCATAGATGCCTCAACGATTAACACAAGCACTTTCACCGTTGCAGGTGGATCAAACAGAATCGGCGGTTTTGTTACATTGAGCGGCGATGGCTTAACCGCTACGTTCACGCCGACCCTGCCGTTGCCCTATGCCAGTCTCATAACCGTAACTATTGCATCCGATGTTCGTGATCTCGCATCCAATAAAATGTCGG
>DAOPYA010000040.1:0-38401 GCA_035352635.1 Candidatus Rifleibacterium sp.
CCTTGATGCCTATCTTGAAATGGGGCATGCCTATGAAGTCATGCAGCGCACCGATGAAGCCATGATGGCTTACCAGCGCCTGCTTGCGGTCAAACCTGATTATGTGCCCGGTCTGATGAACTATGCCGAACTGCTGCGCAAACGCGGTAAACTGAAAATGGCGATGCGCTGCTACCGCGAGATCATCAAAATTGACCCCGACAACGCTGACACCCACCTCTTTCTCGTGCAGGCGAACCTTAACCTTGGCTTTCTCAACGAAGCCCTGAGGCATGCGGTCATTGCCCAGAAAATCTCTCCTGATGACCCGCGTGTTCACTTTCTGCTCGGCAAAATTTACTTCGCCAAGGGGCTTGCACCCCGGGCGCTCAAAGAATTTTCAACGGTTGCCTCCGCCTCTTCCGACCCCGATATGATCAGCTGGGCCGAGTTGATGCGCCGACGACTGGCAAGGACAAACTGATCGTGAAAAAACTGACTGCATTTGTTCTGATGGCAACTTTCGCGATTTCCAGCCCTGGCAGCGCTATAGCACAAGAATTTCAGACCCCGGGTTCTGATGTTTCGGTTCGCGACCTGCTCGAAGGGCATAACCGCGCCCCGAAGTCAGACACATACTATCTGATGGCTCTCTCTGAAGCTCGCAAAGGTAACATTGAAGCCGCTGAAAAAGCCATAAGAACCGGCCTGCAGATCAACCCGCGCAACACCAGACTAATGAACCTCAAAGGTGCACTGCTGGCCCGTCAGGGCAAACTCGCCGAAGCGAGGCGCATGTTCATCAGCGTTCTGCAGCTTGAACCCGAAGACGACTACGCGGCAACCTCGCTGCGCTCGGTCGAACGAACTTTGCAGCCGACCCGCCGCATTGAAACCATGGTTAAAAAGGCCCCGGTGGCTGCCGCGCCCGATGCTCCATCGACACCCGTAACCGTTAAATCGGTCAAAACCGAAGACAAGGTTCTTGAGGCCGGCTATTTTCTTGAAATGAAAGCCAAGCAACAGTGCTACCAGGGCATGTCGCAGATAAAAAGAGCACACGACGCCTTCGCGAACGCCAATCCGAAGCGCAAAGATGAATTTTCGATGACCGACCTGGTTAAAGACGGTTTTATGACTTCCACGCCAGTATGCCCGGCCGCCGGGGTTTATTCCTGGAAAGACAACGATGTTCTCTGCGACAAACACGGCAGCATATCAAGCCTCGGCGCAGAAGTAACGAATGTCTTCGGCGAATTTAATAACGGTATGCGTGCCAAGCTCAGCCGCAACTATCTTGACGCCCTCAAAGCTTTTGAACAGGTGGTGGTTCTCTACCCCAGATGGTCAGAAGCCCATTTTCAGATGGCCGACACCCTCTTCAGACTCGGCGAAACCGACCCGGCCATCGCATCACTGCGCAACTGCCTTAAACATGAGCCGGGCAACCTCGATGCCCAGCTGCTTCTCGCCAATCTTTATTTTAAAAAGGGCCAGAAAGACTCAGCCCTCAGCATTCTCGACAAGGTCAGCGACAGCCACAAAGGCACGGTTTACGGGCTGGCCGCCCGCAGTATTGCCGGTTCGATAAGATCTGGCCGCAATTATTACCAGATTTTTCCACCGAACTGAACCATGAAGAAACCAGTGAAAAGACTTGCCTTCATCTGCCACCCGGCCAGAGAGTCGGTACCGCCACTGCTCAAATCACTGGTCGAATGGTGCGAAGCCAATGACATGCTCGCCCGCATGACTGATCGCATGGCCCGAATCATCGGGCGCCCTGAACTCGGCATGGCCCGCCACGAAATGGCCAGCCAGATCGATATGGTCATCGTGCTCGGCGGTGATGGCAGCATTCTCGAAGCCGCCAGATCATTCGCCGCTGACGGCCTGCCGATCGCCGGTATCAACCTCGGGCATCTCGGATTTCTCACCCTTGAAGAACCAGGCAATGCCGTTGAGCTGCTTAAAAAGATTCGCGACGGCAAGTTCAGAATCGAAAACCGCATGATGCTGCAGGCCAGCGTCAGGCGCAACGGCAAAAAAGTTTTTTCCGGCATCGCCATGAACGATGTGGTCATTCAAAAAGAGCCAATGCTGCGGGTTATAAATATCAATGTTTCGATTTCGGGCTGTATAATCAACACCTACCACGGCGATGGCCTGATATTTTCAACCCCGACCGGTTCGACCGCCTATTCATTATCAGCCGGCGGGCCTATTGTGCCGCCATGGGTTAACGTCATCATTCTCTGCCCCCTTAACTGCCATACCCTGAGCGCCAGACCCGTTATAACCTCCGACCAGGAAGTGCTGACCGCCACTGTTGGCTGCATTCATTCGAAGGTCGATCTGGTTCTTGACGGCCAGGAAAGCTTCAGACTTCAGGATGCCGATGTGATCGAGATTGCCCGGGCACAAGAACTGGGCCGCATCGTGGTTTTTCAATCAAGGAATTTTTTCGAGGTGCTCCGCAAAAAGATGAAATGGGGCTGAAACAGGAGAAAAGTCAATGAAAACAACTAAATACACGTATTTACTTCTGCTGCTGCTTACCATGCTCAATACCGTTTCGGCAGCCTTTGACCCCAATTTTAATTTTGCCGCCACCCCGGTTGCCGGGCACCCCGACCAGTTTTCAATAAACATTACCGTCGCACCTGGCCATCTGCTCTATCGCCACCAGATGTCGTTCGCTGTCTCTGAGGGGCAGATCGAGGTCTCCTGGGCGCCAGACACCGAAAAAAAAGACCCATTCGGTGACGACTACATTAAAGTTTACCCCGAAGGCCGTCACGACTTTCTGGTGCAGTTTTTCGCCCCCGGCGGCCAACCGCTCGCCCGCACCACCCTGACCGTCAAATATCAGGGTTGTTCGGCCCTCACCTGCTACATGCCCAGCAACTGGCAGTATGAAGCCAGCTTCAACCCATCGCTTGCACCGGCTTCAGCCCCCGCAGGCGCAGCATCGGCACCCACCACCCCTGTTGTCGCCCTTATTGCACCGGTTTCGTCAGAGTCGGCGGCCGTCGCTGCTCTTTCCCAGGCCGTCGCGCAGGGCGAAGCTCAACCGGCGCCCGTGCAGGTCGAAATGGCTCAGCAGGGAATCGTCGATTTTTCGGCGGCGCTGCAGAAGCAGGGCATGCACTGGGTGCTGCTGCTCGCCTTTCTGGGCGGCCTGCTGGTCAGTCTGACGCCCTGTGTCTACCCGATGATTCCGATCACCCTGTCGATCATCGGCAGCCGCAACGAGAACGTCAGTTTTTCGCGGGGTCTAGGGCTATCGGCCACTTACGTAGCCGGTCTCTCGCTGACCTACGCGCTGCTGGGCCTGGCAGCGGCAACTTTTGGCGCCCAGATTCGCGGCTTCATTCAGGGAAGCGCCTTTCAGGGCCTGGTTGCCATCATCTTTTTTCTGCTGGCCCTGTCGATGTTCGATCTGATCATGTTGCAAGCCCCGGCAGGCCTGCGTAACCGCCTCGGCGGCATCAAAAAAACCGGCCCGGCCGGCATTTTTATCATGGGCATGATTTCAGGTCTGATGGCTTCGCCTTGCGTTGCCGCGCCTCTTGCTGGCATTCTCGCCTTCATTGCCGCGACTGGCAGCCAGGTGCTTGGCTTCTTCATGCTGTTGCTGTTCGCCTGGGGCATGAGCGTGCCTTTGCTGCTGATCGGCGCTTTTTCTGGGTCACTGAATGCTCTGCCGCGTGCCGGTGAATGGATGAACCGGGTCAAGGAATTCTACGGCTTTCTGTTGCTCGCCGCTGCATTATATTTTGCCAAACCCCTGATTGGCATCGCCTGGGCCGAACTCGGCATCGCCGCCCTGCTGGCGTCTTTTGCCGCCTTCCTGGGCGTTTTCAACGCCGTCAGTGAAGAGTCTGACATGCGCCCGAAAGTATTCAAATCATTTGGGGTCGTGGCAATAGCGGTTGCCTGCGCTTTTGCAATCAGCGCTGCCTCGCAATGGGGCTGTCTCTGCCTGCCCCGCTCTACCCAGGAAAAACAGGCCGATAAAGCCAACACGTTCTGGCACCACGATCTGCAGACAGCTCTCGCCGAAGCAGCAAGCACCGGCAAACCGCTTTTTCTCGACTTTAGAGCTGACTGGTGCACCGTCTGCCGCGATCTTGAGCTGAATGTTTTTCCGCAGCCGGCGATCAGAACTCTTCTTGAACGGATGACACCGGTCAAAATAGACGCCACCAGCCCCGATGACACCAAGGTCAACGCCCTGCTCAAAAAATACGGCATCGTCGGCCTGCCAACCCTGCTGATTCTGCAGGCAAACGGCAATGAAATATTATCATTACGCACTGTTGGTTACATATCACCCGATCAACTCGAAAAAAAATTACGCGCCGCCCTGCCCTGACCAAGGGGGTGTAGGGAACGGGGGCGTAGGAACGTGGGTGTAGGGAACGGTTTCAAACCGTTCCCTACGTACAATTATTTATTTTTTAATTTAAACGCCGCCGGGTTATTTTTAATGTATTCACGGATACGGGATAATTCGGCGTCGTTTCTGACAATGCGGTCATAATACGATTTTTGCCACATAAACAACAAATATGGAAATTTTTCATTGATCCGTCTGGATGAAAATGTTTTAAAACCCCTTATGATTTCTGGCAATCCATATTGTTTAAAACCTGGTTCAGATGGCTTTATATGCAGGATCCCGTGGAAATGATCCGGCATGATTATGTATTCATCGAGCAGAACGTTTTTGTAATGATTGACCAGATCATGCCAGCAAAAATCGACAATCTTACCAGCGCCGTTCAATCTGGCGCAATCGTTCTCTATTTCCCCTAAAGCAGGCCCGAAAGCCTTTACGCAGATGGTTACATAATATGCGCCAGGCGACTAATAATCGTAGCCTGGCAATCGGGTAAGCTTGCGACCGGCAGCAGACAAATTTAAAGGCCGGTGGGCATATCAATGAACTCGTAGGCTAGTTTGAATTTTTTGGCAAGGTGCCTGCCGAGAGCGTCTGCGCCGAAGGTTTCGGTCGCGTAATGCCCGGCCGAAAACATGTGAATTTCGCGGTCACGGCAGGCCGCCACGGCCTGATGAATGATCTCGCCGGTGAGAATCGCGTCAACCTTGCCTTCATAGACCAGAGGGTCGGTGACCGTGCTCCAGCCGCCGCCCGAGATAATACCCACCGTTTGAATTTTAGCGGCACCGAAATCAAGGTGCGTCACCACCGGGCCAATGCTCTTTTCGACCCGCTTGCGAAATTCTGCAACGCTGAGTGGCTTGTCAAAACTTGCAAGAACGCCCACCGCGTTGCCCCGACTGCCGCCGAAAGGTGCCAGAACCGAGGCCTTGAGCAAGCCGGCAATTACGGCATTGTTGCCGAATTTCGGGTGCGCGTCAAGAGGCAGGTGCATGGCGTAAAGGTTGAGATTGCCCGCAATCAGGGCTTTTACGATTCTCAGATTGATTCGATCCAGGCGGTTCCATTCGGCGCCTTTCCAGAACAGGCCATGGTGAACCAGCGCGAAATCGGCACCCCGGCGGGTAGCTTCTTTAAAGAATTCGACCGTCGCATCAACCCCGGCGACGATTTTGTTGACCTTCTCGCTGCCTTCGAACTGCAGCCCATTGTATGAATAGTCATTAAAAACCACTTCTGCGAACAATGCATTGATATGAGTGATGATGTCTTTTCTGCTGGCCATTTGTGGGTCCTTTCGTGCGGTCTACCACTTGCTGATCAGATATGAATTGCTCAAACTGACCTTCAAATCGGGGCGACTCGATGAAAAATCGATACTGACTCGCGAACGCTTTTCGGCGCCGATGAAATCAAACAAAATCTGGTCGCTGAGCAGATTGCCAAAATAAGCCCAGTGCATGGTCGATTGCAAAGTCGGATCAATAGGCACCCAGCCCTTGCCCTTAAAAAACACCTCACACCAGGCATGCCCAACCGAAGTCTCGCGCCCGAGCAGTTCACTTTTAATGAGAAAACCAGTAGCAACCCTCGCCGGAATGCCCTTTTTCAGACAAATAGCTGCCAGAAGCCGTGCGAATTCAGTGCAGTCACAGGCATCAGGATTCGCGAGCGCCCATTCAACGGGGTGATCTTCATAATTTTCGCGATACTTCAGGCCGTTGGCTACGGCCAGCGTGGCATTCTGAACAAAATTGCCGGGCTGGCTGTCGATGAGTGCCACCAGTGATGACAGCAGCGGGTTATCGATGCTGAATAGCGGGTCATGGGCAAGAACCCTGATATCTGGTTCCTGGATGCTGGCAGTATTGGCTATCTGGCTGCCAAGAAACGGGGTGGTAACAATATGGTAGGTAAGTTTGAGCTGCAAGTCGGGGGCGAGAACTTCGGCGGGTACGCCGATTCTCAGTTTATTGCCTTCTCTGGCGTCGATATTTGCCTTCACCTGACGGCCGCGCGAGTTGAATTCGGCGCTGACAAGCGATGCCGACTGATGATTGGCGATGTCTGGCACCGGTTTGATTAAAAAATCGAGTTTGTCGAGGGCCGAGGGCGTGCTGATCTTCAGGCCGATGGTCTCGATGAGCCTGAAGTCGCCTGGCTGCAACGAAATGAGGATTTTTTCGAGGCTTTCGCGGTTCAGAACGCCCGGAAACCTCTGTAGAATGGCTCGGCACTCAGCGCCAAGGCCTTCGAGCTGCCCGGCGAAATATCTGGCCCGCACCCAGGCGTCATGCGCGTAACCCTTGTCATCGAGTTTTCGGGCGCTGTCGAAAGCGCGAATTGCCGGGTTATAATCACGCCGTTCGAGATACTGCAGACCGAGCAGATAGCATAGATAAACTTCTGTGCCGGCCCGGGCAGCGTATTTTTTAAGCACTTCAAAGGCGTCTTCGGCAAAACCTGCTTTTTCGTAGGCAATAGCGAGGCTTGTGGCAATAGAAACATTTTCGGGGGCCAGCTGCAGGGCATGTGCAAGGTAGTCAATCGCTCTGGCAGGCTGTTTTAACTCGTTGAGATACATCAGGCCAACGGCGAGCGGCGCCTGCGAGTCTTCGGCGTCGAGGGCCATTATGGTGTGGGCAACGCGAATGACTTCTGATTCGGGGCCTTTAACCTGTTGCAGGGCAATCAGATAATTGTTCAAAAAGCCCTTATGAGCCGGAACCAGCTGGCAGGCTTCTTTGAGCATCCGGCTGGCTTCTTTATAATTCTTGCCGCGCATTGCTTCGAGGGCATCGTTGTTGAGTTTAACCCCGGCATTGTATTGTTCAACAGGGCTTTCGGTGCGATCAACCTCGGGCAGCTCAGCAAGCGGGCGGGCGACATGGCGCTGCGGATTGCCGGCGACCGGGAAAAACCGCGCCAACAAAGCTTCGTTGGCGTAAGCAACACCCCCGAAGCAGAAGAGAAGACTGCTCAATAAAAGCTTGAACCCGCTGCGCATTTTTTTATCTTATCATCTTCATACAGACGAAACAACATTCTCTCCCCCGAATCAGCAATTCTCGCTGAGTTGTATGACTCGCATCAAAAACCACTTGTGTTAAACTGGTTGTCTGTTAAAAGGGGCAGCTTCGGCCTATCAGCCGGGTTGCTTTGACCGAGAATTGCCGCCCCCGAATACAGGGTGATTGCACTAAAACTTATCGGACTGGCAACTGGACTTGATTCAGGCCTTCGCGGGAAAGTTAAACACGGTTGCCGGGTGCATGATCATAAGGCTATCCGGGCGAAATTTCGAGTCGTTCGTAGATAATCGCCATCTCACGTTCATCAGGGCGGGCGAAGACAACTTTTTTCTTCGCGTATTTAAAAAACGGAAACAAGCCGAAAGCCTCAGAACCGTCACGCGAGATCAGAATCACCTCACCCACCGGCAGATCAAGGCCAGGCCTTTTGTCAGCGGTCAGAATTTTCGCTTCAGGGCCACTGAGATCGGCAAACGGCTCTTTGGCTCCAGGCGGCGCTTTCATGACCAAAAGATTATTAAGAATCGACTTCACGCCGCGCAAAATTTCGGTCAAGCCTTCGATAGCCTGCGGCAAGTTCTCTTCAAGCGGTTGCACCGGGTCGCGCAAGAATTCCTTAAGTTCGCGCAGCATCATCAGAGGGTTGGTGTCAGAAGAATCCGTTAAAATACCTGCCAGGGAAAAAGTAAAAAATACCGGGCTGCCCCGCGCCGCCTTCATGGCCAGCGCGAAATTATGCAGGCAGCGCAGGGCGGTCGGCCCAACCAGCTGCCCCTTGAGACACTCTTTGATGCTGCGTGCCAGAACGTCTGATTCCTGGGCGTAATACATGCATGACTGCAAAAAGCAGAGGTTCAGAAAAGCAATCAGATTGTCGGCGGTCTGGTTGATGATTTTCAGCTGCATATCAGGCTTTGCCTGCCGAAAAAGCATCGCGAAAGGATCAGCAAGAAAAGACGGATACCGGGTAATAATCTCGCGAGCCGGCCCCGGCACCGCAGCACCAGGTCGCGACACCTCTGCCGCCGGGGAGTCAGCCGCCGGATGTTTAGCCGCCGGCCTGAGGACGGCGGCCACAGGAGATGCAACCACAGGGGAGGAAACCACGGCTGATGAAGCCACAGGGGATGCAACCCTGGGGGCGGCTACTGATGCGATTGTCGGTGACAATACAGGTGCGATTGTCGGTGATGATACGGGTGCGATTGTCGGTGATGATACGGGTGAGACTGCCGGTTTGACACTCGCAGGAGCTTTAATCAGCTGACCGATGCCTTCGAGGTCAAGTTCGCCATCGTGAATTTCGACAATGACTGGTTCGGGTGTTTCTGAAGCGGCAGTCAGATCAAGTTCGTCTGGGACTTCGGTCGGCGGCGGTTCTTCAATTATGGCATTTTCGTCAATGGCGTCTAAAACGGCTGTTTCATTCTCAAAATTCTGATTTTCGACAAAGGCAACCTCGCCGGCGGGCAAACCGTCTTCACCTGCCATGGCAGCGACATTACCGCTGGCAACCGCGTCAAAACCGGCGAGTTGCCCGGCAAAATCAGCGATTTCTTCTGGCTTAACGGCCGCCAGTTCTTTCGCCATCGCCTCTTCTTCTTCTTTGCGGCGGCGTTCTTCTTCCATTTTCTGCACGCGTTTGAGTTCCATCTGCTCTTTAAAAGATGGCCCTTTTTCGGCCGCCGGCGCGACAGCCTGCGAACTGGCCGCATCAGGCCCTGCCGCTGACGTTGCCGCCGCTGCCGCGGCTGCCGCGGCTTTCGCAGCCTCTGCCTCTTCTATGGCCTTTTTGCTGAGATATGGAATCGCATCAAGCGCCTTGAGCGCTTCACGGGCCTTGCGCGATACCAGCGGGTGCTTGTGATACTGCACTTTTGAAATAACCTGCCGCAGCCCGTTGTTAATCAGGTTTGGCAGAAACGGCGCCACGTTTTCGAGCACCCATTCGTCTGGTGAACCCAGCGAATAGTCGAGCACGATGGCCATCTCGTTGACCGGCATGCTGTGAATAACGTTGAAAGCCGTTTCTGCGACCAGCGGGTCGGGGTCGGTAATCAGGTTGAGCACATAGGCAAAATGCGTCGGCCGCCCGCTTTTTATCGCCTTTTCACAGGCCATGGCCCTCACTTCTGGGTCAGGATGGTTGATACAGGCATCGATGAATTCAAGGGCATCGGGTGGGATCGCCTCGCCCATGGCGCCCAGAGCAGCAACCAGCATGGCGCTGGTGCCATAGCCGCAGAGATATTTCCACATGCTCGGCTGAAGGGCAGAAGCACCGCCATCTTTGTCGAGAAGTTCTAGAATACGGCGTTCCATTGATGCATCGCGCGGAAAAGCCTCGATCGTCATGACAACCTGCATCATGAATACCGCCACCTGTTCGTTTTTTTCAAAACTGATGGCCTTTTTCAGCTCAGGCAGAAGATCGCAGCGCCGGTCGAAGAGAACCCGGTAAACCGCCGCGCGTTTAACTTCTTCATCAGAGCTATACAGACGTGATATCAGTTCTTTTGTCACAGATCAGCTTTCAGGTTCAGCAGAATCATCCGGGGTAAAGCCCCGAAATCACCCGTTAAAACTTGTGCAAAATATGGTTATACTGGTCAATAATCAGTCGGGTTGCCAGATCGACCGCAAAAGTATCTTCAACCATCGTTCTGGCGCGGCGCCCCATTTTTTCACGAAGTTCCGGCTGTCGAATCAGCCGTTCGATAGCATCGGCAAGCGCCTGCGGGTCTTTTGCCGGCACCAGAATGCCGGTTTCTCCGTTGATTACGGCACTTCTGCACCCTGGAACATCGCTTGCCACGCTGGGAACTTCAGAAGCCGCAGCCTCTATGATTGTCATCCCAAGGCCTTCGCGGTATGAGGGAAGGGCCAGCAGATGTATCTGTCGGTAAAATTCTTCAATCGCGAAAATATGGCCGACAAAATTACACAAACCTTCTCTTTGCCAGGCCTGTAATTGCTCCAGGGTTATGGAAGCGGGATTACTCGGATCTGGCGCACCGGCCAGCAGCAGCTGTAACTCGACCTCTTTCTGCCGAAGAATCTTCACCGCTTCAATAAGCTCGATGATGCCCTTGTCCTTCAACATTCGTCCGACATAGGCAACCTTGAACGGCAGCTCCGGCCGGCGAATGGGCGGGAAAAACCGCTTCAGATCGACGCCTGTACCCGGGATGGTAATGACTTTATCAGGCGCAGCCCTGAAATTCTGGCATATCCATTCGGCATCTTCAACATTCAAAACCACAAATCTCGACAGCGGATTTTTAGCAACCGAACGCATTCCGGCCGTAACCAGCGGCTTTAAAAACCTCGCCTTTAGTGAGTTCGCAGTAAAAACATGGCCCAGGCCCGTAATCATGGCGATAAGCGGAATTCTGGCCAGCAGCGAAATAACATGACAGATCAGAATTGGCTTCTGGGCAACTGCGTGAATGACATCAGGCTTGATGCGGTTAACCAGCGAAAAAATCTTTAAAATAGCTTTTATATCGAGCCATGGGGTTATACCAGTCCGCGAAAACTGCACCGGTGTAACATCGACCCCCGAAGCAACGAGTCTTTTCGCGATTTCGGGGCCTTTCTGACCGGTATTGCAAACCAGATACACGCGCCAACCGTCTTTAACAGCCGCTTCCCCGAATTGCTGAAAATGCATCTCGTAATACCAGTCTTCTGAGACAAAAAACAGCAGGTTCTTTTTATTATTCTGACCGTTTTCCGTTAAATTTTTCATTATGAATCCTGGGGCAAAATTGGGTAACGATACATGTTTGCACTGATATTCACGAACACAGCTTTTACCATAAATCAAACAGGCAAAACAAACAATTGTTTTCAAGACAAAACAAACTAAATATTTTACTCTGCCATTCTTTAGAGTATTATTTTTCTCCTGACATGAATAATCGAAATCTGCGGGTTAAACTTCCTGAACAGAAACATGGAAACGAACAGCGCCAAGGAGCTTGATCAATGATACCACTGATGAAAAACGCCTTTCTGCATGAAAACGAAACCCGCGAAGCCCTTGCGGACTTTGTGCGATCATCGTCAAAGTTCAGCATGGATGTCAAATGTGCTGAATTTGAGACACGCTTTGCCAAGCATCAGGGCCGGCAACATGCAGTTCTTGTCAATAGTGGTGCCAGCGCCAATCTTTTGCTGCTACAAGCCCTTAAAAACCTGGGCAGATTGAAAGATGGCGACAAAATTGGCTTTTCTGCCGTCACCTGGTCGACCAACACCATGCCGATCATGCAACTGGGAATGATCCCGGTTCCAGTCGATTGTGAGCCTGAAACCTTGAATTCCATGTCTTATAACCTGCAAAAAACGCTTGAGTCAGACAATCTCAAAGCCTTTTTCATCACCAACGCCCTCGGGTTCACTGGCGATATGAAACAAATCCGCGATTTATGCAATGAGCGAAATATCATTCTGCTTGAAGACAACTGTGAATCACTTGGAACTGAGCTGGTAGAAGGAAAAGCCGGCAATTTCGGTCTTAGCTCCACTTTTTCATTTTTCGTTGCCCATCACATGTCAACCATCGAGGGTGGCATGGTCTGCACTGACGATGAAGAACTTGCCGAAATGCTGGTTATCAGCAGAGCTAACGGCTGGGATCGCAATCTGAGCGCTAAACAGCAACAGAAGTGGCGCGCAAAATTCAATATCAAAGGGCAGTTTGAAGCAAAATACTCATTCTACGAGCTAGGCTTCAACATCCGCCCAACTGAAATAACCGGGTTTCTCGGAATTTATCAGATGCAGTTTCTTGATGACAACATCCGCCTCAGACAGGAAAACTTCAATTACATTGAGAAATTTGTAAAAAGTAACCCTGATTTCATTCCCCTTGATCGATCCCACATCAGTCTGCTTTCAAACTTTGCCCTGCCACTGCTCTGCAGAACCCCGGAACTTAGAGAACATTATCTGGGGCAGTTTTCGGGTGCCGGCATCGAAATCAGGCCGATCATCGCCGGCAACATGGCCAAACAGCCGTTTTTCAAGAAATACACCGCCAGTTCCTTTTGTTTGCCTGGGGCTGATTTCATTCACGACTGCGGTTTCTACTGTGGTAATTACCCTGAACTGACCGCAACCGATCTCGAAACCATTTCAAGTTGCCTGATCAAAGCCTGATCTGAAAAAATCCCAATGAAAAAAGCATGCCTTGTCACGCCTTCGGTTTTTCAACAAAACCGCATTTTTGACCTCTCTGACAAAGTATTAAACCGCGATAATTGCCTGATTCCATTTTCACTTCTCAAAGATGAATTTGCTGCGCGAGATTATGATTTTTCAACTCAGGATATTAACAGCATTAATGATTCTGAGTGCGTAATCTTCCTTGAGATGCCAAAGATCCTGCCTGCGCCCGACAACGTTCATAAATCACACCTGCTGCTTTTTGAAACCGACGTGATTTTGCCCCGCAACTGGGTAATGAACAACCACAAGGCTTTCAATAAGGTTTTCACCTGGAATGACTCTCTGATCGACAACCAGAAATATTTCAAGATTAACTGGACCTACGTCTTACCCGAAATTCCTGACTATCAATTAGAAACCAGAACCCGCTTCTGCTCTCTGATATCAGGAAACAAGAGCGCCAGCCACCCCCTTGAATTGTATTCAGAAAGGGTCGCTACGATCAGATGGTTTGAGCGCCACCACCCCGATCTTTTTGATCTCTACGGAATCGGTTGGAACGAATTCAACCTGCCGGGCCGCAGGTTTATCGAGCAGAACCCTATTTTAAAGGCATGTTCTCGCCTTATCAGCAGATTTGCACCCCAGTTCCCCTCTTACAGGGGCAAGGTGATCAACAAAAACGAGACCCTGCGCGACTACCGCTTCTCTATATGCTACGAAAATGCCAGAGACATACCGGGGTACATCACCGAGAAAATTTTTGATTGCCTGTTTGCCGGGTGTATACCGATTTACTGGGGAGCAAATAACATTGCCACCCATATTCCGCCCGATTGCTTTATCGACCGCCGCAAATTCGCCTCGCACGAAGAACTCTTTAACCATATGCATAACTTTTCTGACTCTGAATATCGCAACTGTATCGAAGCAACCCGCCGCTTTCTGAAAAGCGATGCTGCCCGGCAGTTCACCGCGGCCTGTTTTGCCAAAACCGTTGCTGAAGAAGCCCTTAAAGCCGCGTTTTCAGAAAAACCAGTGTAAAGGCAGATATCGAATCCATTCAGCTTTTCGGAAATAGCCTATCACGCCGCCTGCCCTGAAACAGGCCAACAAAGCGACCGCCAGTTTTTTAGGCGCCGAAACTTTGAGCTTTCGCAGCTCTGGCATAACCAGAGCATGCCCCAGATTAACCGAACGGTATAAAAACCAGACGCGATGTTGCTGAATGGCCGCTTTGCCCTGTGTATCAGTGACTCTCGCTTCAAGCTGCCGTAACGATTGCATCACTTCAGAAAAATCTGCCGGCGAAATCGGCACGCGCTCGTCAACAAGACAGGGTCGAAAAACCAGGTCATGCGCGATGGGTGAATTTTTCCAGAAATCGGCAGTAATTTTGAGACGCACGTCGGTCTGAATATCGTGGCGAGCCTGAGATACCTGACCGGCGTGAATTCGATAGTGCAGAACATCCTCCGGAAGGTTGGTCATGCGAACCCCGGCAAGAGCCATCCGGGCCCAGAGGTCATAGTCTTCAGAATGTGCAAACGCCTGGTCATAGGGAAATTTCTTCGCAATCTCACGGTTTAAGACAATAGTCGGGTGCGAAAAGGCAGAACGAAAAAGCATCCAGGCACAGATTCCCTCATGCGAAGTTGGAAAAGCCCATGAATACCCCCCCCCATGGCCGCCAATCCGCTTTATACCGCCACCGCAGATATCCGCTTTTTCTTTTTCGAGCCAGGCCAGCTGCTTCGCGAATCTTTCGGGAAGGCAGATGTCATCAGCATCCATGCGGGCGATCCATCGCCCCACGGCCAGAGAGATACCTTCGTTCAACGTCGCAACCAGCCCTTTGTTTGGTCTGGTTACAATTCGCATTCTCGGCTCCCTTTTTGCGTAGGTCTGCATAACAGGCAGACTCGCATCAGTCGAACCATCATCGATTGCAATAAGTTCCCAGTCCTGAAAAGTCTGCGCCGAAATAGACTCAAGAGTCTCGATGAGAAAACCGGCTGCATTATAAACCGGCAAAACAACAGAAATTTGCGGACTATTCACCAGACACCACCTGAAATGATTTTTGCATTAGCCTGAACAACATATTGCGAGTTAAACTAACTAAAACACCTGATAAAATCTTTTAAAAAAAGGGTGAATTACTAAATTCTTTCCCATGATGCAGGAACGATATCGCTCGAATTCAATTTGGATGACAAAGCCCACCTGGAAGGTGCAATAACAATTTTTTGCGGGTTCTGATTCAACCAGGCGCCCCACCAGCTGAACGAACTGTTGGCTGTGATATTGTGCCGACAGGCATTCATCAGGCGAAGATCTTCATAATTCTTTGACGCGTCGTTGCCTCTTACTACTGTTGAACCAGGTATCGGCAGGTTTTCTTCGGCCCAGTCAGGATCGTCAGAAAAAATAAAAAACCTGGCATCTTCTATTCTGGCCTGGATCGACCTTATTGCAGCCTGATAATATTCCATTCCGCAGCAGCCATATATCTGCTGAGTTCGAGAATTGTTGGCGTAATCTCCACGGCGCACATGCAGGGAAACAGAATTCGAAGTTCTGATCAGTTCAAGCATTGCAGAATTTGCGGTGTCTGACGGTGTTACGATGGCAAAATCCTGTAAAAGGACAGACCGTATTTCGCTGAAATACTTTTCGGACTGCCAATAACCCTCAAGATACACGCCGTCGGAAGCCTGAAGAACATTCTGGTCAAATTCCATGCGCTCTTCACGAAGGCATGTGCGAGGCTGCACCAGGTTTTTACCGGCACAAAATCTGCCGGCCCGGTTTAAAGATTCGATAAACCTTGCCATCAGATGGTTTTGAACGCCATATCTCAATCGATTTATTTCAGCCAAAGAGGCAAATGGCTGCAAAATATTGAAATGATGCAGACTGTAATTATGCAATTTGTACCAGCTGAACTGAGTATTATCGAGTTTCAATTCAGCACCGGTTTTCAGCGAGAGGTGCTTACCCAGTGCGTATTGAAACATCTGGTTCCCAAGCCCGCCAATAATCTGAACGATTACCATGTTATAACTCCAGAAAGGATGATTAGCCCGGCATTCCAACGTTCATTCACCCGCCACATTATGTCAGAACCTTGGGCACATTGCAACCGGCCTCAAATCGCCTTTGTCGATTAGAGAAAATGGAATAAACATTCGACTGAGTGCTTTGTGCCCGGCCTTAAACTTATACGCCGAATCAAGTGACAACAAAGCCTAAAAATGATAGCCTTGCCTCTGCCAAAGTAAGCCGAAGGACGTAATAACCATGCCCCGGATCAAAAATTTCAATGAGATTTCGTTTTTTCCTGTTCCGGCCATTACCCGGGTCATTGATCTATGGGCAGCGAGGTTTATAAGTTATTTATATATTATCGCCAGTTCAACAACCTTTTCTGGCGCAGTGCAGGCAAGCTGTGTCGCTTAAAAAAAACGTTATTGCCAACTATCTCGGCAACGGCTGGAATGCAGTCATGGGTCTGGTTTTTATTCCCCTGTATATCAAATACCTGGGAATGGAGGCCTATGGCCTGATTGGCATATTTGCGGTATTTCAATCAAGCCTTGCAGTTATCGATGCCGGCATGTCACCCACTCTCAGCAGGGAGATGTCACGTTTTTCGAGCGGAACGGTATCTGGTCAGACAATCAAAGACTTGCTGAGAAGTCTTGAATCAATCGGCCTTATAATTGCAGTAATTTATTCAATGGCGATTATTTCTTTATCCTCATGGCTTGCCACGAACTGGCTGAATTCTCAACAACTTTCGCCACAAACGGTTTCTGATGCTTTGATTATCACTGGTCTCGTTCTGGCATTGCGATTATTTGAAGGTCTCTACAGAGGTGCCATAATTGGCCTGCAAAAGCAGGTATTGTTTAACATTTCTAACGTCTGGATCGTTACCATAAGAAATCTCGGCGCAGTATTTGTTCTGAAATATTTGTCCCCCACTATTCATGCCTTTTTTATCTGGCAGGGCCTGACTTCTCTGATTGCAGTTTGTGTGTTTGCCAGAATTGTTTACAGCAACCTTCCTGACACAGAAAGATCAGGGCAGTTTTCTTCGTCTGAAGTTCAAAGAATCTGGCGATTTGCGGCCGGCATTTTTTTAACCAGCATTCTTGCCATAACCCTTACCCAACTCGACAAACTTCTTTTAGCCAAATTCTTGAGTCTTACAGCTTTTGGGCACTACACTCTTGCTGCAACCATAAGCAGTTCAATGTTGTTGATGGTAAACCCTATCGTTCAAGCCTTTTACCCGAAGCTAGTCGAATTGCAGAGCGCCGGCGAATGTGACGGGGGCAAAAAAGTTTTTCATAGCGGGGCTCAAATGATAACTATTGTCACCGGTTCAATTACCTGGATCATTTTTTTCTTCGGCGAGCAGCTTTTATTTCTCTGGACCGGCAACCCGGTCATCGCTTCAGAGATATCAGGCCTGCTTAACATCCTGACCCTTGGAACATTCTTAAACAGCTGTATGAACATGCCGCACGCACTGCAGCTCTCGATAGGCTGGTCGAGCTTTACCGCAAAAATAAGCCTTATAGCAGTTTTAATTCTCACGCCAACCCTGATTACGATTGCCCCTGTTTACGGCGCCATCGGGGCAGCCTGGATATGGGTGGCACTGAATTCAGGTTTTCTCTTTATCGCCACCCATTTCATATTCAGAAGAGTCTTTAATTCAGAGAAACTTGCCTGGTTTATCAACGATATTTTCAAACCCTTTTTTGCCGCCGGAGTCGTTGTGTTTGTTTTTTCACATATTAAGCCAGACATTTCAAATAAAATTATCAGCTCCGTATTCATTGCATTGGCAGGTCTTTCGGCGATTATCGCATCAACCCTTGCCGCAAATGAAATCCGAAAATCGTTTGCGTATCTACTCTCTGCAAAGAATAAAACGTCAGCGGGCACCGCCCGAGATTAGCTTATGCTCTTTGAAAACGGTTTACAGCAAAGGAAATGCCCCATGTCTTCAGCTCCTGAAATTTTTATTGGATTCCCCGTTTTTAACGGCGCATCTCATATCGCACATGCCCTTGATTGCTTTCTCGCACAGACTTACCCCCACTGGAAAATGCTGATTTCTGACAACTGCTCAACCGACGGCACAGCCGATATCTGCAAGCATTACGCCTCAATAGATTCCAGAATTTCATGTGTGAGACAGGAAAAAAATATTGGCATGGCCGGCAATTATCAGTTTGTTCTTCAGATGGCAGACTGCCCCTTTTTCATGTGGGCCGCCTACGATGATCATTGGGAACCAGATTTTCTAAAAAAATGTATTGAACCACTAAAGCAGAACAGCCGGCTCGGCATGTCATTTTGCAACATCTTCACCTTCGACTGGAACAATGAAAAAGCCCTTCTCGACTACAACCTCAAGTTGCTCACCGGAAAAAGCACTTTCGGAGCCATTTTTAAGAACATACTATCTCCTGGTGGGGCTGGCAAAGCCAATCTCATGTATAGCATTTATCGCACCCCCGTGGCCAAAGAAGCCTTCGCCAGAAGACCGATAAAAAACGAATTTGCTTCTGATACTGCCTTCGCAGTTGCGGCAATAGCCATTGGGGGCATAACAGTGCACCCGGAAAAACTCTTCGGAAAGCGCATGCCCCCGGCAAATGAACCCGATCATTCGCTTAATGGTTTACTAACAAAATGCCTTGGCAAATTGAATAATTTTAAACTTCAACTCGGCGATCTGTTAAATCAGAGCAGGGCTCTCAAAGGCACGCGCTACTACATTCCGGCGGCATATCTTACCTGTGCCAGAATCATGATCTTTCCGTTGCTCTTCGTTCTTGAGGGTTTAAAGCTCTTTCCAGGCAAATACTGCAACTATAAAACCATCACACCTTCTTCAACCAGGCTGAAGGCCAATGTGTGATATTCTGCCTTAAGTCGCTCTCACAGAACTGCCAGGCAGGCTGTTCAATCACAAATTGACGGTTTTGGGCTGCAAAGTCGATTGCGGCGCAGGTCGGGTTGTCCGTTTCCCAATTGCTGCCGGCCCGGGGCACGTCATGCAATTCTCTCATGATACCATCAGTAGCCACAATATATGAGCCACTGGTCACCATTCCGCTATAGGCAGTCAGTTCGTCATATACATGCCTGTAGGTATGGTTAGAATCTAGGATTACCAGAACAACAGCCGCATTGCCAAGCAGCTGCCGAACCTGATTCACAATGCCGGCATCCGTGGAGCTTCCCTCAACCATCGTTATAAAACCGGCAAGTTCATGATCTTCAACAGCTTTGCGATTATGGGGTCTGATCTCTATATCCACGCCGATCACCCGCCCCTTGCCCATCGCCTTACAAAGACTGGCGTAAAAAATCAGAGAACCACCATGCGCGATGCCGGTTTCAACGATTACATCCGGCTTGAGTCGATATATCACTTCCTGAATTCTGATCATATCCTCTGGAAGCTGAATTATGGGCCGGCCAAACCAGCTGAAATTGTATTGATACTTCTGATTCCAGCCGACTTTTACCCATTGATGCGATATGATCTCGAAAGCTTCGTCAGAATAAAGTTCGAGTTCGCGCACATTGCCGCCATCCACAACCTCAAGAGTCTTTTTATCCGTATCAATTTGAATTTTCATTTTTTCCACCTGGTTCAATTATCAGATTTACCTTGATTCCTGACCTTTTTAATAAAGCAGAGACCTCGGCTAGATAGTTCGGATTCATCACGATCAAGTTCTTGATTCCTGAAGCGGCAATCTGCTCGCAACCGACCACCGGGTGCCCTGTGCCCGGCACAAATCTGCCATGCTTATCAGGGTTCACATCTACCAGCAAGTCAATCGCTTCACAGTTTTTATCAAGCAGATTAACAAAGGTAACCCCTTTGGCGCCGGCTCCCCAGACCCCTACCGGCCCTTTTGCCTTGAGGCCCAGAACAGTCTGCTGCCAACGCGCAACGATCTCTTTCTCAAACGCTGCAAAAGTCAGCATCTTTTCTCTGGAAATTGCATTCTGCGTTTCTGCAACCTCCCGGTTCGCGGCCATAGACGCCTCCAGCCACAAATATTGCCCTCCAAAAACATGCGCCAGACTGTCAACCTCAAAACCAGCGCGGTTGAACAGACTGCTTATTGAATGTTTCGAAAAGATTGAACAATGCTCGTAAAAAAAATCCCAGATAGTTAAATTTTCAAATATCCAGTCGCCGCATGGGGTCTCAAAGAACAGTCGGCAGGCAGGCGATGTGCCCAATGCCGCTCTTAACCCAGACAAAAATTCAAACGGCCTGGCAACATGCTCAATCACATGCCGGCATAAAAGCACATCAGCATTGAACCCACGACAGCTGCTGTCAAAATACTTTTTTATAAAACGAAGACGCCCCCCGCCCAGAGTTTCTTCGCCTTCATAAGATGGATCAAAGCCAAAACCACGATTATCCAGGCTCTCGTCAAGAACAAGCATCTTGAGAAAAAAACCTTTTCCACAGCCAATCTCAGCGATCACCGAGTTCTTACAGCCATGTTCATGCACCAGTTTGTTCTTTAAACTCTCAAGATGCTGCCTGAAATAATCTGAAGATTCCTGGGTGTTGTTATAATCTGCGTCATATTGCAGTAATTCAGGGCGATAAGAAGCGTTGAAAACAAACCCGCACGAATTACAAAAGCGCATCTGCAGATCGCCTCTGGCAACACCAGTCGCCCTGGCCCTTGAAGTTGCCAGAAAATTCTGCTGCACCGGAACCTGTCTTCTTTCGAGAAACAGCTCAGTATGCTCACAAGTGCAAACCGGACAGCTCATTTCAGACATGTTCTCGCCACCAGTTGATTGCTTCCCCAAGGCGTTCTTCAAGAGTTCTAGCCGGGCTCCAGCCAACTTCGTTTCTTAAACGATCAGTTGCGGCAATAATTACAGGCGGCTCATTTTTGCCCGCTTGAATTTCTCCGAATCGAACGTAGCCAGGGCGATCAGTTTGAGCTTCAATAATTTCACCGATCTGCCGCAGGGTAACAGGTCTTCCTGAGGCAATGTTAACCGCATCCTGAACCTCGCTCGCCAGCAAAGCGGCAAAAGCTGAACCAATATCAGCCGTAGACATGAAATCCCTGATCTGGTTACCATGGCTGCTTGGGGCAGACTCGCCCCTTAACAAGGGCAAAATCAGCGCCGGAACGAACCTTCGTGGCTGCTCATTCTCGCCAAAAGCAAAAAAGACCCGCCCCCAGGCCCAGCTCAGGCTATTTAACATTGCCTGACTACGCAACAGTTCATACATGGCCTGCTTGCATGACCCGTAGATTGTTGATGAGGCCAGACGGGTAACATTCTCAATGCATGCACCACCAGAAAAATCATATTCAAAACATGTGCCGGCAATAACCACGCGAGCCCCGCCCGAACGAGCAAACAACTCACACATCTTCAAATTCAGCAGCAGAGAATCAAAGTTCTCTCTGGCCATCAGATACTCACCATGCCGGGTGTACCAGGCAAAACTAAGCAAATGCGTTGGCCGATATTCAGCAAATAGAGACTCGAGCGCTCTTTCATCGCGTAAATCCAGCTTATGAAAAACCACCAGCGGGTCAGAAATTGCCGGTTCATTCGCGTCAAGAATATGTACAACAAAGCCTCTGTCGAGCAAAGGCAGCACGGCATGCCTACCAATAAAGCCAGACCCGCCGGCTACGAAAGCAACTTTCACCATAAAAATCCTTTACAGAAGCCCAAAAAGAGACAGAAAACCATCAGGGCTGATTATTAACTTCACCCACAGCACCAGGCAGCGCTATTCCCTCATAAGAGGGCGTTAGAAGAGCATGTTTCAGATCGCGCTCAGAGAGACCGACAGGCGCCAGGGGCCAGTCGATTGCCACGAGTGGGTCGTTAAACATGATGCCACCTTCATACTTCGGCTGATAGGTATTTGTGACCAGATAAATAATCTCACTGTCAGCTTCAAGAGCCTGAAAACCATGCGCAAAGCCCTCGGGAATTACCATCATCTTCTTGTTCTCAGGCGAAAGCTCTTCAGCGTGCCAGCGCAAAAAAGTCGATGACCCGGTTCGCAGATCAACCGCCACGTCAAAAATCCTGCCTTTAACGCAGCGAACCATTTTCATTTCAGCAAAGGGAGGCAACTGATAATGCATGCCTCGAACAGCACCCTTCTGTTTCGTCAGCGAACAATTAATATTAGCTATGCTTCGGCCCGCCAGAACATCGCCCAGTTCTTCCCGGCAAAAGAATCGTGAAAAAGAACCCCGGCTGTCTTCAAACTGCCCTGTGGCAACTATAAAAACCCCAGAGATTCCGGTTTTATTGACAACTAACGCCATATAATTTCCTTTTTTATAAAAACAGCGCCGATAAAAGCTCGGGCGGTATTACTGCCGGGATGGCTTCAAAATCAGGCCCTGGCCAGTTGGCAAAGATAAAATCATCACATTTTTCTGTGCTGCGACTTCGTCCATTGCCTTTTTTTGCAATTCACGGTTTTTGTAAGCATAATCATCCAGCAGAATGATACCCCCGGGCACCATTTTATCCCAGAAATAGTTAAAAGCGGCAACTTCAGGCGGCACACAGTTCATATCAATATGCAGAAACGCCACTGAATCGCTGTCAACCTGACCCAAAGTCTCGGGAACAGCACCCACGATTATCTTTACCCGCTGCCATTCTGCAAAATTCTTTCGAACGCTTTCGACACCATCGATGTAGAATTTGTGCTGATCCTGAATGAAATTGTTTGTACCCAATTCTTGTTCAGAAACGAAGCGCAGGTCGATCCCTTTAAAAGTATCCAGAAGATAAAATGTTTTATTCAGTTTGTTCCAGTCAAGAAACTTCATTACCGAAGACGAAAGAAACCCTTTGTTTACACCACACTCAACAAAATCACCCTCAAGCTTACTTGCGCAATCAGCAGCCCAGAGACCAACATGCACCCGCCATCTCCAGTTATAATCATCCCCTGATGCAAGCAAACCACGATCATAGGCCGCGCCAAAACTGGGGTTCATAATAAAATCATGGTTATGAATGCTTCTCAGCCCGTCTTCATCATAGATATCATTACTATATCTATAAACAGCCAGGCCAAACATCTGCAAAAATCGACGCATCAACTTTTTCAAACTATTCAAGGCCCCTCCAAGGTTGCCGGCAAAAATGATTGCATGAAATTTTAACTCAAACGACTGTCACCGGGTCGGGAACTGATAAATCCAGGGCTTTCCCGAGATACTCTTCAAGCTGCTTTTGACTCAGAATCTCACCGGTTGCCAGATATTGGCGATACCAGGCGGCCGTCTTTGCAAGTGTTTCTTCTAGATTCCAGACGGGGCGCCAGCCAAGGCGAATGCGTGCTTTTGAACTGTCAAGATTCAGGAGCCCCGCTTCATGAAGTTGAACGGCCGCACTCGAAAACCATGCAAGTTCGGGCCAATGTTTTTTCATTACCTGCAAAATCCCGGCTACGCTGCAATTGCTGCGGTCGTCAGGGCCAAAATTCCACGCTTCGGCGAATTCTCTTTTCCCGTCAAGAAGTTTCTGACCCAGCAGCAGATAGCCATAAAGGCATTCCAGGACGTGCTGCCATGGCCTCGTAGCATTGGGCGATCTTATTTCAAGGGGCTTGCCAGAACTTACAGCTCTAACAAGATCAGGAATTATGCGATCCTCTGACCAGTCTCCCCCTCCTATTACGTTACCTGCACGGGCACTGGCCAGGAGTGGCGAATCTTTGCCGCTGAAAAATGATTTGCGGTAGCTGGCAATAACTATTTCAGCAGCAGCCTTCGAAGCGCTGTATGGATCATGGCCGCCGAGCGTATCGCTTTCTCGATAGCCCCAGCACCATTCCTTGTTTTCGTAGCATTTATCGGTTGTTATACAGACTACGGCCTGCAGTTTTGAAGAATGGCGTGCCGCTTCAAGCAGATTAACCGTACCGATTACATTGGTCTGCCAGGTGTGTTGGGGATCTTTGTATGAACGACGCACCAGGGGCTGGGCGGCCAGGTGAAAAATCACCTCGGGGTCGGCGTTTTGAATAGTCTTTTGCAGTCGATCAACGTCACAAATATCGATCCAGTGGCTTTCACAATCAATACCCAGCAAATTCCAGTGGCTGGGTTCAGTTTCGGGCGGCAAAGAAACCCCGGTCACCACTGCACCAAGGCTTTTCAACCAAAGGGTCAGCCAACTGCCCTTGAAGCCCGAATGGCCGGTTACCAGAACTCGGCGGTTTCTATACATTTCATTAAAAAACTTCACTACCAGACCTTCCAGGGGGCTTTGCCGTTCTGCCAGAGATCTTCAAGATTGTTCTTATCGCGAAGAGTATCCATTGGCTGCCAGAAGCCTTCGTGATAAAAGGCCCTGAGTTCATCCTTCCTTGCCGCCGTTTCCAGCGGTGTTGTCTCCCAGGCGGTGCCATCGCCCTTGATCAATTCTATTACCTGGGGCGAAAGAATGAAAAAGCCGCCGTTAATCCAGCCACCATCACCTCTGGGTTTTTCAATAAAGCCCTTCACCGATTCACCCTCAATGTCGAGAGCGCCATAACGCCCGGGAGGCTGCACGGCAGTGACGGTAACCAGCTTTCCATGACTGCGATGAAAGTCGATCTGCTGCGAAATGTTCACGTCGGCCACCCCGTCACCATAAGTAAAAGCGAACATCTCTTCGGCTTTAACATACTCTTTTACCCTTTTGAGACGACCGCCCGTCAGAGTATTTTCACCGGTGTCAACCAATGTAACGCGCCATGGTTCAGCATGACGGTAGTGCACTTCCATGGTATTTTTCTGCATATCAAAAGTAACATCAGACATGTGCAAAAAGTAGTTCGCAAAATATTCTTTGATCATGTATCCCTTATACCCACAGCAGATAACAAAATCATTAATATTATGAGCCGAATAAATCTTCATGATATGCCATAAAATGGGCCTACCACCGATTTCAATCATGGGCTTTGGCTTCAACTGGCTCTCTTCAGATATTCGCGAGCCGATGCCGCCTGCAAGAATGACAGCTTTCAAGCAATTAACCTCATAAAATTGGTTTTAAAAATCAGTGACCGATTCTACTGTATGCAAAGCAATATATCAACCAGAGAAACTCTTTAAGCCAAAGCCTGGCAAGGCTGGCGCAATCACAATAAATGTTGAGCTTTCAGACGACGGTAATCTTCAATAACCCCATCGATACCTGTTGAGAGAGATATTTTCGGCGAAAAGCCCAATTCCGTAATTCGCGAGACATCCAGGCATTTTCGCAGCATTCCATCAGGTTTTGAGGGGTCCCAGTCGATCCTGCCCGAAAAACCGGTCTTTTCTGCAATCAGGCCGGCAAGTTCCTTTATTGAAAGGTCTTTTCCTGAGCCAACATTGATTACCTCAGAAGAATCATAATTTTCCATCAGAAAAACTACCGCCCTGGCGAGATCATCAACATGCAAAAACTCGCGCCTGGCGACCCCGCTTCCCCACAGGGTGATTTCACGCACTCCATTATCAGCAGCATCTGAGAAGCGCTTGACCAGAGATGAAAGAACGTGCGAATTTTCGAGATCAAAAGAATCGCCAGGCCCATACAAATTGCATGGCATCGGACAAATCGCCTGCAATCCATACTGGCGATGAAAATAGTTCACCAGTTTCAAGCCCGAAATTTTGGCCAGAGCGTAACCCTCATTAGTTGGTTCAAGCGGGCCGGTCAGCAGATATTCTTCTTTGATCGGCTGGGGGCATTCTCTCGGGTAAATACAGGAACTGCCGAGAAAACAGATTTTTTTAACCTTTGCCAGATGGCTCTCTTTGATCACATTGTTCTGAATCATCAGATTGTCATAAAGAAATTCGGCAGGAAATGTCATATTGGCCTTGATGCCACCGACTTTTGCCGCCGCAAGAAAAACGTAATCAGGTTTTTCAGATGCAAAGAAGCCCTTTACGGCAGCTGAATCACGCAGATCAAGATCTTTCGAGGTTCTCGATATAAGGTTGTCAAAACCCTTTGCCTTCAGACATCGCATAATTGACGAACCAACCATGCCTTTGTGACCGGCAATATATATCTTTGAATGTTTTTCCATTTAATGCCCCATTCTCTGGTTCAGTTGAAAACTTCACATTTCATGCTGTTTAAAAACCAGATGTAATCACGCAAAGTTTAATAAACATGGGTATAAAATGCAATGTAAATGCAGTAATTTACGTCTTCACTTTTGCAAAATTTTACCAAAGCCGGGCAACTGGCTTAAAAAAACTATCGCAAAAAAATTCAAAGCTGTTCGGCCATTGAGAATGGAGCTTTCCAGCCAATTTCGCGCGTTATCAGGCTTGAATCAACAGGCAGCGAGCCTGTCAGCTTGGCAACCCTCAAGTTGAAGCCCGGCAGGCGGCGGGCCAGATTCCATAACCAATCGGGCATTGAAAAAATCCGGCATGAGGGATTGTATGCCTTTGCCAGTCTGGCAACCAGTTCAGAGGTGGAAATTTCTTCACCGTCAGAAACCAGGTAAATCTTGCCGGCAGCCACCTCTGAAAGAATCACAGCCTCGATTGCCGACGCCATGTTCTTAACCCCGAGAAGACTGCGACGGTTGGTCAGACCACCAAGTGGCAGACAAGGCATACGTCGCACCAGCCTTATCAGACTTGCGAGATTGCCCTTTACGCAAGGGCCATAAATGAGTGGGGGCCGCAGAATGACCAACTTCATGTCAGAGGCGGCGGCGATTTTCTGAAGCTCTATCTCGGCCTTGAACTTCGATAAACCATAGGGGTGAACCGGGTTGCACGCAAAACTTTCGTTCAAAGGCTCATCATGCGAGGTGGTTAACATCGCAGAGATGCTGCTTATGAACACAAAAGTCTTCACACCAGCCTTGACTGCCTGTTGGGCAAGATTTACCGAACCATCGAGATTGGTTTCAAAATATAACTGCTGATCGTCGGCACTCTCATTCATCTGATGCGCACGACCGGCGAGATGAACGACGACGTCAACTCCGGCAACCGCATCACCCCAGTGCGTAAAACTGTTGATTTTCGATATCGGGCAGAATTCTACCCCCGAAATTTCGGGGGCATGCCGGCTGGCTGCAATCACATGGTAACCATGTTCTACAAACCATGGCGCTGCAGTTTGGCCTACAAAACCGGTAACACCGGTCATCATTATCTTCAAACTTTTTTCCATTACGCGCATGAATCGGCATATGCGGGCAATTTATTAATAAATCAGCCTGAAAAAACTTACTGACCCCGCAAAGAGCGAGGTTAATAAATCAGCCGTAAGGAGCTCTCGCGAAATTACCCTCGGTGAATTGCACCACAGAAGCCCTATTATGGCGCCAAATCTTTGCATCCCGACCCGACTGCACCTAAATACTTAGTCAGCTTATAAAAAAACTGTCGAAAGACTGGTTGGCGCACGCCGAAAAAGGGTTTCAGTGCTTAACAAAACTGAAACAGCGGGCGCAAAAATATAACCGGTTTTAAAGCGGTGACGGAAAAGAGAAAAAGCAGTGATCAGGCGGCCTGAGCAGCGGGGGTTGCCGGGGTAATCGGGCCGGTGGTGGCAGCGGCGGCCGGTTTGGCGGCGGCTGGCGTTGCTTCGGGCTTTGATTCAGCGGTGCCGGCGGCCGGGGCCTCGGATTTGCCGGGGGCGGTCGGGGCGGCGGTTGCAGTACTGCCATTGCTGCCGTCTTTTTTCTTGGCTTCGAGGTAGCCAGAATCACGGTAGTCGGTCGAATAAAAACCCGAGCCTTTAAAAATGACAGAGCTGGCAGAAAGAAGCTTGTTGCCGGCTGCGCCACAGGCGGGGCAATGCTGCGGTTCGGTGCTCATCATTGAATGAAAGGCATCAAAAATCTTTTCACACTTTGTGCAGCGATAATTATAGGTTGGCATCTGACCTTTCCTCCGTGATGATTTTAAAAATTAGCACTCAAGATTATCGAGTGCTAATAAACTATCATAAGCCCGCCGCTTGTTCAAGAAAATTATCAAACGCCTGCAACAGCCCAGTTGGGTCATCGGGCAGGTCATAGCAACTGCAAACCAGTCTGTTAAGCCTTGAAAAACAGGCACTGTATGCAGAGCTGCCGACCGGTTCAGCAGATAATTGCCCGGCACATTCGGCAACCGCTGCGAACAAATCGGCATTAAAAGGCGGCAACGGCACCTGCCGCATCTGGGTCACAGTAATATGAAAACTGTGAAACTGGCTGCTGAACCAGGCATTAACGGGCAGACTGTTGAGCAGACCTGCTAAAAAGAGCAGCGGGTAATCGGCAGATTCTGAAACTATATAAGAAAGAGAATTTTTCGGAAAATAACCGCCTCCATCATAAGCGACCACCAGCCGCATCTTCAGCTTCTCATTGCGAATGTTCTGATAGAGAAGCTTCGGCCCTGAAAAAAGCTTCTCATTACCGGCATACACCAGGTGCGGGCCATAATCGAGGTAGTTTCCCTCATAATTTATTTTGAACGGCGCAAGCTCGCGGCCGCGCAATACCGGCCGATGCCGGTCACTGAGCTTTCGGTCACTCACAAACCGCGAAACTTTGCCGCCACGTTGCATTGATTCCTGAATGCCAACCCCGATCTTACTGGCATCGCCGAGCTTGCGGCTGCCAACCTGCATTTTTGCAAAAGCGGCCCGCAGGGTCTCAGGCACAATCGCCTGCCGCAAACCATTGCCGCCCGGAAAAACATCGGCTGGGCAGCTGTATTCTCGCTGCCAGCCACGTTCTTCACTGTAGTCTGAAGCCACCTTCACCAGATAGTCAGGCGAGCAAAAAGTTGCCGACTGAATAGCCTTCCGGGCAAAGGTCACGACCGGCAGAACCCCTGGCGCCTGAACGAAAAAGCGTGCAGGCAGAAGCATCAAGGCCTGAACGCAATGCTCGGCGAACAGGTGATTCCGTATTTTTCGGCACTGGTGGTTAACCAGCCATGTATGCGAAGTCAGCATGATAAGTTGGCCGCCCGGCACCAGGGCCTTTAACCCGGCCTCAAGAAAAAAGGTGTAGAGATCTTTTTCGCCTTCGCCGGTCTGATAAAGCCCGGCCAAACGCTCTTTAAAAGATTCTTCAAGATTGACCCGGTAGGGAGGATTGCCGATCACCAGGTCGAATTCTGCCTCGGGGGGCTGCAAAAGAAAATCACGGTGCGCGAGCACGGGCCAACCCTGCCCCGGAAACGCACAAATCAGGCGGGTAAGGCAGATCAACAAAGCCGGCAGATCAATATCGAAACCGAAAAGTTGCGATAAAAACCCAGAACCCGGGCCCTGAGCCTGCCGAAGGGCCGATGTGAGATGGCTTTGACCTGACTGGTCGCTTCGGCTTCGCTCAGCGACCGGGGGGACCGGTGCGACCGGCGAGGCCGAAGAACCCGGGCCCTGAGCTTGTCGAAGGGCAGATGTGAGAGAGCTTTGACCTGACTGGTCGCTTCGACTTCGCTCAGCGACCGGTGAGAGCGAAGAACCCGCGCCCTTGCTCGTGGCAGCCATGCGACGGGCAATCGCCATGAGAAAACTGCCGTCACCGCAAGCCGGGTCGAGCACCCGGCCGCTTTGCCCGGCAAAATCAGGGCTGCCAGCCTTGCAGGCCAGGTCTGCCATGCCCGCCAGTCGATCAGCGAGAGCCTCGGGGGTGTAGAACTGCCCAGTGCTGCGTTTGCGTTTCTGGTCGCGGCATTCGAGGTCTGGCACCAGCCCGTCGGCCACTTGTTTGTGAATTATTTCGCAATCACAGAGCGGCAAAAACATCTCAACCAGAGCCGCCGGAGCACCCAGGCACCGCAAAATATCTGCTGGCGTCTGGCCACGTAGTTGACCCGGTATGCACCCAAGCATCTGACCTTGCGCCCGGCCAGATAGCTGGCCCAAAGTTTGACCCAGCATTTGACCTGGCGCTTGACCCGGCGTCTTACCAATAGCCAACCCGGGAGCCTGCCCCTGCGTTTGCCCTTGCGTCTGCCCCGTGGTCACGCCGAAGGTGGCGTTAATCGTGGCAGCGAACCAGGCAAATAGGGTTGTGGTCGTTGGTTGATTGCGAATCGGTTTCACCATGCGTAGCAACATCCAAAACTTTAAAAATTACCAACCTGTTATATAAACGTAGGGGTTCAACATGTTGAACCCCTACGCGTATTGCAATAAATCAGGCCGACGATTGCCGGCGGTTGAAATCAGACGGTCAATTGCCGGCCGCTGAAATCAGGCTGTCTTGCCTGATTCGGCCTGCTGCTTTTCTTGTTCTTTGCGGCGTCTGACGAATTCAATGAGAAACGCGGCAAAGACCCCAAGCACACCGGCGCTCAGACCGGCCAGAATGACCATGATCGAACGGCGTGGCTTCGACTTGACCTCGGGCGCCCTGGGCTGGTCGATCACTTCAAACTGACTTCCCTCTTCGGCTTCAGCGATCTTGGCCATTTCGTATTGCTCGGTCAACACGCCGAATACCTTCTCTTTAACTTTGAGATTGCGCATCAGTCGCGCAAAGTCAAGCGCCAGATCAGGAAGGGCCGCCAGACTCTTTTCAACCAAAACTATTTCTTTCTGCAAAGCCTCGATCTTGGCCTGTTCAGCGACTTTCTGTGCTTCGACCTTTACGAGTTCAGGCATGCTGCCCGAAGATTTCAGCAGGCTTTCCTGCATCTGCAGCGAAACGCCGGCACCGACCTTCTCGGCTTCGAGTTTGGCAAGACTTTCGATGATGGTTTCAGACTGCCTTTCGATGGCAAACATCTTGTGTTTGTCCTGAAAATCCTTGAATTCATTCTCGGCCACCGCAAGCTCACGGCTGACAATGGCAAGCTGCTGCTCGATGAACACGCGCTTTTCTTTCTGCGGGCCGCGCGCGAAGCTGCTCAGGTAATCAATATAAGCCCCGGCAATTTCGGCCGAGGTAGATGCCGACATGGTTTCAGCCGAAATGGTTATCAGCCCATCCTTGTCTTTATCAACCGAAACAATCTGATTGATGGTCTTCAGAACGTTGTCATACTTGATTTTATCAGGTTCTGGCGGGTTATCGCCAACAATCGCCGGGTTGGTCGCGATGCCAAACCGCGCAATGATGCGATCGCTCATCGTGCGGCTCTTCAGATAAACCATCAGATATTCGGCGCCGCCACCACCGCCGCCCAGGCCGGGTATCATACCCGCGAACGGCAGACTGCTCAGCGCACTGAGCTTGCTGTTAGAGTGCACAAAAATCGTAGCGCTCGCCTTAAAGTGATTCGGCAGCATCAGACTATAGACGGCGACCACCAGGGCGACGATCACCGGCATGACCACCACAAGTTTCCAGTGTTTAACCAGCACCCTGAACAGCTCGAAAAGGTCGATTTCGTCTTCTTCAAGGCCCATGAGAATCTCACGCTTGAGAAGCTCTTCTTTGACCTCTTTCTTCAGCTGTTCGGGGTTGATATCGTTGAACTTTTCTGTCATGGTTTATTCTTCGATGATTTCGACGTTGGCGCGTGGCAGCACGAACTTCTCGCCTGAAGTGGTCTGAATCTCTACGACACGAACCTTGGCCTCGGAAGGAATGATCACCGGCTTCTCGGGCAGCGAGACCACTTTAGCGACTTCGCCGAAATGTGGCTGCCTGATGATACGCACGTGACTGCCGATCGTCATGCCGTTATTCGGGGCATGGCGTTGTTCGTTAATGTTGGCTACTTCCATCGGAATTACGACTTCGGGTCTGATAACCCCGGCGCGAATCTGCGTTGCGCCGTTGATTGAGGCCTTACGCCCTTCTGCGCCCTTCAGCAGGTCGAAAGTTTTCTTCGCCATGTTGATCTGGCCGAAACCTTCGGTTACCACAAGGGTAATGCCCTTGTCTTCGGTGCCGGTAATCGCGACGCCGAGGTCATAGCCGAGAAATTCCTTGAGATCGTGGGCATCGTAACCACCGACAATCACGCCTTTGGCGCCGACTTCAACAGCCCGGGCAAGCGCGGCAGCGGTGACCAGCGAGCCGCCGACCACGATTTTTCCCTGATGCTCGATTTTGATTGCATCTTTGTCGAGAACATCAGAAGGGTCTTTGGCAGCCATTACCAGGTTACCGATAACTTCGCCGCCGATGCCGAAAATGCCCTGAATGAACGAAGCCACGGTATTAACCTTGACGCCTTCATCGGGGTAGATTTCGTCAACGATGCCATCAACGTAGGCATGCACTTCGACCGGAATCGGCGGTTCACGCAGAATCGCCTGGCCGGTAACCGTTGACAGGCTTTCGATGGTGCCTGAGATCGTCGAACGCACGTAAGTCTTGAAAAAACCGAAGAAACCTTGAGTTTCGGCGATTACATCATCTTTTTTAACGAAATCGCCCTCTTTTTTCACGAGGAAATCCGTGATTTCGCGGGCTTCGCAACCGAGCAGGTTAGCGACGTTCAGCGGGTAAACGTTGCCGGGCAGGTCAGTCGAAGCAACAACCGTTTCAGCAGTGACCTTGTCGCCCTTTTTAACGAGCACCTGGCCTTTAAGAGGCAATTTGCGATCTTTTTCGACCAGGGTTCTTGCTACAATCTTGAGACCGGGGGTATATGCACTAGCCATTTTTCAGTGTCCTTTCGCTCAAAGGCCCGGATAAAGATCCATGGCTTTATACCAGGACTTCACCAGCTTAACGCGTTCAGCATTGTCTTTCGGCAGAGTGAACGGCCGACCGCGGGTATCGAAAATCAGGCCGACGACGCCACCGTGCACTTCGCCTTCCATTTCGCGCCCGTCGCCATTGCCCATATCAAAGCCCCACTTCGGCTTAACAAACAACTTCGCGGTTTCGCCGACCCCGAGCGGAACAAGAGTCAGCTCGCCACCCTTGAGGGTCTTGCTGATCTTCGAACCATCCGCCTTTGTCAGGGTAAAATCGAGCACCGGTTCGTCGCGTTTGACCTTGCCGGTCGGCGAAACGCAGGTGCCCAGATAGATCAGGCAGTCACGCTCGAAAACGCTGAGAGCAGCCTCTTCGTGAACCTTTGCCAGAACGCCAAGCTGTGGCATCATGAAGATCGAGTCAACGGTCAACTGGGTAATACCCTCAGGCAGAAACGAATCAATCAGCATCATGGCTGTCTGCTGCCGGCGTGGCGCGTGCGAAAGAACGCCGCCCGAACCGATCAGCATGTTCAGATCCTTGAGATTAACCAGTGATTCACCGGTCATTGACTGTTCAAATACGTCACCAATGGTGCGTTCCTGCTGAATGCCCTTCAGACCGACGGCCAGCGAACGATGCTGGTCGAACGACAGTCGCAGAGCTTCGCGGGCGCAGGCCTGCTCGACTATCAACTCTTCAATCAGCGACGGAATCGTCGTCGGGCGGATCATTTTGTTCTTAACGCGGTTTCGCAGGTCTCTTTCGTCCATTTCGAACGGCACCCAGCGCATGATGTTATCAAGGCCGGCTTCAGCAAAAACGTTGCTGATCGAGTAACTCATGCCGTAGTTTGCCGAAACCGATTTGTTATAAATACCACTGAAAACGCTGAATACGTCAGTGGTGGCCCCGCCGATATCGGCGCCAACCACCGTCAGACCCTTGCGTTTCGAAATAAGCTGCATGATATCACCTACCGCGCCCGGGGTTGGCATGATATCTTCGTCGGTTAGTTCCATGAGGTGCGGGTAACCCGGAGCGTGACTCATAACGTGCTCAAGAAAAAGATGCTGAATCTTCTGCCTGGTCGGCATGAGATTCTCTCTTTCGAGGGTCGGTCTGAGGTTATCAGCGATATCGAGGGCGACGCGATCCTGCAGGCGCTCTTTGATCAAACCCTGCGCATCCTTGTTGCCCGCGTAGAGAACCGGCAGTTCGTAACCGGCGCCAAGACGGGCTTTCGGGTTGGCCGCCGCGATAATTTCCGCGAGTTCTACGACATGCGATGTCGTGCCACCATCGACGCCGCCCGACAGCAGAATCATATCAGGGCGAAGATGCCTGATGCGCTGAATCTTCTTGTAGGGAAGGCGGCCGTCGTTGGTTGCCAGAACGTCCATGACGATGGCGCCTGCGCCGAGAGCCGCACGGGTCGCCGATTCACCCGACATGGTTTTAACGACGCCGGTAACCATCATCTGCAGGCCGCCGCCGGCTGAGCTCGTCGAAACATAGAGATCGACGCCCTTGCCATCGGTGACCGGCTTGATTATGGCTTTGCCGTCATCGGTAAGAATCTGCCGGCCGGCGAGTTCCTGAACCTCAGAAACCGCATTGAGAACGCCCTGCGTTACATCTTCAACCGGAGCTTCAACGGTGGTTGGTGCTTCACCGCGCACGATCAGGCGGAAAACACCGTCGCGTTTTTCAATAAGAATCGCTTTGGTAGTGGTGCTGCCACAGTCCGTAGCCAGGATGCTTTGAATATCACCTTTGCTCACGAGATTCACCTTCCTTAACTTCTTTTGTTGATTTTTCGAGGTCTTCAATGTTGGCGATCAACTGCTCGATACGAGCGCGGTCAGCGATGACCGCCTGCAGCTTTTCCATTTTGACCTGGTCGAATATCATTTCGAGAATCGGCCCGAAAATGACCAGGCTGCTGTAACTGACAAAAGACAGCGGCTTGCTCATTTCGAGCGCCATAATTACCGGAACACTCATGCGCCGGGCGTGAACAGCCCCGGCGACCACGCCGACAAATTCATCAAGCTCTTCAGCGGTGAATCTTGTCGGTTCAGGGTCTTTCGGGATTGTCCACATGCCCATCTTTTAAGATTTCTCCTGAGTCAGACTATTCCGAGCCAGTCATGCAACAGAAACGAGAACCGGCCGATCAGCAGCGAAATACGACCCATGACCGTGGCACCGAACGCGGCGCCGAAGCTGAGCATCAGATACCAGATGCCAACCTTTGAAATGTTTCCGTAAATCGGGCCGCGGTGCTCGGTGCTGAAGAAGAAATAGAACAGACAGGCAACCGAACCGACCACCAGCACGAGATTTGAGAAGCTCTGAAAGAAGTCACCGGCAACGACGATCGGTCTGATCGCCTTGGCAACCTGCGGAATGAGATACTGCTGCGCTGAGTAAACGATTGCCAGGCCGGTCGATACGCCCATTACGAAGGCGACGGTGAAGCGGCTGACCCACGAATAATTCGCAGAGAAGCGGAAAAGCATGAGCAGGCCCATAAACCCCGGAATCAGAAGCATGTATTCAGGCGGGGTCGTGGCGGCTGAGCCGGTGGCGAACTGCATCGGCATAATCTTGGCCAGCAGGTTCGGTTTGAGAACCTGATGAAAAGAAATTACTGAGAAGTAGTAACCTGCCGAAACGCCCACGAACAGATGTTCAGCGAAGCGGTAGAACGGGTTATCGCGATAGAGAAAACTGAAACAGCAGAGGGTGATAAACGCACCCACCCATATTGAAAGCATTGATGTCATTGGTAGTTCCTCCTCAGGCTTTCTTCTTGGCTTTTCGCTGTTCGGCAATGTAAGCGATGTTGCCGATGATGATGAAAAGCATGATAATCAGGTGGGCGATAGACTGCGGTGCCATGCCTTCGCGGCCCTTGCCGAAAAAGCCGATCAGCGCTTCATATTCAGCGGCACCCGGCAGACCGCCGGTCATGCCGACCAGCTGGCCAGTCTGCAGGTAGGTTACGAATCTCGGAATGTTTACCGAGGTGCAACCTGCGGCCATCGGGCGCTTGTGATCGCCGGCGACGCTGATGAACGACTCGATACCACCGGTGCCGGCGGTGAAGCTTATGATAATGCCGACATCGCTCATCTCGAACTTGCGGCCATCATGATTCATAAAAATCGGCATTTCTTTGGTCGAGTTGCCATCGCGGTCCTGAGGGTATGGGCCCATGAAATCAGAACAGAGAGCCTTAACGTGAATAATGGCACCCGGTTTGTAGCCGAGGTTAACAAAATCGACGCCGCGTTCGACGACCGGTTTGCAACCTGCAGCCAGTTTGCCGGCAGCCTTCATTTCTTCAAAGGTGCTTTTGTAGACGGAAGCGGCCTTCGACAAGGCAGCCTCTGCCATTTCGCCGCCCAGCGGCCAGTTGCCGCCGCACATCGGCTTCAGGTTCTTTCTGAACATGTGGGTGATGATAGCAATGGCCGAGGGGCCAAGTTCAGGCTCAGAAGCGGGGTCGAAGTCGAAAGACAGGAAACAGCGGGTGCCTTCGGGCAGCTTTTCCATAAAATTGAACAGGCCTTCGACGTTCTTGCCTGGGAAAACCGGGAAATCCATCTTGAAGATCATCGGCAGAACTACCGATAGAGCCACACAGAGGAACACCCAGCGACGGTCAAGGTTTTTGAGTTTGATAAATAGTTCCATCTTGTGTCTCCTTAGCTTTCGCCACCGAGGTGTGAACGTTCAACGCCGAAGATGATCTTCATCGAGGCTGAAATGTAACCGAGCATGGCGCCAACGAGAATGGCACTCTGGGCTGCCGAACTCGGGTAGGCCATGATCCACTCCTTGATGTTTGAAATTTCAATATACTGCCCGATCAGCGGTATATATTGCAGATATTTCGAAATCAGATTACCGATCGGCACGTTGCCGAGCATAACGATGAAGGCAGCGCCCATCAGCAGGCCGGCTTCCTTTGATTTGACGCGGAAAGCGCGAAACGAGGCCGAAGCAACGAAGAAGGCCAGCAACGAGAACATCGTCGACTGGGCGGCTTTGAACACCCCGTTGAAGAGAATGTATTCGCAGCTGTTGATGAAGTTCATGAAAGGGCCTTTGATGCGATCGCCGGGCGCCCGTTCGGGGGTTGTCGAACCGACCGGGGTAACATCAACCATCAGGTTGCCTTCGTGATCCTTTTCGACTTTGCTGACGATTACCAGTTTTGAAGAGTCGTTGGTGTCTGAAAGCAGGTAGTATTGCTCGCCGACCTTGACTTCATTCTCGAACATCGGCCAGGAACCAGAAATGAAACCCAGAAAGGCCATGGTTACAAAGCCGATGACCAGCACCAGACTGTAGCCCCAACCATCGCTCTTGCGGCCGATCTTCTGCAGGTTGATCTGCAAAAGGCTGAAAGCGCCGAGCAGCATGGTGAACGACATGATGATCTGAATCCATTTCGGGAAGGTGTCTTCGAGGGACTTGATCGAGGGCAGCGCCGGACCACTGAAAAAGGCAATGATCATGATGATGCCCGTCAGAAACGTGATGATGAGCGGTACTGTTCTTTTAAGGAATAACATTGATTCTACCTCAATTCAGAAGCCGCATGAAGTTTTCGGCGAGTGAGACGAAAACCGTGCCGGCTGCAAATTCAGTCTTGGAAATGGTAACAAGCAGTGTTCCGATGATCATGAGAGCGATGATGATCAGCTTGATCATATCCTGGCCTTTAAGAGAACCGACTTCGCGGGGGTTCTTCGAAAGGTAGGCTGACGCGGCGAACAGTTCTTCACCGATCAGGGTGTAGTCGCAGGCTGCCACAAAAAACGGAATCTGAGAAGGCTCAGCGGTGCCCGCAATCTGAATGGCACCGACAGCGTTACCGGTTTCAGCCAGAATCAGCGATTCGGCGTAGAAAGTGCCGAGATAAAAGCAGGCGGCCGGCTTTTCGCGCATCATAATCCCGCCGACCCCGGCTACATAGCCGAACTGGTCGTCAGTAAGGTAGTTGATGCGGTCCGGTCTGAAGGCATCCGGGCGACCCATTTCAAGGTAAGCCTGTTTAACTACTTCCTGGGCAACCGACATGACGAACGACCTGGTCATCGGGGCATACAGAGGTGTATCGTATTCGGCAGTCTTCTTGGCGACGTGACCCAGAATGGTGACGCCGGCGATGGTCTGAATGTCGTCCATATCCATGATGCCGGGTATGTAAAGAACACCGCGGCCCATTTCAGTGGCACGACCGACCGCATCTTCAAGAGCCGACAGACCGCTGATTCTTCTGATGAACAGCTCTTTGCCGCGCTGGGCATGAAAAGTGTAGTAAGCCACGAACGCCATCAGGGTAATAATGATTACCAGAACGTTGGCGCGTTTCATTTCGAAATAATACATGTCTTCCGGAACAGCAGGCTTGTCAGCAGCGGGTTCTGCGACAGCAACCGCGACCGGTGCGGTCTCAGTTGTGCTGGCGGGTTCGCTGACGGCGGCGGCAGGCATTGTGCCCTCGGAAGCAGCTATGGCCGGCTCGGCGGCAGAATTTGCAGTAGCAGCAGGTTCAGCAACAGTTGCAGCGGCCGGAACTTCGTTGCCCGGAGCGACGGCCGGTTCAGTGACTGATGTTTCAGCGACTGGAGCGGTCTGCACTTCGGCGGTAGCCGGTTCTGACATCTGGGTGGCGGGTTCTGCACCAGCGGCAGGATCAGCAGCAGTTTCAGCAGCGACAGGAGCCACAGCAGGCTCTGCGACCTGGTTAACCGGTTGTTGTTCGCCAACAGGGTCAACAGGTTGCCCTTGAACAACTTCATCGGTAATTTCGGTCATGCCGGTTTCGTCAACCGCAGACTGAACGGGGGCAGCAGCCGGAATTACTTCCTGCTGAGCCACGACAACCAAAGCCGATACCATACACAGGAACAGAACCAGAAACGGCAGCAGTTTCCTGGGTGGTCGCCAGACAACGCTCATGGAAAGACCTCCAAACGACAGAATAGCATTTACAAAAGGGAGATTATAAACGACTCCGACTGTTAAGTCAACGAAACCATGTACCCCGAAAAATAGCGTTGCTATTTTTTGAGGAACGGGTTTTGGAGTTTTCGGCCT
>DAOPYA010000041.1:0-37147 GCA_035352635.1 Candidatus Rifleibacterium sp.
CCCTGGCAGGTCGAAGGGCCATTTGGTCACCTCGACTTCGCTCAGTGACCGAAAGTATCGGTCCCTGAGCCTGCCCTGGCAGGTCGAAGGGCCATTTGGTCACTTCGACTTCGCTCAGAGACCGAAAGTATCGGTCCCAAAATGGCCTCACAGATAAATCAATCTCGAAGCAAAAAAGGGAAAAAATTGTTGAAGCAAACTCTAAAATAGAAAGCGGGCGGCAGTTTTTGACCGCCGCCCGCAAAAATTCAAGAAAAATCAGGGATCAACCTGAATACCAGTAATAGTTACCGGCACAGTCGAATCACCAACAGGGGTTCCTGGGAGCTTGTAGAGACTCTCGAAAGAGGGATAAAGGGATTTTGCCTGGGCGCTGACCACCCCAAAATCTGAGCTACCACCCTTAAGAAAAGAAGCCATCATTATTGCTATATCTTTCATTCCAACGTAGTTTTCTCCAGCAAAGTTATCGTAGGCAGGATCGGGCAATCTGACAATCGGCCCCTTTGCATTTGAGTAGAGACTGGAAGCTGCAGACACAACAGTCTCCTTGTTTGTGGTTCCACCCTTGAGAAACCAGCCCATGAAATAGGCTATGTCTTTAAAATCAACATAACCATTTCCGTCCAGATCTCCAGAGGTTGCGGAAAAACAAGGTAAAACCAGCGAAAAGAATAAAAAAGCAATGATGATCTTTTTTAGCATTTTACTTAAGCTGGCAAGAAAACCTTGCCAGCTTATCCTTGTTATTTTGCTTCAGTTGCCAGAACAGCAACACTTCCCCCGGTAAACTTAACAACAGTTACGGTCGCTGCACCGGGCAATGCTGTCGAGAACGTCAAGGCCTGAAAGCCTTTATACTTTTTAAAGGGATCGCCAGCTTCTGCATCAAGCGCAATACCATTAACGGTCTTGGCAATCAAGGTCAAAACCCCCTGTTGTGTAGTCAGATCTGAATCTTTAGACAGAACAACCGTATTTCCTTTGACATCCTTGAGTGTAACATTAGAAGAGAAATCAGATACCGATACGCCACTGATTTTGATCCACATTTCTCCCAAGGCCACCTGTTTGGTGGCATCAGTATCGTGACTAACCTGAAAATCAAGATTCACAGAGGTCTTGGAGGGCAATGGTGCCGCAGTTACCGTAACTTTGCATGTTGCATTGAAGGTTTTGGGGTCAGCGGCGTTGCTGGTTGTAACGGCTACGGAAATGGTGGTTTCGCCAGCTTTGAAGGCGGTGACTTTGCCATTCTGGTCAACCGTAGCTACGGTTTTATCTGAAGAATCCCAGATAAAGCTCTTCTGGGTGTTGGCATTTGCTGGGGTATATTTAATGCTCAGAGTAGCTGAATTATCCACTACAATTGAAACCGGATCAAGCGCAACCGCCTGCACGCTGAACGGTGCAGCGGCAACCTTAACCACACAGGTTGCGGTTTTGCTCTTATCCTGGGTCGTAACAGTGATGGTAGCTTCGCCGACTGCCTTGGCAACTACCTTACCATCAACCACGCTGGCAACATTCGCGTTGCTTGAAGACCAGGTGATAGCTTTGTTTGAAGCATTATCTGGCTTAACAGCGGCAACCAGCGTAGCTTCATTGCCAATGAAAAGGTTCAGAGTTGTCGGATTAACTTCTACTGAAACTACAGGCTGAGTAACCGTTACAACACATTTGTCAGAAACGATTTTTGCAGCCTTGAGCGAATCAACCCCTTCGACTGTGTAAGTTATGGTAACAGTGCCGGGAAGCTTGGGGGTTACAAGACCGTTCACCACAGTAGCAATCGTGTTATCGCTGCTGCTCCATGCTTCGGTGCCAGCCTTCTTGAAAGCATAAGACGGTGAAGCAACAACAGTGAGAGTTTCATTTGTGCCAACTGACATGTTAGCGGTAGCTTTGTTAAGCTTAACAGTATCAATGGGGAACTGAGTTGCCGCAAGAACGGTTTCTGGTGCGAATTCTTTGGTGGGATCTTCAGCGGCGGCTTTAAGGGCAGTGTTCAAATCAGCAGCAAAGAGTTCAATGTCAGTCTTTTTAGCAAGTTCAAAGGCGGCCGGTTCAACAGTGGTATCGGCGCCATCTTTTTCCATGAGAACAGCTACGGCAGTTGAAGTAGCGGTGATAGCCTTATCGGGCTGGCTTGCTGTGGCTTGAGTAAGAGAGCCAAGAACTAAAAGCATCTTAAACTTGCCATCATCAACGGTTTTGACAATTTTAATGAAGTAATAGGCTGGTGAATTATAGAATTCGAGAGCATATTTGCCTTCAGCGTCAACGTCACCGACCTGAACTTTTTCGTCAGCCTTGCCGGCAACTTTTTTCCAGACTTCAGCTTTCAGTCCATCAGAAACTTTTACGGCTCTGAGAGAGGTATCGCCTGGAGCGCTGACTATTCCATCGCCCGGAATTATAACTGAACCAGCAAGGTTAAACTTAACCCCGGCCGGTACAACAACGTCGTCGTCATCATCAAAGCCCCAGAGGCCATTGCAGCCAACCAACGAAACAACGCTCGTTAAAAGCGCCATTAAAAAGAGCACAGAGAAAAGCTTTTTCACAATCTTCTTCCTCCAACAAATTTTAATCCCACGCCAGCATATTATTACTAATGATACTGGTTGTCAACTGATCCGGAAAAGCAACGAAGACAGCACCATTGCTGATGCTGTCTTCGTTAACTCATTTATCTGCTGACGTTTTCCCCCGGTAAATTGCTGACTGAACCCACCAAGCTGCCATAAAGTGACTTTGCCTGAGTGTTCACAGCAGTCGTATCACTTGTGCCGCCCTTAAGGAACCATGACATGTAATATGCAATATCACTCATATTGCATACGCCATCGCTGTTAAAGTCATCAGCGGTTGCCGATGGCAGATTAGCGACGCTAATCGGTTTACCTGACGGGTAGAGCGATTCGGCCTGAAGTTTCACAGTTTCCTTGCTTGTCGTTCCGCCCTTCAGGAACCACGCCATGTACACCGCGATATCCGACATGTTGCAGATGCCATCGCCAGTCAGATCACCACGTTTGCCAGCCGAAGAATCGGCAACGTTCTTCAGAACGGCGAATTCGGTGAGGTGGTCTACCTTGAAGGTTACGTAGCCCTTCTGTGGGTAATCATACTTGACGGATTCCTGGATGATACCGACTTTTGACCAACCGCCGGTAGCGGGGTTATACCATCTGGGTTCGAGTTTGGTACCTTCGTTGTAGGCGATGGTGATCTCGAACAGACCGCCGTGATCGCCTGAACCGAAGTTACTGTCGCCGGCACCGAAAGAGAATTTGAAGGTTGGGCCAGCAAATTCAGGAATACCGACCTTTTTGCCAGTCGAATCATAAACGCCATCAGTATCTCTGATAGTCGGGGTGGCCACCTCAAGCTTGAAACTGTCGATCGTCGGGTCAAGATAACCCGGGGGAACAGTGATACCGGTCGGCAGCAGAGTGCCGCTGGCATCTACCTGGCGGCCGGTGAAGCCATCAGCAGAGAGCGGATCGACATCAAATTCCTTGAGGAACGCTGCAGCGGTTTGTAGACTGAACGAGCCAACCTCAACACTCTTGTGAGTCACTGATGCAACGAGATTGTTAACATTCGGAACTTCACCTGAGTAATTCATTGTAGTCAGGCGGGTACCGATGATATCAGGGAACTTGCACACACCGAGACGATCAACCAGTGAACCAGAATTGGCCGCATCAATGAACAACTTCAGGTCGCCCTTATCGACAACCATGTTGAAGTCGAAACTGGCTTCAAGAGAAAGCTTTCCACCAGCCACAGGCTTGAGCTGACCAGAATAGAAAACCCTCGGAGGCAGGGCTTCCATGCTAATCGGAAGCTTACTCTGACCAGTGTTACTTGAGGCAGAAAGAGTGCCCAGAGTCGGTTTATGGAAGTGAGCGCGGGCGCGGAATTTGACTTCTTTTCCTATCGGAACAGACAGGAAGCGGGCCGCGCCGTTTTCGTCAGTAATCTGGACTTCACCGACAGTCCAAACCAGACCTTCCTGGTATACAAGCGCCACTTCGGCACCCATATAGGCCTTTCCATCGCTACCCTTCACATCAACTTCTACAGAACCCACTGAACCAGACACTTTCAGGTCTCCGATTGCAATGTCTTTGCTGATAACGACACCACTGGTCGCAACACCAGTCACTTCAATGAATCTGGTAGTTTTAATGCCAGGTTTTGAGATTTCGACCTGGGGTATGAACAACTCATTGACCGGCAGGAAGAATTCAAAATTACCGGTTCCATTGGTAGACGTGCTCAGGTTCTTAAGAACAAGAGAAACCTTCGCAGAACTGATCGGCGTTGTAGTTCCGTCAAGCAGAACACGACCAGATATCTTCCTGACCGATGAACCAATACTGATCGGCTCGTTAACATTGGCATCTGCCGCAATATCGATTATCTTTTCGAGGAAGATGGTGCCATACTTCGCTGTAATGACCTTAACACGATATTTGCCTTTCGGCACGTCACCAATAAACCACTTGCCATTGATGGGGCGGGTCATGGCTGCCGGGAACGGGGTCGGAGCAACAATAAAGGTTGCGCCGCTTGCAACTACAGGGTAAAGGGCAATTACGGCATCGCCAGGATTGAACACAAACGCTGTGTCAACCGAGTGGCTCAACGAACCACCGATATTTCCGAATTCCTGCGGGAATTCGACTTCTCTGGTTCCGGCCGCAGAAATATCGAACACGCCAAATTCCAGCTGTTCCTGGGTCGGCACAGACAGACCAGTCAGCCAGCCCCATGAAACGATGGTGTTAAAACCATAATCACTTTCACGATAGAGAATCGCACCGACATGAGCTTTGCCGGGCTTAACCTGCATGCTGAAACCGACTTTTTCTGATACGGTATCGAAATAAACATTCGATTCGCCAGTTACAGCCTGCATGAATTTGCCAGAAAGCAACTCGTTGTCAGTAACGGAACGAGAACCATCGACCGCAACAATATCGATGCCTTCTTTGTCGCGGGTACCGAATTGGAAGCTGCGATTCATAATAGCGGCAGATCCTGAGGCTTGACCATTCGCATAGACAGCCTTGGCCACGAGTATTGTGCCGAGATCAGTCACTTTACCTGGTTCTACGAGGATGCCCGAGCGGAATACCCTAACATAACCAGGCATTTCCATGAGCTGAATGTTGTAATTTGCGCCAGGTGCCAGACCTTCAATCACGAATGTACCATCACTGCCAACCTGAGCGTTTGCCCAGTCCTGACCCATAAAAGCATCAATCCAGGCAAAGGGAACAGGTTTTCCGGCATCGTCGAGAAGCTTGCCGGCTATCTTGCCGCCAACGGGAATGTCGACATTAAAAGACATTTGTTCTTCAACAAAGGCCGGAACAAAAGTCGGAACCTTTCCACGACCATAATTGACGCCGTCGAGAGCAAAACCATTTTCGGTTTTGATGAAGGCGCTGAGGAAGTCGGGCACATTATTGAAGGTAAAACGCCCAAAAGCATCGGTCTGAGCCGACATGTTTGTCATGATGGCGTCGCCGAGGCTGTAATCAACAGGAGAAACCGGCAAATCACTGGCTCTTACGCTCTGTCTGAGTGCATAATTTGAGGCGGCCACGCTGCCAGGCAAACTTACAGAAGCAGAGATCGTCTGAGCCGGCATGGTCATGACCAGGCTGACCTGAACATTCGCGGCTTTCAGCGGGTTACTACCAGCATAGACAAGCTGACCGACAATCTTTTTGCCTGCAGAAAGGTCGATCTTCAGCGGATCAGCGCCAACGGCAACGTTCACAACCGTTGTATACGAGTAGTTGCCTTCTGACGGCCAGATAACCAGGTCGTAGAGCATGCCTTCTTCGAGACCAACAATCTCGAATTGATAGCGGGTGACACCACCAACAACCACTGGAGTCATTGCCTGGGCGCTGAACATGGTCGGCAGGCCGAATGAGTCGCCAGCGGCATTTGTTCCCACCGGGCGGGCTTCAACAAAACCCATGACATTCAGGTGGCCAACAATTTTTTTGCCTTCACTGACAACAATATCAACCTTCTGTTCAACCTTAGATGCAGTGCCTGCGCCAGGAACGCGAACCGGAACACCTGGGTTGAAACCCATCGGAACAATAGCCTGAATGTAGTAATCGACCCCGATTTCTGCCGGGAAGAAGAATCTGCCAGTCGGGTCACATGGGATTTCGAAGTTGCCCATGAAAGCAGGATACGGAACCATCTGCTGACCATCAGTCAGGGTGCTGACAGCGGTCTGCTTGCGCATGATTCGGATAGCCGAACCAGGGAGCGGAACGATGGAACCGTCGGTTGCTTTGGTGCCAACATAACCAGTGACCGGGTGCCCATTTTCAGCAAGGTCGAAATTAAGGTTCTGCGAAGCAGCACCCATGTTGACCTCGATGTATTTAGCATAACCACCTGCAGGAACAACATAACCAATATAGAAGCCTGGCTGCAGAAAGCCAGAATACTGGCCACCGCTGACCTGAATTCTTTGCAGAATGTCACTGCCAAAGTCGGCGCCCTTCGGTGCGAGAACAATGCTGCCGTTCAACGGTTGACCACCAATGAGGGCCGAGCCATAGATTCTCGGATTTTCGGCAAGAACCACATCGAGAGACTTGCCGGTGACCGGGAAATAATTCTCGAACGTTCGTTTAAGATATCCTGAACCCTCTGGCGGGTTAACGGTTATGCGCAGAGCATAGCTTGCCGGCACCAGAATCGGAAACTGGAGATCGGCGGGCACGAGATAATCTGAATAATGACCATTAAAAATCAAAGAACTACCTGGCAAGCCAGATGTTGAAGCTGAGTTATCGGTGAATTCAATGCGCAAGCCAGATGTTGAACCTGAGTTATCAGTGAACTCAATGCTCGAGCTAGCAAGACTCTGCACAAGGCCTGCGGGCGAAGTATTGATAACCAGCTCAGCTAAAGGATTCAAAACCTCATTGATCGTTACCAGAGAGGAATTTATCTCAAAAGGCTGTGAACGATGCCTGAATAGGCCGGCAGCAGGTAATTGATAAATAGAACTGCCGTATTCATAGTAACTGTAAAACCAATCTCGGAACTGTGATTGATCAAAGCCCTTAAAGGTTTCATAAACAGTTAGTGTGAATTTATCGCCGCTCTGAATATTGTTAAAGGTGAATTTGTTATTAACCAGAGGTGCTACAGCATCATAAAGCCTGCCATACTGCTGATTATGGTCAGGATTGTAATCTGGTCCGGAAACTACATCACCGGAATTTGAGCCACGCAGCAACCCGATCAGATTCGCAGGGTTCACACGGGCAGGAATATTGGCAAAATTCACCACAACGGTTGAAGGAGCAGTGAAGGTAACAACCGTCGGTTCTGTTGTCGGAACAGCAGGAAGAACTATGCTGTCTGGGCCAGTGTAAAACCTGGCTTCAGAAAGCTGGTTACCAGCTTTGTCATAGACCGGCAGGTTATTTACATCAAGAACCGGAATTTTACGCGATACTCTGCTCCATGCATCAGTGGCGTATTGAAAGCCCACTGGGAGCGATGTCAGATCAGTCAGACTGAATTCAACCACGCCATTTTCATCACTCTGAGCATTACAACTGACTTCAATGCGGTTGTCAGAAGCAGTTGAATTTGCGTCGCCCGACTCTTCAAACCTTACTGAGAAATCGACATTCGCAAGCTTAGGCTTGTCGCTTTCATTGCCCTGCAAGACAAAACGATGCAGCTTCTGTTTCGCCGGGTCGAAAACAACGTTTACAGACCCGACAGTCGAGCCGGTAGAGACAGGGCAAAGATAAAGAACTCCCCGATTACTGCTTTCTTCGTAATCGTATTTTTGTTGGTAAGCAATGTAATCGCCATCTTTCGCCCAGGTTTCGAATTTACCTTCTTCATTTGTATAGAGATCATAATACCCGCCCTGACCCATCATATAGGCATAAGTAAAAGGAACAGGATTTGTTCCATCACTAAGAGAGCCATTCACCTTATAGAGCCTGGCGAGCGATTTTTCAAAAGGAGTTGGAACCCCACCCTGAATGGAAATTTCGCCAATTTGTTCAAAATTGTCAATTTGTTCTAGTTTGTATTCTCTATTTGTGCTTGTTTTCCAGGTGCTGGTCGCAGTGCCTGAAAAAGCTGCAAGAATACTGTATTTTCCGGCTTCAAGGGGAATATTCGCATCTGAATTACCAGCTACAAGTCGACCGTCGTCAAGCGTTTGACAGTAAAAAGCCACGCTTGAATTACCATTGTATTGTTTCGGTTCGGGGTGCCCGGGCATGTAACCAGTATCGATAAATGGAACTATCTTGACAAGCAGGCCGCCGACACCCACACCGGCTTCGTCAACGATTTTGGCCTGCAAAAAGCCAATCTGTTGCGGGTCAAGGTTGAATTCAACCGGAGCGGTCAGAGGTGCTGATGAATCAACAAAAACGGTTCTTTTGATCAACGGCATAGTCTGTGAAGCATAGCGATCTTGCTCATCCATAGCGGTAATGCCGCCAATGTCAAAGGTAATTTCATATTTTCCGGTTTCAAGACCAGAAACCATGAAAGTGCCGGGCATGCCAGGACTGGTTGGGCTTGGCGGAACAGTCGGGCCAGTTGGGCCGGTCGGGGTAGTGGCCTCGGCAGTGAACACGCCTGTTCTGACAATAGAAGAATTCTGAGTGTTAACTACACTGATTCCCACTTTAGACCCCGCAGGAAGCGGCTGGCCATTGTTCAGCAGACGGCCCGCAAATTTGCCGCCGTCAGAAATGTTTATCACATGATTCAGAATGTCGGTGTCGCCGATTGCCATAACGATTTTGAACGGCACAAAACCATTTAGCGGAAAACCGCCGACCGTTGGCCTTTCAGATTCAAGTACATCGATAGCGACCTTCTGGCCTTTTACTGCCTTAAAAGCAAAGCCAGGGTCAGTAAGAAATTCTTTGGTTACTGAATCAAAACCAAAAGCAGCCCAGCTGAGACCGGCAGTACCCGGAACAACCGGATTCATAACCAGTCGACCATTACCAGTAAACGGCGTGCCATTGCGCATGACGTTGCCGGAAACGGTTACAAATTCAGCTGGATCAACAACCAGAGGCTCAGAAAGAACAGTTGTGCCGACTGCATTAAGGGAGATCGGCGCAAACAGCTTAACTGCTTCGGGTTCTGCTGCAACTGGTGGCAACGCAGCCCTGATAACGAGGCGCTGTGTCGGGTCGGCAAACGGGTAAAAAATCACCCACTTACCCGTCGAATTCTGTTCATACTCATAATTACCGGCAACACCGCCGGAAGAGCCATCCGCATTAAGCAAACCTATCGCCCGGCTATGTTCGATTTCGCCACCGTTGACATCTTGCAGCACGGCCTGAAATGCCGGCTTTTGCGGAAGAACGACTGTCGGGTTAAGTTCTGTTTCGCTGCCAACAGTGAAAGGCTGGTTATAAACATAAGCATAGCACTTGAACTTGGCAGGGTCACCACGGTCAACAACACCATAATTATTAAACCCGGAAAAATACGCACTGTTAACGGACACACGGTAGTTGCCAGGTGAAAGACGGTTGAGAATTTTGCTGGTGCCATCACCAGCAAGATAGGTTTCAGAATACTCAAACCACTGATTGTTTATCTGTTTTTCAACTATGCAACGCGAGCTATTGCTGGGCAAATAATTGGTATCGCCAACTTCTTCGCCCTGGGCACCCAATTTGACCGAAACTGTGGTGCCTGCGCCAGCAGTCAGACTGACTTCAATATTGATGGGTGTGGCTGAAACATTCCGATAAGGATCAATAATAATTGCCGGGGCAAGTGTTTCATTCAACGCGGCTTCGGGAACAAATCTGAATGAATATTGCCCATAAGGCAGATAAATTGAGCCATTGCCGGTTCCGTTCCAATAGGTTGAATACCCGTAAACGTCTTCAAGACGCCCTGAAGAAGTTGAGGGTTGAACGATATTCACAATACCTTTGGTCTGTTTGAACTGCTCAATACTAAACTGATTTAAAGCGGTTCCTGATACAACAAAGGATCTGGAAACATCACTATAGAAATTTGCTACGTTCGTTAAGCTTATTTTACCATCGCCATTATAATAGGTCCAAAAGGATTTTCCTGCAGGCCAGTAAAATTCGTAGTAGCCTTCAGCGGTGAGACTAGACTGAGTCAAAGTCTGAAAATTCGTCACGAAATTTGGGAGATCATTTCTGGCAATAGCAACGTTACCGGAAGTGAAGGTGCCGAAACCTGCGACTCCATCAGTTTTGACATTTAGTCGAACTTTGGTGCCATTTTTTAAAACAACGTTAGTCTGAGCGGCCAGAGCCACTGAGTTTGTCATGTTAAAAAAACGAGTTACACCATCAAACCAGGTTAATTGCGAGCCTGAAATTGCAGGCGGCACAACCAGATAACTGATATTTGGAGTAGGATTACTTGTTGAGCTTGGAACCGGATATACTTTTTGCAGAGTAACTTTGGCTAGACCATTTGACTTGGTTAAAATTGGACCGGCATAATATTCAGAGCTGTAGTACCATCTTGAATTGTCCCAGACATAGACTGCCGCTGATTCAACCGGGTTACCGGCGCTGTCGGTAACCAGGAATGGGAATTCACTCGTGGTTATCGGGTCTGTCTGAGCAAAAGCCGAGACAACGGGTAAGAACAGAAGTGCGATGAGCACCAGCATCATGCGTCTTTGCAGACTACAATTTTGCATCTACCTAACCTCCAGATTTTTCATGAACAACCAAATTGGAACAGAACACTAACCAACCTTAAAAAGCGTACAAAGCCTCTTGATCTGCGGCCTGCCAAGGCCTGAAAGGGTGCCCTCCTCCTTATTCCTGCTGGGATCAGATCATTTTTATATGTATTGAGCAGTATCTAAGCAAAAATTTTACGCTTGCCCCGAGTCAAAATCAATAGTCAGTAAAAGATTTTTTTTTCACAAAGCCGGCACTGAAAATAACCATCTTCGGTCATGCGCAATCGGGTTTTCGCTGTTTTCTGGTCGGGCGGGGCGTGTAACGAGCCACCGGCTCCTTCATACTGCTGATGTCTGCAGGCGGGAGCTGGAAATTTCCAGCAACAACACCGGCAACTGTAATATCTTCATCGAGATCTTCCCAACGAAGAGCAAAACCATTAAGCCGTAATTCAACCTTTGCCAACTCATCGTCGGTTGCATCCCTCAAAATTTTAAACCGGTCAGCAGGAAACCCGAAGACCCGACCATCAGTAAGTTCAACAAACACCATGCGGCCATCTACCCAAACGCTTATACCGACCGGCTCAATCGCTTCAAAGCTTTTCTTCTTAAGAGTGCCAGGCATTATATTTCTCCACTAACAACTTCTGGTGCTGAAACACAAGTTTTTCAATTTCACGAACAGTTCGAGGCGGAACACCAATGTTACGTGCCAGTCTAATCGGGTGCAGCCAGAACTTGCATTCGCCATCTGGTGTCGCAACATGTATGTGCGGTGGCTCACCACGCTCGTCTGAATAAAAGTGAAAGCGCAACGAACCAATGCGCAAAACTGTCGGCATACAACCTCGTCAGCAGTTCTAATCTTATTTAAACGCCAAACCTTGACTTCAAGGTGTTTTCAGTATAATTCAGTCGACAGCTGCGGTCAAGACACACAAATCATACCTTAATTTCAGTGGCGCACAACCGGAAGAATAAGACCCAACGAAGGGTCACCAGGCTTTGAAAGAGGCTGATAATAGGTTTTTTGCCGGGTCAGACGAGAGATCTAGCTCGGCGACATTTACACCGACCGAGGCGATGGCGGCGAGAATCTGCCAGGCATGGGCCGGCGAAACCCGGTCGATACTGACCTGGGCGGCGGGCTGGCTTTTTCCGAGGATGGTCAGGGTGGTGCGGTTCAAAGTCGGGCTGGCGACCTCGGGGGGCAAAGCACGAAAGGCGCTTTCAAGTGCGGTTACAATGGTCTGTGAGGCGGTCACTTGCTGACCGGCGGCCCGGGCGTGCAAAACCGCGTAGTCACTCAGCTTTTTTTGCAGATCGCCGGCCTGGGTGCGGCTGGTTTCGAGAACGCGATGCGCCAGCTTCAGCCGGTCTTCAAGCGGGCGGGTCACGAGATACCAGAACAGTATCGCCGGCACCACAGCCAGCAGAACCAGCAAGGCACGCCGGTCACGGGGGTTGCGGGCCAGCCACCATTGTTTTACTTTTTCCATGGCGCCTCCAGGTTGAAGGTGATGCCGGCATCAGACTGTCGCGATTCCTGGGTGTTGACCCTCTCAAACAGGCCACTAGTTTCAAGACGACCGCGCAAACCTTCAAGGGCCGCGTAGTTCACGGCAACGCCACTGAGCTTAAGACCGTTATCGCGGCCCGTGAGACGCAAAATAGCCGTATCGGGGCCGGCAACCTGCGAAAGTACATGAATTAAACGCTGCCATGGAAGCCGCGGCACGGTCGCAGCTTCTTTGAGGCGCTTTTCAAGCTCGGCGATGCTGCGGGCAGTCTGCGTAAGCGGTTCAACGACCGGGATACCGGGGAACGCCCCGGAAAAAGCCTGCTGCATATAAGTGCGGGTGCGTTGCGCGGCCCGCTCGGTTATTCGACATTCAAACCAGACGAACAGATGCCAGAGAATCACCGACAATGCCAGCAGTGAAAGTGCTGAAACAGCGACCAGGCGACGAAGACCAGCTTTTCGGCAGCGTCTGAACCCTGAAAGATCGAGATTCTCATGCTCAGATGCGAGCAGAGCCGAAATTTTGCCCGGCAGGCCGGCAGCAGTTGCAAGCAGATCAACATCACTCAGTGATTCGCTGCCTTCACCAGCCAGCAGAGCTTCAACCGGCAGGCCGGCCGCGACTGAAAAAAGGCGTTTCACCGCGTAATTGCCACAAAAAACCGCAATCACCGACGACACCGGCGTTTTAAGCCGAATTGCGGCATCAGATTCAGTCTGGGCCAGCAACACATCCGGGATGGCCAATCTGAAGCGCGAACCGGCGGCTGACAGAAGCGCGGCAAACTGCGGAGGAAACGCCAGGCCAGCGACCCGGCAGATGGTTTCCCCTGGCCGAACTGGCAGAATCAGCCAGGAAAACAGCCAGTGCGTATCAACATCGACATACTGGTCGGCAACGAACTGCGGCAATACCCGGGCAATTTTCGCCTGGTCGGAGAACGGCAGCTCGACAAGAAACGGCAGGGCGGCGGCGGCCGGCAGAACGAGAATCTGCGGCCCAGGCGGTGGCGCGTCAGAAACGGCCGGGGTGCAGCAACCGTCCAGCAGGTCGTAATCTACCTGTTGCCCGCCTTCATCGACAAAAACCAGTCGAAAAGCCTGCATTATGGAACCTCGGTTAAACGTAGCACCCGGCACTGCCCATCTGGTTCACGATACACCAGCGCTTCAACTTCGCGGCTGCTGCTGGCGATCTCGGCCTCGGCCATTATTCTGAACCAGGATGTCATGCTGATGAATTGATTTGTATAAGACTTCTGAATCTTCCAGTCAAACTTTACGATAAAGTTGGTGAAACCTGCAAGTTCCATGAAGGGGCGCTCAGCCAGCAGTTGCGTAAAATACTCTTCGCGGCGTTCGGCACTGTAAGAATCAGGAAGCCCCGAAATTGCCCTGATAACACCTTCGGGAGCGGTGTTTAAATTTATGCGGCCATCGCCATAGACGGTCAGCAGGTCGTAGAGACCGGGTCGGGTTGCCGAAGCCACCAGCAGGTCGCGACCGATACCCGGAATATTCATCAGTTCACGGATATCAGTCATTGGCCCGTTGCGTGGCGGCAGCAGACCGGCTTCGAGATAGCTCGATTCTTCGGCACCCATGGCACGGGGCGACATGTCGGAATCGAGGTAGTCGAGAATGTGCTGGGCAAGGCGTGCCGCCCCGCCGGTTTTCATTTCTTCGTCAATGATGCTGAACGAAGCAACGATGCCGAGATCATAAAAATCGAAAAGCCGGGTCAGGGTCGCCTCATCGGCGCTATTGACCTGAAGCTTGCCCGACTCATCGGTAACCCGCACCGCGCAACTGGCAACGCCGATCATCAACGGTTCGGCAAATGTCTGCTCGGTGAGCAGCCGCCAGTTTTCGTCGTAAGAGTCGCCAATCGACTTATCTTGAGCCAGCAGGGCCAGAGCAAAATCAGTGGCACCTCGCGCCCCGAGACGCAGTTGCATGACCGCGTCCTGGCGGGCATCGATACGGGCCATCAGCCCGGCATTGCCCATAAAGCGCAGATATAGCGCGATCAGCAGTGCCGACATCAGCAGCACCGCCACCATCGCCACTCCCCTAGAATTTTTGCAGTTTTGCATCGGCATAGGGTAACCAGAAGGCAGTTTCATAAATTCCGGGCGTACCGGTGTCGTCTTCGACAATAAAACGCAGTGCCAGGCTCTGCGCCGGCGGTATCACCGACGAAAGCCCCGAAATCTGGCCCCAGCTGATGCCATCGAAATAGAAAAGCTGAATTCCAGACAGACCTTCGAGAAAATAACTCTGGGAAACGGGCGGCAACTCACTGCCAGCCGAAACCAGCCGGGTGACCTTGCGCAGTAGCTTCTTAGCACCTGGGTCATAGCGCCACTCTACCCGTTTGGCGCCACCCGGAATGCTGTCGCGCACCAGCAACTCATCGCGGGTCGTCGTGTAGGCAAGAAACTCGGCGCCGCCGAGCAGCGTGAAATCAGCCCGGGCGTTATCGAGGAGCATCTCGCCGAGTTCTTTGCGAATGATCTCGCCGCAGAATTCGATTTCGCGGTCGAAGACACTGACATCGGCGGCAGTGCGCGAAATCTTCGCCATACCGCTCAGCAGACCGCCAAGCAGAACGAACAGCACCGCCAGCAACGCCAGCGAGATTATTGTTTCTATGAGTGTAAAGCCGGCCATAGTTTTTTTCGGTCGCCGGGTTACGGTCGCTAAGAATTTTTCGCTGGGGTGAGGCAGGCTTGGCAAAGGGGCCGGGGCTTCGACAGGCTCAGTCACCGGGGCTTCGACAGACTCAGCCACCAGGGGATTAACTGGGTTATTTTTCATCGGAGCTACGGGCTTTCTTCGGTTTGGGGGGATGCTGATAAAGAAGCGTTTCAAAAGAGACATGGTCGGTTTCCCAGCCTTGCTGCCAGGCAACATTGAGCTGATAACTGTATAGACCGGCGGTATTTGCGCCACTCTGCTGTGGCGGTGCCACCGTTTCATTCCATGAATAACCAGGAAACTCAGCCCCGAACACACCCGAGCGATGTCCGTTGACTAACGGCTCGACCCGGGCCTGAATCAGGCGTTTCCAGGCGAGATTTCTTGCCCGCGCGGCGTGGCGAGCCCGCACCAGTCGGCGGGTCAGGTAGTTAGTGCCCTGTGAAAGGGCGCCTGTAACCAGCGTAAGAATCGTGAGCGCCAGAAGCACTTCAACGAGAGTAACACCTCGGCGGCGCTGCCGGTTCATGGACGCGCCTCGGGGGTTGAGGCGAATTGCCCGGCTTCTTTAACCAAACAGGCATCGTAGGCTCTGACACGCATAATGATATTTTCGTTACTCTCTTTATCGGAAAAGCGCAGCAACGGAGTCTCACAGAAGCCTTCCGGCATTGTCTGCCAGGCTTTTTCGGGCCATTCGAGAGCGCAGGCGGCCGGAATTTTTGCCGGGCGCAGCATGACGCCAAGCACGGCAGTGAAAGTGCCGTTTTCTTCGACCATGGGCACGAGTTCGTTGCCACCGGCAAGTTCAACGCGATAGCGTTTGCCTTCATAAACCGACTGCTCGAAGGTTTCGCGGCAGAGCAGCGAAACATCAAAAATAAGCTGATCGAGGCGGTCTCGACGAATGTAAGCCGCAGCAGAAGGAAGAATCACCCCGGCCATCATGGCAAGAATACCAAGAACGACCAGCAGTTCGATGAGAGTGAACCCTCTGTGGCTATTTGCGGCCAATGTTCCAGTTTTCGATGTCGGCAAATTCGCCTTCACCGCCCTGCATGCCATCTTTACCGTAGCTCACCAGATCGAATTCAGGCAACTTAACGCCCGGAGCAAGATAAACAAAATCATGCCCCCAGGGGTCTTTTGGCAGAATGCCCTTTTCAAGATAGGGGCCTTTCCATTTGGCTGGCTGTGGTTCGCTGCCGGGTTTGACTACCAGGGCATTGAGGGTCTGTTCGGTGGTCGGGTAAAAGCCGTTGTCAGCATAATACAGGGCCAAAGCACTTTCGAGGCTGCGAATCTGCACCTCGGCCGTCTGGCGGCGGGCGTCTTCGGTGCGGCCCATAAGGCGCGGCAGCACCAGGCCGGCGAGCAGACTGAGAATGACGAGAACGACGAGCAGTTCTATAAGGGTGAAACCGCTTTGGATTCGTTTCATGATGGAGAGATACCTCCGGGGGCATTCTGATAATGATGGATGATAACCCAAGGGGGGCTCTCATTTCAACCACGGATAAAGAGAGGGATGAAGGGAAGAGAAAGACTGCCGCGGATGAACGCGGATAGACACGGATGGCGGTTGAATCGACCAATTTTTGAATTAGAAAAGTTCGATAGCGGGTGGGGTTTTGGCAGAGAATGGAATGTGATAATATACTGGCATGCCTGACGAGATTAAACAGAACCCCGAAGCACTGAAACCGCCGACTGCCGAGCAAGCCGCAGCTGGCAAGAACTCGTCAACAGGCAATAATGCTGCCGATAAACCTGCGGCGGAGCCACTGCCTGAGCCTACTCTGGCTGATGATCTGGCGCTGCTTGAGAAGTTGAATCTGATGCGTGCGGTAATGCTGCAACTGCAAGGTGGCAGGCACCCCGATAAACAGATTGACGGACTGCTTAAGCGGCGGTTTGATTTTAAAACTGAAGATTTTCAGGGGCCTTACGCGATCAGACTGATCTGCACCCTGATGATGGTTTTTTTGATCTGCATGATCATGTGGGGGTTGATCTGGCTGCTGGCAACCGCCTTCGAGCTCAGTGCCTTCAGTCGACTGATGTCGATCGGTATAGCCACGTTGATGGCCGCTGCCGCCGGGGTTGCGATTTTTTTCCCGGCGTCTTTGCCTGATGAAAAGCTTGTTAAAGAAGTGGTTACCCGGCGCATGGCCGAGCTGAAAGATCAGGGCGCCAGTTTTGCTCGTGGCACCAAGCCATCAGAACCCCTTCCCACCGGGGAAGCCAGCAGCGATACTGAGAGCGCAACCATCGCTGACGAGGGTTCAGATGGCGACGCGGGTGACGAAAAACCACTCGATGCGGTGGCGCCCGATAAAATCGCTTGATAGCCGCGCCAAATGCAGTTCTTATATAAGAGCCCATTAAGTATTTCTCACCGATTCGACGGCGTGGCCTGGCGACCGGAAAACAGATTGCAGCATTCTACACAGGCATCGTCAGAAGAATAAGAAGGAAAAGCAGATTGAAAACTTCAGAAAAAGCTGACCCACAGATCAAGAAGCGGGCCAAAGAGATTATCGAGATTCTCAGCGCGAAATACCCTGACCCACAATGCGCCCTGACGCATCTCGACCCCTGGCAACTCATGGTCGCGACCATACTCTCGGCCCAGTGTACCGACAAAAGAGTTAACATGGTAACCCCGGGTCTGTTCAAAGAATTTAACGGGATCAAGGCTTTCGCAGACGCCGATCAGGAAGCCCTCGAAAAGGCCATTCACTCGACCGGTTTTTATCACAACAAGGCCAGAAACATAATCGCCTGCGCCCGGGCGCTGCTCGAGCGCCATGCCGGCGTGATTCCGCAGACGCTTGCCGCCCTGACGGAGTTGCCCGGTGTCGGGCGCAAGACGGCGAGTGTCGTGCTTGGCACCGGGTTCGGCAAAGCCGAAGGGATCGTCGTCGATACGCACGTTACCCGCCTGGCGCAGCGTATGGGTCTGTCATTGCATACTGACGCCGAAAAGATCGAGCAGGATCTGATGAAGGTGGTGGCCAAAAAGCACTGGATCAACTTTTCGCATTTTCTGATCATGCATGGGCGCGAGCGTTGCGCGGCCCGACGTGCTGACTGCGGCAACTGTGAACTGCAGATTATCTGCCCGAAGAGAATTTAAACTGCACCACTTCGACCCGCCTGGCGGGCTCAGTGACCGTTTTTAGCTGCTGAGCATGATAGCGACCGGTTCAGTCAGCTATTGAGAATAGCCTGAAGTTCGATGGCATACTGATGCGCCCCGAGACCGGTCAGCAGGTGAATGACGCCACCCTGAAGCGGCATAATTCCTTTGATACCAGAATCGAGCAGTTCTTCGCTGTCGAGCCAGTCTGGTTCGTGCAAAACAATGCGCAGGCGGGTTTCAGCGCAGGCGGTTACCGTGGCCAGGTTTTCGCGGCCACCCATGGCCCTCAGCCACTTTTCGCATTTACTGCGGGCTTCGGGGTCAACCGGTGCGCTCGGGAACCCGGCGGCTTCGGCGGCAGCGGTCGGGTTGGGGCGCTGATCGAGTTCGGCGTCAGGGCCGGCGGTTTTGAGGTATTCTTCCATGTCGGTTTTGAGAATTTCGGAACGGGTGCCGAAAATTGCCTGCAAGTTATTTCCGGCTTCGAGAACCCCGACGGCGCCGAGTTGCTTCAGGCGTTCAGGGCTGGCAAAGCTGCGGTCTTTGAGTTCGAGGCGCAGACGCGTAATACAGGCGTCAAGGCCGAGAATATTGCTGCGCCCGCCGAAAGCGAGCACGAGCTGGCGGGCGAATTCATTGCCGGCGATGGCAGAAGAGTCGATTTCGCTTTCGACTTCACGGCCTGGGGTTTTAAGGTCAAACTTGAGAATAAAGAACCTGAAAATTGCGAAATACATCAGACCCCACATAGGCCCGATAACCAGCAACCAGAGGGCGTGGGTCGATTTTGAGAAGAGCAGCACAAAATCAAAGAGGCCATGTGAAAAGGTCATACCATGTTTGATGCCGATCATCACGCAAAGATAATAGGCGGCGGCGGTTAGAACGGCATGCACACCATAAAGCATCGGCGCAAGAAACAGAAACGAGAATTCAATCGGTTCAGTAATGCCGGTCAGAAAAGATGTCAGAGCAGCCGAACCCATGATACCGGCGATTTTCGCCTTATTTTCGGGGCGGGCGGTGTACCAGAAAGCGAAGGCCGCGGCGGGCAGCCCCCACATTTTAAAAAGATAGCCGCCGGCCATGTTACCGGCGGTCGGGTCACCGGCTGCGAAGCGATAGACTTCACCCCTGATCAGTTCACCGGCAGCGTTAGTAAACTCGCCGACTTCGAAAAAGAAGGGGGCGTTCCAGATGTGGTGCAGGCCGAAAGGTAAAAGGGCGCGTTCAACAACCCCATACAGGGCAAAGGCGGTGGCCGGGTTCTCAGAAGCCGCCCAGCGCGAAAACATGCCAATCACTGCTCCGACCGGCGGCCAGACAAAACTCATCAGTATGCCCAGACCGATACCAGCGAAGGCGGTCAGAATCGGCACCAGACGTTTGCCCGAGAAAAAACCGAGGTAAGAAGGCAACTGCACGCGATAGTAGCGGTTGAAGAGCCAGGCGGCGACCAGGCCGATGATGATGCCACCGAGCACGCCGGTATCGATCGACTGCATGCCCATTACCATGCGGGTCTCGAGGCCAAATGCCGAGGCAGTAACACCCATGGTGGCGACCATGACCGCGAAACCAACCAGGCCAGCCATGGCGGCGACGCCATCGTTACCAGTCAGGCCAAGAACAACACCAATGGCGCAGAGAAGCGGCAGATTGGAGAATATGGCTCCCCCGGCCTGCGCCATGGTTTTCGACACGATTGAGGGCAGAAAAGCAAAATTTGAACTACCGATGCCGAGCAACAACCCGGCGACCGGCAATACCGACACCGGCAGCATCATTGATTTTCCGATTTTTTGAAGCGTTGCGAACACACTTCTGGCAATGTTTTTCATCAGTTTTCTCCCCTGCTTTCTTCGAGCAGTTTTCGGAACGCCTGGCGCACCGAAAGCGCGTCGCTCATGCGAATGGCATCGCGCACCAGTTTACTGCATTTATCAGCCGAAAGACGGCGCACCGTGGCTTTAACTGCCGGTATCACCGGAATATCGACGCTCAGTTTGCTGATTCCCATGCCGATCAGGGCGGCGATACCTTCGAGGTCGCTGGCCAGACCCCCGCAGACGCCGACTTCAATCTGATGTCGGCGACCGGCCTCGGCAACGATGCTCATCAGGCGCAGAACAGACGGGTGCATGGCATCAATCTGGGCGGCGAGTTTTGGGTGGCCGCGGTCCATGGCCAGTGCATACTGTGTCAGATCGTTGGTGCCGATCGAAAAGAAGCTGGCTTCGGCGGCGAAAGTATCGGCGAGCAGCGCAGCAGCTGGAATCTCGACCATGATCCCGGTTTTAACGGCCGGAATGCCGAGGTCAGCGGCGGTCTGCTGCATGATAGCACTTGCCTGCCGCCATTCAGAAATATCGGCGATCATCGGAAACATGACCCTGACATCATATTGCTGTGAGACGCGCAGAATGGCACGCAGCTGGGTAATTAAAATTTCTGGGCGGTTCAGACAGACTCTGATACCGCGTTCACCGAGAAAGGGGTTTTCTTCTTTCGGGATCGGCAGGTAGGAAAGGGGCTTGTCGCCGCCAACGTCAAGGGTTCTGATGATTACCGGCCGGTCTTTGCCCATTTTTGAAGCGACGGCGAGGTATGCCTCGTATTGTTCGTCTTCGGTGGGTGCCACGGCGCGGTTCATAAACAGGAATTCAGAACGCAGCAACCCCACCCCTTCGGCGCCGAGTTCTACGGCCTGGGCTGTTGATGATGTTTCGCCAATATTAGCCGCCACAGTAATTTTAAGGCCATCGACTGTGACTGCGGGTTCATCGGCGTGGCGTTTTTCTTCGGCGCGGGTTTTTTCTTCGGCGATCATGGTGGTTTCGACGGCTTCGACTTCAGCCGCGTCAGGCTGAACGGTCAGCAGACCCTTGTCACCATCGACGACGACCATCAGGCCGTCTTCGAGTTCGAGGGCAGCCGGGTCAAGCCCCACAATTGCGGGCAACCCCATTGAACGTGCGAGAATTGCGACATGCGAAGTGGCGCCGCCGGCGACGGTGCAGCAGGCGACGACGAGTTCCTTATCGATTGAAATGATATTGGAGGGGGTCAGGTCTTCGGCGATGATGACCTGTTTTTCGCTGACATTCAGCGATTTTTCTTCGAGTGAGAGCAGAATGCGCAGCACCCGATAACCGACGTCGCGCAGATCGTTGGCTCTGGCGGCCAGCAGCTGGTTATTGAGGCCCTGCAGTTTGAGAGCATGGGCGTTAAAAGCTTTGTTCCAGGCGAATGCCGCGCTTTTGCCGGCCATAATGCCGCGTTCAACCAGTTCAAGCAATTCGGGGTCATCAAGCAGATCGGCGTGGGCGGCGAAAATTGCCGCCCGTTCGGGGTTTCCGGAGCGTTTGAGTTTGTCGGCCAGCGAAGAAAGTTGCAGAATGCCGCGTTTAACGGCATTAGCGAATTCTGACTGCTCAAATTTGCTGCCATGGCCTTGTTCAATGATGCTGTATTTTTCGGGTTTCAGTTTTAAAACACGGCCGATGGCGATGCCGCGTGAGGCACCGATGCCAGTCAGCTGGTTGACTGCAGTCTTTTCGCCCTTTTTGAATTCGACCGGCTGGGCGGCGGCGGCTTTGAGGTTCTCGCCCAGGCCTTCGCGCAGGCGTGGCAGAATGTGGTCGATGGCTTTTTGAGCGTCATGGCCGTTGGCGACCAGGGTGATTTTGTCACCTTTTTCGACTTCGAGGCCCATGACTGCCGAAACGCTGCGGGCATTGGCACGGCGATCACCCTTCTGCAGTTGCAGTTCACATTCGAACTGCCGGGCCAGACCGGCGAGCACTGAAGCAGGGCGGGCATGCAGACCGGAAGGGTTAACCACGACGACTGAATCAGAGATAACGTGCTGGGCTTCAGCGGGTTTAGCGGCGGCCGGCCCTGCAACCACCGGCACCAGCGTAAAAATCACGTCAGTGCAGGCGTCAACGCTGCCGGTTTCCCTGGTCAGGCTGCTGATCGATTCGGGGTTGGCGACGACGATCTGTGTTAGCAGGCTGCGGGCGTTAGTGGCAACAAAATCGGCGTCGAACCTGATCAGTTGCTGGCCGACGGTGACCTGGTCGCCCTTTTTGACCAGGGGTTCAAAGCCACGACCCCCGAGTTTGACGGTGTCGAGGCCGATATGCACGAGAATTTCGATGCCATGTGGCGTTTTGATGGTCAGAGCGTGTGATGCAGAGTGAAGCTGAATAACTTCGCCGGTGACCGGGGCGCTCAAAACGTTAGAAACCGGGTCGATCGACACGCCATCTCCGACAAGCTTCTGGGCAAATACCGGGTCTGGAACGGTTTCGAGAGCCATCAGGAAACCAGAAAGGGGCGCCATTACCTCAAGACGTTCTGCAGAAACTTTTTCGCTCATCACAACTCTCCAGATATCTTTGATGCCAGTAATACTATCAGAGAGTCGCGGCAGTTTCTACAAATCGTGCAGCGTAAATGTTCAAGCCCGTGTGCAGGCGGTTGCGGAGCCATTTGCGGAAAGAATCGCGCCTTATCGAAGCCTGAAAAAATAGAACCTGCTAACTTCACCGGCGCGGCCATCAGTCGGGTTATTTGATTGAGGCGAGGAGTTTTTGCGCCTGCGTGTTGCCGGCGTTACGTGCCAGCATCTCGTCGCACAGGCGGCGGGCTTCATCATTCATGCCGAGGTTTTTCTGGGTGAGGGCCAGGGCGTAGCAGATCTTGTCGTTGTCGGGGCTGGCGCCATAGCATTCTTTAAAGAGTGGCAGAGCTTCAGTGAATTCTTTTTTGCGGGCAAAGGCGAGGGCCGCTGCGAATTTTTCTTGCATGGAAACGGCTTTCGCGGGTTTTTTAGCCGGTTCGACCCGGCGGGATGGCGGTGCCGGTTTTTCGGGTTCGGCGACTACCTTCGTTCTTGTCGGGCGGGGCCCGGAAAGATCGATCATCGAGGCGCGGCGTTGCATGTCTTTAAAGAATGGGTTATCTGATTCTTCAGAAGAAGCACGAATGAGCACCAGCAGTTTTTCGGCCATGTCGCGACTCGGGGACTTTTCGGCCAGTTCTACTGCGAGGCGGATAACAGGCATGAGAACGACTGCGTGCTCAAGATTGCCTTTTTCGAGAATGAAAGCTTTAAAATCTTCGAAAGCCTTTTCGATACGGCCTTCTTTGCAGGTTTTCATGACTGGCAGAAGTTTTTTTAGTGCCGCAATCTGCTTTCGGGCGTTCTCGGCCATGGATACGGATTTGCCTGAGAAAGCACCCGGGCGCTCGAGATCATGCGAAGCATTTTTAATTAGTTCTTCGACATCGAGGTTCCATTCAGCCATGCGCTGGGCGATGGCCGTGGTGCGCACCACGCCTCTGATACCGAGGTAGTCGTTCTCTTTATAATATGTGCTGCCGCCAAAAGTCGGCATGATGATGTAAATATCATAGAGTAATGAAAAATGACTGGCGCCTTCTTCCATTTTCTTTTCGGCGCCGATGTGGTCATAGCGGTCCATGCATTTGCCTGAAGCTTCGATGCAACTCTCGATTTGAGCGTTCTTATAGGCCCCGATCAGCATAAACGGCCCGGAAACGAGCAAAAAGATTATAAACGCCAGCGCTCGGCCAGGAATCTGCTCAAGAATACCAGGGTTCTCATCTGACATCTCAGTACCCCCAAAAGGTCTTTTTTACATTATACAAATTTCAGGGGAGCTTGTGTTTTTTTTCTCAGAGTGGCGGTGAATAATGGTTTGCGTGTTTCCAGGGGCGACGAGGCAAAAAAAACACCCCGGCGAACCGGGGTGTTTTTTGAAAAGACTGGAGACTTGATTACTTCAGGGTAACCTTGGCGCCGGCTTCTTCGAGTTTCTTCTTCATGTTTTCGGCATCACCCTTGGTGAGGCCTTCTTTGAGGGTCTTCGGAACTGCGTCTACCAGGTCTTTGGCTTCTTTGAGGCCCATACCGGTCAGTTCGCGTACGACTTTGATAACGTTGATCTTGTTGGCACCGTTGCTTTCGATGACGACATCAAATTCGTCTTTTTCAACAACAGCGGCAACCGGGCCGGCTACCATGGTCGGGGCGGCGGCGGTTACGTCGAATTTTACTTCGATGGCTTTAACCAGTTCAGAAAGTTCGAGAACGGTCATCTTTTCGATAGACTCGAGAATCTGTTCTTTAGTCATTTTAATAACTCCTTATAATCTTATGCAAAAATCAGGAAATAATCAGGCAGCGGGGGCTTCGACCGGGGCAGCTCCAGAGGCTTCTTCTCTTTTCATGCGAAGAGCATCGAGAATTCCGGCGAGTTTGCGGATCGGGCCCTGAACTGCAGAAGCGAGCATGCCGAGAAGTTCTTTGCGGCCTGGAACCTTGGAAAGGGCGGTCAGCTCAGCAACGTTGAGCATTTTGCCTTCCATATAACCGGCTTTGAATGTGAACTTTTTGGCTTTTTCAGCGAATTCAAACAGGGCTTTAACCGGAGCGATCGGATCTTTGTAACCAAAAGTTACGGCAGTATTACCGCTCATGTGGCCTTCAAGTTCTTTCATCGCTGTGGTGTGCAGAGCGCGGCAGAGCAGAGTGTTTTTAACAACCCTCAGTTCAGAACCGGTTTCACGCACGGCTTTACGCAGAGCAGTCATTTCAGAAACCCTTACACCTTCGCAGTTAGCAAGAACTACTACCTGTGATTTGGCAAGCTTTTCAGCAAATTCCTTTACGTAGGCTTCTTTATTGGAGAGATCTTTCAATGTTTTCACCTCCTTGAGGTGGGATAAAAATACAGCGGAATCACAAACGAGGCATAATAGAAAACCGTTTCCGGCACGAAAACCGGAAACGGTTCGATAATTCTATCGTTCTGTTTTCCAGTCTCGGCAGGGAGGCCTTTAAGCCAATTACTTAGGACCTGCGGTCTTCGACCAGTCTCAGTTCATTCAGATCAGGCATTACCCTTTTCTGATTCAGCGCGTGCTTCATTGACATCAAGATCGTAAGCGGGGCCCATGGTTGAGCTGACGGTAACGCACTTGATGTAGGTACCTTTGGCACCCGACGGTTTGGCTTTGTGAATAGCTTGAAAGAAGGCAAGGAAATTTTCTTTGAGCTTTTTGGCGTCAAAAGAAGCTTTTCCTATGGCGGTGTGAATGATTCCGGCCTTTTCAACACGATACTGGAGTTTACCAGCTTTCAGTTCGGTAATAACCTTGGCTACATCCATGGTGACGGTTCCAACTTTGGGGTTGGGCATCAGGTTGCGGGGGCCAAGAATTCTACCGAGCTTACCGACGAATCTCATCATGTCGGGTGTTGCAACGGCGGCATCAAAATCAACCCAGCCTCCTTCGATCTTGGCGACCAAATCTTCGGCGCCTACGAAGTCTGCTCCAGCTGCTGTTGCTTCCTGGGCTTTCGGGCCTGAGGCGAAAACGACCACGCGGGTTGTTTTGCCTGAACCGTGGGGCAGTACGCAACTACCGCGCAACTGCTGATCAGCATATTTCGGGTCGAGCCCGGTGCGAACAGCAACATCGATGGTTTCATCGAATTTGGCGGTGGCAGTCTTTTTAACTCTGTCAAAACATTCGTCAACTGAATATTGTTTCAGGTGAACGAGGTCTTTACTGGCGTTATTAAATCTTTTGGAGTGTTTCGGCATCTTTGCTTCCTCCTTTCTTTGAGGGTAGAAGAGCTTACCACAGAGTGGCAGGCTTAGTCAACTACTTCCATGCCCATGCTGCGGGCAGTGCCCTTAACGACGTTCATGGCGGCTTCGAGTGAAGCGGCGGTGAGGTCGGGCATTTTGCGTTCAGCGATTTCTTTGATCTGCGCTTTGGTTACTTTGCCAACTTTGGTGCGACCGGGGGTCTGGTTGCCCTTGGGAATGCCGGCGGCTTTTTTCAGCAAGAATGATACAGGCGGGGTTTTGGTGATGAAAGTATAAGAACGGTCAGCAAATACAGAGATTTCGACCGGAATAATTGCATCGCCTTCTTTTGCCGTTTTGTAGTTAAAATTCTTACAGAAGTCCATGATGTTGACACCATGCTGGCCAAGAGCGGGACCAACCGGGGGGGCCGGGTTTGCTTTACCAGCCAGGATCTGCAATTTAACGACAGCTACTAATTTCTTGGCCATAACTAAACTCCTTCTAAGAACGTATTCTTCAGTTTATCAAGCTTCTTCAAGCTGAATAAGATCAACTTCGATCGCGGTATCGCGGCCAAAGATAAAGACAAGAACTTTTGCCTTGCGCTTTTCCTGGTTGATCTCTTTAATAACACCGATAAAATCAGTGAAGGGACCGTCAATGATTTTGACTGTCTGACCTTCGGTAAACCCGATCGGGGTCATGGCAGCGGAACGCTGCGGCCCGATGCCGGCGGCTCGCAACACGGTCTGCACTTCTTTGTCATGCAGAGGAGTTGGTTTGCTGCCGAGACCAACGAAACCTGTAACACCGGGAGTGTTTTTCACGACTGTCCAGGTGTCGTCGTCCATATCCATCTGGACCAGAACATAACCGGGATAAATTTTGCGGGTCTGGGTGACGCGCTCGCCATCCTGGACGCGTTCGGCGTTCTCTTCAGGAACAAGCACCTGGAAGATGCTTTCTTTCTTGCCGAGAAGCTCAACGCGGTTCTCAAGGTTTTTTTTGACCTTGTATTCTGAACCTGAGTTGGTATGAATGACATACCATTTTGCTTTTAAAATATCCACAGTAAAACCTTATCCAATTCCGCCGCCGACAATAGCTGTCAGGACCTTGCCGAACAGAATATCAAGCAGCCCGATAAAAAGTCCGAGACCAATTGACGAGATCACAACCACTTTGGTTGAGACCTTAACGTTTTCGTAAGTCGGCCATGAAACACGACCGTTTTTCGGCCTGACTTCGATCCAGACTTCACGCAGGAAGCGGGAGGTTTCGTTCCACCAGTTTGCAATTTTGCTCATTTGACCCTCGTTTCGAGTGGGGTAATCATTCAGGCCAAGAGGGAGTTGAACCCCCAACCCCCGGTTTTGGAGACCGGTGCTCTGCCAATTGAGCTATTGGCCTATGTGTCTTACTTGCCTTCTTTGTGAAGCGTATGCTTGCGTTCAGCGCTGCAATACTTGCTTAATTCAACACGATCAGGGTCATTGCGCTTGTTTTTCATGGTCATGTAATTTTTGCGTTTGCAGCTGCTGCAAACCAGAGTAATTTTTTCACGCATAACATTACCTCGCTTAAAAAAGCCGACAAGGTCGGCTTTGAAGATCATAAGGGGGCGGGCGAACCCGCCCCCTCAGGTTAACAGGAAATTAGCTGACGATCTTGGTGACGACGCCGGCGCCTACGGTGCGGCCGCCTTCACGGATTGCGAAGCGGAGACCTTCTTCGCAGGCGATCGGAGTAATGAGTTCGCACTGAAATTCAGCGCGGTCACCAGGCATAACCATTTCTTTACCTTCGCCGAGCTGAACAACGCCAGTCACGTCGGTGGTTCTGAAATAGAACTGGGGTCTGTAGCCTGAGAAGAAAGGAGTATGACGGCCGCCTTCTTCTTTGCTCAGGATGTAAACCTGGGAGTGGAACTTGGCGTGGGGTTTGATGCTGCCCGGTTTGGCAAGAACCATGCCGCGTTCTACGTCATTCTTTTCAATGCCGCGCAACAGAATACCAACGTTATCGCCGGCCTGACCCTGGTCAAGCAGCTTGCGGAACATTTCAACGCCGGTAACGGTGGTTTCGCGAGTGTCGCGGATACCAACGAGTTCAGCCTTGTCGCCGACTTTGATGATGCCGCGTTCAACACGACCGGTTACGACAGTGCCGCGACCAGTGATGGTGAATACGTCTTCGATCGGGAGCAGGAAAGGCTTATCAAGGGCGCGTTCCGGTTCGGGAATATAGCTGTCAAGGGTATCAAGAAGTTTCTTGATCGGTTCGCAATCGGGGCCAACGCCATTGGCGGCAACGGCTTTGGTAGCTGAACCACGGACGATCGGTGTATCGTCGCCGGGGAATTCATACTTGCTGAGCAGGTCGCGAACTTCGAGTTCTACGAGGTCGAGCAGTTCGGCATCGTCAACCAGGTCGCACTTGTTCATGAAAACCACGATCTTCGGAACGCCAACCTGGCGGGCCAGAAGAATGTGTTCGCGAGTCTGGGGCATCGGACCATCAGTGGCGGCTACAACAAGAATGGCGCCGTCCATCTGAGCTGCGCCAGTGATCATGTTCTTGATATAGTCAGCGTGGCCTGGACAATCAACGTGAGCGTAGTGACGTTTGGGGCTTTCATATTCAACATGGGCTGTGTTGATTGTGATACCACGGGCTTTTTCTTCAGGAGCTGAGTCAATGTCTGCATAGTTCATTACTTTAGCTCCACCAGCTTGCGCTGATGTCATGGTAATAGCAGCGGTCAGCGTGGTTTTGCCGTGGTCAATGTGACCGATGGTTCCAACGTTAACGTGCGGTTTGTTTCTGGAAAAAGTTTCTTTTGCCATGTGGCGTCCTCCTGAGAAATTATGGGAAATCAATGTCAACCCAAAGATACGATAAAAGCCCGCGACCGGGATTGAACCGGTGACCTCTTGCTTACCATGCAAGTGCTCTACCGTCTGAGCTACACGGGCACATCACTGGAGAGAGGTGGATTTGAACCACCGTAGGCGTGAGCCAACAGATTTACAGTCTGCCCCCTTTAGCCACTCGGGCATCTCTCCGTTCGCAGCTGGCAATGGGACTTGAACCCGCAACCTGCTGATTACAAGTCAGCTGCTCTACCAATTGAGCTATGCCAGCGGCTTCAGTTCACAGGGAACTGTACCGTGCTAACGGTATTGTCGGATTATAAAGCAGCCCTGATTTATTGTCAACTACTTTTTAAACTATTTTTAAAAAATTCTTTCTGACGCAAAATCTCATACAGAGCCACTGCCGTGCTCACAGAAACGTTCAAAGAAGGCGTGTGGCCAACCAGCGGTATCGACACCACGTCATCGCATATCTTGCGCACCCGTTCACCCAGGCCGGCATCTTCACCACCGGCTACCAGTACAATTCGGCCGCTGTACACGACTTCGTCGTACCTTTTCGGTGCATCACCGTCAAGACCTACTACCCAATAACCAATTTCTTTGAGCTTTTCAAGGGCCTCGGCAATGTTGTTAACCCGGGCCACCGGCAGATACGAAGCGGCGCCCTGGGCAGTGCGAACCGCCCATTCGGTCATGCTCGCTGAGCGATGCTTGGGAATAAGCACGCCGCTGCATCCCGATGCTTCGACGGTGCGTACAATGGCGCCAAGATTGCGGGCATCTTCGACGTGATTGAGAGCGACCAGAATACCGCGGCCGGCGGTTGCTTTTTCGGCGATCTCTTCAAGACTGCAGTAAGAAAAAGTGCCGCCGATGGCAACGATTCCCTGGCTCTTTTCTCCGAATTTACGGGCAAAAAGATCCGGGTTCATTTCTTTAACTGGAATCTGAGCCTTGCTCGCCAGTTCACGAACCACACTTCCGACCGGCCCTTTCAGTGCTGTCGAAATAACAACCGAGTCGAGCTGCTGGCCGCTTTCGAGTGCCTGTACAACTTCGTGCCGGCCTTTGAGAATCAGTCGATCATCTTCGCCGGCCGGGTGCAGCTGGTCAGTTTCACCCGCATCAGCAGTCCTGGTTTTGTCAGGTTCTTTTTTGAACTGGCGCGGTGCCGGGCGTTCAAAACGAGGCCTCGCAGGGCGCCCGTCTTTTTTTTCAGGCCGCCCTGGCTGGTCACCACGATCACGCCGTGCCGGGCGTTCAGGGCGAGCGCTGCGCACACCTGTTCGGCTTGCTTTTTCGTCAGAACCGCTGAATTTTTTCTTTTCGGGGGCTGAATTGTCTTCAGAGCCGGAAAATTTCTTTTTATCGCGGCTGGGGCGGTCTTCAAAGCCAGCAGATTTCTTTTTATCGCGGCCAGGGCGATCTTCAAAACTTGAAGATTTCTTTTTATCGCGACTGGGGCGGTCTTCAGAACCGGCGGATTTCTTTTTATCACGGCCTGAATCGTCTTCAGAGCCGGCATATCTTTTTTTACTGCCGCCTGAATGGTCTGCTCGACCTGGTTTATGGCCTTCCCCACTGTAATTACCATGTTTTTTGTTCATTATTCACCTCTGCCGGCAAAGCCGGAAACTATTGTAAAAAGCGCAGCCAGTCGCTCATTCTGCCCGGTCAGAAACAGATAACCGACCCAGGCCTCAAGAGCCGTAGCCCGCGCGTACTCGCCACGCGTACCAGAACCATATCTCGAAGGAGTTTTCGCATTACGCCAGGTCTTAACCATCTGCTGATCGCCTTCGGGAAGATCTGGAAAAATAACATCAAATACTTTCGCCTGCGCTGAAGAATTAACCAGCTCAACCAGCGAGTCGTGCAATTTGCCTGACCCGTCGATCCCGGAACGAACATGGCTCATACGAAGACTGAGGTCATAGACCGCATCGCCGATATAAGCCAGGGTCCGGGCCGGAAGATGGGATACCTCGACTTCGCTCCAGGCACCTGCCAGAGCGAAAACATCAGAACCACCAAAATTTGCTTTTTTTACATCCATGTTTTCCACTTATTACATTCAGGCTTTGTGGGTTCCTGAAATACTGATCATTTGTCGAGAGAACCGTGATTTACCGGTTTTTAGCTATTTCTACCCTATGCCCGCCCTGGCCCACTCGCCATCCAAGAAATGCCTCAGACACCGATACACCGTGAAGAAGAACAGGAATCGAAGAGCTTTGGACAGAAACGTTTAAAGATGCAACCCGGCCAAGTCCTACGGTACTGGTCGGGTGAACTATCCGCATGATCAGCGCCGATACCACCACAGAAGCAGATTTTTATAAGAACCCATTGAGTATTTCCGGGCAATCCGAGAGGGCGGGATTTCAGCAGAATTGATTTGAAATACTCAATGAGCTTTTGTATAGAATTAAAACAACCGAGCACGGAGGGAAAATCTGACAACCGAAATGGCGACTGCGATAACGACAAGCCCTGTTCAGGCTTTGCGCCAGCGCATGCCATCGCGGGTGTCTTCGATTAGCACTCCACCAGCTTTAAGGCGGTCTCTGATTGCATCTGCCACATCGTATTTTTTAGCGGCCTTCATTTCTTTGCGCAGTTCAATGATGATATCCATGATCGGAGCAATATCGACATTGCTGTCGGCGCGCGAAACTTCGGGCACAATGCCGAGAATATCGTTGCCAAACAATTTAATCAGCTTAAGAATGGCGCGGGCTGAATCAGATGAGAGGGTTCCGGTGCCGATGAGGCGGTTGACTTCAGTAGCCATGCTGTAAAGGGTCGCGATGGCCCCTGGCGTATCGAGATCATCGTCGAGGCGCTCGCGAATGTTCTTTTCGACGTTAGCGCACAGGGTGGCAACTTCAGCATCGCTTTCCGTGGCCGCATTATTCTTGTCGGCAATTTCGAGCAGGGCGTTCTGCAACTGGCTCAGACGGGTAAGGCCGGCGGCGGCGGCATCGATAGCTTCTTCGGTATAATTTGAGGGTGAGCGGTAGTGAGTTGTCAGCACGAAGGCGCGAATGGCTTCGGGCGAATGCTTTGCCAGCAGATCCTGGCAGGTGCGAAAATTACCGAGGGATTTTCCCATTTTGACGCCATCAACAGTCACCATGTTGTTATGCAGCCAGTAATTGCAGAAAGTGGCGCAGTTAATTGATTCTGACTGGGCAATCTCGCACTCATGGTGCGGAAACTTGTTTTCGAGGCCGCCACCGTGAATATCGAAGGTAGTGCCGAGGTATTTGTTGGCCATTACCGAACATTCAATGTGCCAGCCCGGGAAACCTTCGCCCCAGGGCGAGTTCCATTTGAGAATGTGCCCAGGTTCCGCCTTTTTCCAGAGGGCGAAATCACGAGGATTACGCTTGTCTGAGCGGCTTTCGACCCGAACGCCCTCTTTCTGTTCTTCGAGGCGGCGCCCTGAAAGTTTGCCATATTCAGGAAAAGATTCAACATCATAATAGACTGAACCATCTACAACGTAGGCGTGGCCGTTTTCGACAAGCTTCTGCACGGCTTCGATCTGTTCGCCGATGTGCTGACTGGCTCGAACATAAAAGTTCGGGTGTGCCAGGCGAAGCTTTTCCATATCATTCATGTATTGTCTCGTCCATTTATCGACGATTTCCCAGGGGTGAACCTGGTCAAGGCGTGCCTGGCGCTGAATCTTGTCTTCGCCGGCATCGGCATCGTCGGTCAAATGGCCCACATCGGTGATATTCTGCACATATCTGACTTTAAAGCCTGAATTACGCAGGTGTTTAACCAGAACATCAAAGGTAATGTAACTCTTGGCATGGCCAAGATGCGGCGGCCCATAGACCGTTGGCCCGCAGACATAGATACCGACGTGCCCGGGTTCGATTGGCTTGAATTCTTCTTTTTGACGGTTAAGGGAGTTATAAAGTGTTAATGCCATCTGGCCCTCCATAGCAAGGTCTGAAATTTTCACAACGATAATACCACAGATTACCCGAACTTTGAGAAACATTGTCGCCGCTTATCAGACCGAAGTCCAACTGAATTTCGCGGCATGGCAAACGGAAACTCTTTTCTCTCCAACACCTGCATTACGGCATGTCAGTCGTTGCAACGCTCTGCGATCTTCGCGCCCTCATAGTTCCATCTGCTCACTCTGCTCGCACGACCGGAACACGGGCTCTAAGCCGCATCCTGCGGCAATCGCCCGCGTTTTGCCCTCCAGGCAAAACGTCCGGTCTTAGCGGCATCGTTTGCAGGGAACTATGGGGTGCTCGACAAGCGTCGCTTATGCAATCGCCTGACCTGCCAAAACTTGCATCTAAAGATAGTTAAGTAAGCGTTTGCCTGAATTTTCGTGGTGATGTATTGTTTTGTGGGGCCAAAGAAGATAGACTTCTGTCAATGTTCAAAGGTGTACAGAAAAAAGAGCTTGTCATTGCAGCTGCGCTTGTCATTGGCGCAACCGCCGTTATTGGCGTGTGGTTCGCGGCTGGCATGGCGCCGGTGCGTGGCCTGAAGATCAGCCCTCCCGATCTGGCAGGCACTGAGCAAAGTCTCAACCAGAAACCGGCGGCACTGACTCTCAACCAGATTAGTTCAGGTTCATTCATGGCGGTGCTGGGGTTGAACGTCTCACCCACGCCCATACCAGAAACCGCATCGGCAACGGCAACAGCCACCCAGACCATCGCGGTGGCAACAACCTCTGCCGCCGTCATCGTCGAACCCCGGCCGTTGTTGGCAAATCTTGAAATCCTTGGTTACCGGCTGCGCGGCATCATTCTCGAAGACGGCCGCAGTGCCGCTTTCGTTTTTGTTCCGGCTGAGAAAAGGGTGGTTCTGGTGCGCGAAAACGCCAGTGGCACCATCAAACTGCTAGAAGCCGGTTTGCGCAGCGTTAAACTGCAAACCCCAGATGGAACTGGGCTTTTGCAGCTTGAAAACGCAAAACAGACGCCGAGCAACCCGACAGGCGCAGCCATAACAGCTATTAACACCGGCTTCACGGCACCTGGCCCGGGGCAAACACCCGCAACCCCCCGTGCAGCTTTGACCGATAACAATGCCGCGAAACCAGAGGGGCGGGTTGAAGCTGATTCGGGCCCAAATGCAATTGCTGGCAACATCAATCAGGGCCAGCTGAAAATTTCGCAGCAACGCGGCAAATTTTCTGTTGAAGTTCGTGAAATCCCTGAAAACCTCAAAGGTTATGAACTCAAAACCGGCGATAAAATTATCGGTACCGGTGCCGGCGCTTTTTCAAGGCCCGAGGATATTGCCCGCAAGCTTGGCACAGCGGGCGAACAGGCGCAAAGTCTGATAATTCAGCGTAATGGCCGGGTAATGACCATTCAGGCGCCACCGCCACCCCCCAACCCAAAAGGCAACCCTGCCAACAAGCCCAATGGCACCGCTCAATCACCAGATTCTGCTGCAAATTCAACCACCCCACCCCTCGAAAACCCTGCCACCCCAGTCAGAACACCCTGACTCGCCAATCAGTAACCGGCATAGCCTTTCGAAGAGTCGTAACTCAAAACAAAGTTATCGTAAGCCCCGATCAATGCGACCGGGTTGCGTCATTACCGCGAACTTTGTGCCACGAAGCGGCTATGGCCGTGCCCGCCGATGTGTGTGACGGGCTGCAGGAAACGAGAATCGGGTTTATCTGAAAGTTCAGCCCTATCAAAAGCATTCACCAGGTTTATTGATAACTGCAGAATTAAATCGGATTTTGCAGATTACACAAGTATACATCTGCGATCTGTGTTAATCCGTGTTAATCCGTGGCAAAAAATTGAATTGACAGAAGTGCTGATTTAGGTACTTTTCACGATTAATCTCGGGAAACTGTTGCCGTTAAAGTTGCCCGGGCAGGTTATAATGATCTCAATCTTCCGCGTCGGGGAACCACGATGTCTGACCGCAAAACCTTAGCTACCAGCCTTTTTAAACTGACTCTGCCCCTGTGCTTTGTCGCCATGGCCGGTTGCGGCATTGCCGTAGCCCAGACCCGCGTCATCGACCCGCCAGGCAACCCATTTAAAAAGCAACCACTTATCCGCAACGTTCAGGGTTCTGTGCCTGGGTCGCAGGTCAGCCCCGTCGGCCGGCCCCAGAATCTCAACCCTGGCATGCCGCCGATCGTCAGGGTTACCCCGCCAGCCGATCAGCCCGCCAAGCCTGCCGTTGACATCAATGCCGCTGAAATCATTGAGCCTTCGAGCGGTTCGGGCTCTGACGAGATCGCCATAAATTTTGAAGCCGTCGATCTGATGAGCCTGGTGCGCTACATGAGCCAGGAAACCGGTCGCGGCTTTATAATCAATCAGCCGTTGCAGGGCGATGTCACCATCATTTCGCCCGTCAGACTCAACAAGGAAGAAGCTCTGGCCATGCTTGAGTCAATTCTTCAGGTGCGCGGTTACACGGCGGTTGCCTCGGGCAAAATGTATAAAATTGTTTTGCTCAGTGATGCCAAGGTCGCCGGCACCGAAACCCGCACTTCAAGTGAGCTTGGCAGTCTTGGCGATGACGACACCCTGATTACCCAGATTATTCCTCTAGAGAGAACCTCAGTGGAAGAGGCCAGCAAAATATTGCAGACGCTGCTGCCACGTGATGCCTCGATGCTCCTGTTTCCGCCATCGAATACCATTGTTTTGACCGGTCGCTCGGTGAATATCAAGCGTGCTCTCGAAGTGCTGCTCGAACTTGAAAAGGGTCTGTTAAAGCCCGGCCTCGATATCGTTCCGCTCAAGTTTTCGGCGGCTGATGACCTGAAGGCCCAGCTCGAAAAGATCATCTCGAGCGGCGGCGTTGAACGCGACACCATCAAAGGCGGCGTGACCTTTATCACTGATAAACGCAGCAACAGCCTGCTGGTGCTCACCTCCCCCGACAATTTCACCCGTGTCAGAAGCCTGATTGACCGCCTCGACACCTCAACAACCGACGCACGACCCGAACTCACCAAGTTTTTTGCGCTGAAGTATGCCGATGAGACCGAGACCGTGAAGCAGCTCGAAGACATTCTCGGCTTCACACGAAAAGACACCATTACTTCAGCTTCAGAGTCAGCAATCATCGAAACGACCCGGCTGGTGCCCATCAAGCGCACACGCTCAATCATGGTGACCGCCCGCTCTGAAGACATCATGAAACGCATCGAAAGCCTGCTCGAGCATCTTGATTCGGCTCCGGTGCGCGGGTCAGGCGACGTCAAGGTCATCAAGGTAGTTAATGCCGAAGCAAAAGTGCTGGCCGAGACTCTTGCCAAGCTGGTTCAACAGACCGAACAGGCCAACGCCGACGGAAACACCAGCTCTACACGGCCCAAGGCACTGGTCAATTTCGTGGCTGAAGAGCATACCAATTCGATTATCATGACTGGCCCGCCACAGCAGTTTCCGCAGTATGAATCGATTCTGGCATCTCTCGATATCATGCGCCACCAGATTCTTGTTGAAGTGCTGATCACCGAGGTCAGTGGTCAGCTCACCGACAGTCTGGGCATCGAATGGAACGTTTTTAACTTTAACGCCGAAACTTGGCGTGCCTTTGGCGGCACCAACTATGACCTGAAGGGCAACCCTCTTAACAACAGCGGGTTTCAGCTCGGTCTGATTCAGGAAGCGGTCAAGGCCGCCGACTTGTCGAGCGGTGATGCCACAGCGCTCAGCAAAATCAAGGCGATGGTCAAGGCTTATCACAATAATTCGAATTTCAAGATTCTTTCGGCGCCCCAGATTCTCAGCACCGACAACCAGGAAGCTAAAATTTCGGTCGGCGAAGTCGTCGCCCTGCCGCAGGGTTTCACCCAGGATCGGGATACAGGTCGCTTTGACCTGACCAATTTCAAGTATGAAGACGTGGGCATTGTGCTCGGGTTGACGCCCCGGGTCAATTCAAATGACCTGGTAACCCTTAAAATCGATCAGGAAATCAAAAAGCGCCAGGAAGAGAACCTCTACGAATTCAACGTACCGGTGCTGACCAAGCGCCAGATGCAGACGACGATCACCGTTCCCAATCATCGCACCATCGTAATCGGCGGTCTGATGCGCGAAGACAAAACCAAAGTAACCGAGCGGGTGCCGTTTCTCTCAAAAATACCGCTGATCGGCGAGGCCTTCAAAAACACGCGAAATGTTACCCAGAAAACCAACCTGCTGGTCTTTATCACACCCCACATTCTTTCGACCCCTGACGAAGTACTGAAATTCGAAGAAGCCCGCAGCAAAATAACAGAAGAAGCGAGACTGGCCGAGCAGCGGGTTGTCGCCGACGAAAAGCTGAAACAGCAGGACAATCACTTCCGTGAACGGGCAAAAAAAGCCTTTGAACGTCTGCAAACCGGCATTGAAAAAAGGTGACGGGTCGCCAGAATCATGAAAAACCGGCTGAAAATCGGGCAGATACTCGTCGAACGAGGTGAAATAACCCCGGAAATGCTCGACGAAACCCTGGCAATTCAGCAGGGTTCGCCGCAGCACCGTCTGCTGGGTGATCTGCTCA
>DAOPYA010000042.1:0-36884 GCA_035352635.1 Candidatus Rifleibacterium sp.
CATTGCCTGGAAAGATGTAGTTGGGTTGCAACTGGCTGCCAAAACCTGCCCGACCAGGCTTATCAAGGGGCGCCTTTATCTTGCAGTTTCAGACAGTCAGTGGTTGCAGACTCTGGTGTTTCTCAAAGCCCGAATTATCGAGAAGCTTAATGAGCTTTTTCCTGAAATGAGTATCAGCGAAGTCATTGGCAAGCCCGGTGTTATACCGCCTGAAATCGAAAAGATGGTTAAAGAAGCAGCCTGGCCTGAATGGCAGACTGAAAAAGTTGTTCCTATGGCTGATTTAAAAGATAGTGAGCTTGCCGGGCAGTTGCGCCGTTGCCAGCAGAAGCTTGATGCAAGACTGCGAGGTCTTGAAGAGCGCGGTTATAAATTATGTGTATTATGTCGTGCTGCTGTAACCCGTTCTAAAAATGGGGTTTGCGCGATGTGTGTGTATAAAAGCCGTGAAGATAGCCTTTTGCAGCTTCGGGTGCTTGTTTCTGAAATGCCTTGGCTGAATTATGCAGAGCTTTGCGAATTTGACAACAGCTTATCTATGGTCGAATTTGAGGCAATCAGGGTCGAGTTGCTCGATGAAAGCCTTAAACTCATAGATGATCTCGCTGTTGATCTCGCGCTTGCCTATGATGAAGATGCTTTTACCCGCATGAAACGCGAAATGGTTCGAGGCATGATGCTTTTTTGCGGGTGCATGCCCGATCAGGTTGATCTTGACCATTTGCACGACCAGGAGTTGCCTGATGTGCATTGGCTGAATTACCTGGCAATCAAACCTGGAGAACCTGAATGTTGATTCATATCGGTCAGAATGAGTTTGTTGATTTTAAGAACTGTGAGCTGATAATTAATCTGCTCACAGTCGATGAAGATACTCGCAAAAAGGTTACTGCCCTGCTGCCTGAAATCGAAGACACCAGCGAGTATCGTGCAGCAATTTTGACCGTCGATGGTCACTGGCTGGGGTCAACTTTATCGCCCGAAGCACTTGCACAACGGGGAATTTGTCATCCATTTCAACAGGCTGAATACCTCAAGCCTGCCTGGAAGATGAGTTCCCAGTATCGTTATTAACAAGGAGTTACGTAATGACTGAAAAGGAAAACCCTGTTGTAATGCAGCAGGAAAAGCCCGAAGATTTTGAAGTGCCTGCTGAACATGCACATGATCCCAGTAATGGCGAGTATTCTGCTCGTAATATCAGGGTTCTTGAGGGGCTTGAAGCGGTTCGCAAAAGACCCGGCATGTATATTGGCGGCACCGGGCTTGACGGTTTGCACCACCTGGTCTGGGAAGTCGTTGACAACAGCATTGACGAAGCTCTGGCCGGTCATGCTTCCACCATTCATGTCACCATGCATGAAGATGGTTCCATTTCAGTTCTCGACGATGGGCGCGGTATTCCGGTCGATATTCATGAACAGACGGGCAAGTCAGCTCTTGAAGTAATTCTTACCGTGCTGCATTCAGGCGGCAAATTCGACAAGAACAGCTATAAATACAGCGGCGGTCTGCATGGCGTTGGTATTTCGGTTGTTAGTGCCCTTTCTGAATGGCTTGAAGTAACCGTGTGGCGCGATGGTGGGGTTTTTCAACAGTCTTTCAGGCGTGGTGCAGCTTATGGGCCAATGACCTCAAGCGAAGGCGCTCACCGCACCGGAACCAAGATCAGATTCAAACCTGATGCTGAGATTTTTGAGAATACCGAATTCAGTTTCGATATTTTGTCAAAGCGATTGCGCGAACTGGCTTTTTTGAACCGTGGCATAAAAATCGTTCTGCGGCAGAAAGCTTCGCTTAAATGCCATCTGTTTGAATATGTTGGCGGCATCGCTAGTTTTATCGAATTTCTTAATGAGACGAAGAACCCGATTTTTCGTGAAGTCATAAGTTTTTCAAAAGAAAAAGATGGCATCGAAATTGATGTGGCCATGTCTTATAACGACGGTTACGCAGAGCAGTTCTACGCTTTTGTTAACAACATCAATACTATCGATGGTGGCACACATGTAATTGGCTACAGAAATGCTCTTACCAAGGTTTTTAATCGCTATATCAAAGAAAACCCCGATCTTCTTGGCAAAGAAAAGGGTAAAGGCAACGAAATCAAACTAACCACCGAAGATACCCGGGAAGGGTTGATCGGTGTGCTGTCTATTCGCGTTCCTGAACCGCAGTTTGAGGGTCAGACCAAGGGCAAACTTGGGAACCCCGAGGTCAGAGCCGTTGTCGATCAGATTGTCAGCGATGTTCTTTATGATTATTTTGAACAGAACCCCGCAGTGGCACGCCCGGTTATGGATAAAATCCTGACTTCGATGAAGGCAAGACTCGCGGCCCAGAAAGCCCGTGAGCTGACCCGGCGCAAAACCGCTCTCGAAGGCGGATCGCTTCCCGGCAAGCTTGCTGACTGCTCTGAACGTGACCCGGCCAAATGCGAACTCTTCATCGTCGAAGGGAATTCCGCAGGCGGTTCGGCTAAACAAGGTCGTGATCGCCGTATACAGGCGATTCTACCGTTGCGCGGCAAAATTCTCAACGTTGAAAAGACCCGCCTTGAAAGGGTTATTGGCAGCGAAATCATTCAGGATCTCATCAACGCCATCGGTACTAATGTCGGCGCCGAAGATTTTGATATCACCAAGACCCGTTACCACAAACTGGTAATCATGACTGACGCCGACGTTGACGGAGCGCATATCCGAACTCTTCTGCTCACCTTCTTTTTCAGGTATATGCCTGAGCTGATCAGCAAAGGTTATCTTTATGTCGCTCAGCCACCGCTTTATAAAGTGAAAAAGGGCAAAGTCGAAAAATATGCCTACAGCGACGAAGAAAAAGACGAGATCGTCAATCAGGAATTCGGCGGCATGGATAAAGTTACCTTGCAGCGCTATAAAGGTCTGGGCGAAATGAACCCCGATCAGCTCTGGGAAACGACCATGAACCCCGAAACCCGGATTCTGAAAAAGGTCAGGGCTGACGATGAAACCGAAGCTGATCGCATTTTCTCGGTGTTAATGGGCGACAAAGTCGAACCGCGCCGGGATTTTATTACCCAGTATGCAAAACTGGTTAAGAACCTCGATATTTAAACAGGGGGCTGAGCAATAATGGATAACAGCAACGAAAACAATCCGGTCGAAGAGAATGGCGGCATAAGCGTTCCACCGCCACCACCACCTCCGCCGCCCGGTATTAAACATATCAATATCGAAGACGATATGAAGACGTCTTACCTTGATTACGCGATGAGCGTTATTGTCGGTCGCGCCCTGCCTGACGTCAGAGACGGCCTCAAGCCTGTGCATCGTCGTGTTCTCTATGCGATGTTCGATCAGGGCATCACCAGCAAAAAACCTTTCGTAAAATCAGCCCGCACCGTCGGGGAAGTCCTGGGCAAATATCACCCGCACGGTGATTCGGCTGTTTATGATACTTTGGTGCGTATGGCCCAGGATTTCAGCCTGCGTTACCCGCTGATCAACGGTCACGGCAACTTTGGTTCAATCGACGGCGATGAAGCCGCAGCGATGCGTTACACCGAAGCACGCCTTCATGCCCTTGCCGAAGAACTTCTTAAAGACATCGAAATGGAAACCGTCGAATGGATGCCGAACTTTGATGGTTCGCTCGAAGAACCCATTGTTTTGCCCAGCAAATTCCCTAACCTGCTGGTCAACGGTTCTTCCGGTATCGCAGTCGGTATGGCTACCAACATGCCTTCACATAATCTCTCTGAGATAATTGACGGCCTGGTGCATTTGATTAATGACCCTGAAGTCACTATCGATGAATTGATGCAGCATATTCCCGGCCCGGATTTTCCGACTGGCGGTATCATCATGGGCACCGATGGTATTGAATCGGCCTTCAAAACAGGCCGTGGCAGTATCATGGTGCGCTCAGTCGTTGAAATTGAAGATTTCAGCAAGGGCCGTGACCGCATAGTTGTTAAAGAACTGCCCTATCAGGTTAACAAAGCACGCCTGGTCAAATCAATTGCTGATCTGATCAAAGACAAGAAAATCGATGGCATCACCGACCTGCGTGATGAATCGAGCCGCGAAGGTATGCGCGTCTGCATTGAATTGCGCAAGGGTGTCAATACTGATGTAATTCTCAATCAGCTTTACAAACATACCCAGATGCAGAGCAGTTTTGGCGTCATCAATCTGGTTCTGGTCGATAACCGCCCTCTGGTTCTCAACCTCAAGCAGATGATGGAATACTATATCAGCCATTGTCGCGAAGTAATCAGGCGCCGCACCATCTTTCAGTTGCGCAAGGCCGAAGAAAAGGCCCATATTCTTGAAGGTTTGACCATCGCTCTCGATAATCTTGATGCGGTTATTGCCCTGATCAAATCGGCAAAAGACCCGATTGAAGCCAAGCAGGGCCTGATGGATACCTTCATGCTCTCGGACAGACAATCTCAGGCAATTCTCGAAATGCGCCTGCAGCGTTTGACCGGCCTCGAACGTGACAAGATTATCGCTGAATACCACGAAACTCTGGCTTTGATACAGAAACTCAAGGGTATTCTTGAATCTGATGAGAAGGTCAGAGAAATTATCCGTGAAGAACTTGCTGATATCAAAGCCAGGTTCGGCGATGCCCGCCGTACCCAGATCACCAGATCCCTCGCCGAAAAACTGAATGTCGAAGATCTGATGCAGGAAGAAGATATTATCATTACCCTCACGAAAAACGGTTATGTCAAACGCATGTCTCCGACTGTCTTCAGGCAGATAAGCCGTGGCAGCAAGGGCAGCAATGTCATGGGCGTCAAAGACGAAGACGTGGTCGAACATATGTTTCTCGCGACGACCCATTCTTATCTGCTGGTTTTCACTTCGATCGGCAAAGTCCACTGGATCAAAGGCTACCAGATTCCGGAAGGCGGTCGCCAGGCAAGCGGCCGGGCCATGGTCAACCTGTTGCAATTTGAAGAACACGAAGCCCTGACCGCCATCATGCCGATCAAGAAGTTTGATGACATCAGGCGCGTCTTTATGGTAACCCGCAAGGGTGTCTCGAAGATGGTTATGTTATCAGCCTTTGCCAGACCGATGGCGCGAGGCATTATTGCTCTTAAACTCGACGATGGTGATGAACTGATTGCTGTCAAGACGATACAGGGCGGCGAGCAGGTAGTAATCGCTACCCGCAACGGCTACGCCATCCGTTTCCCCGAAAGCGAAGTCAGGGTTATGGGGCGTGCAGCACGTGGGGTCAAGGCAATTACCTTCAGAGAAAAGAATGACGAAGTCATTGGCATGGAAGTCTTCAGCAGGCAGAACGACAATGGCGAATTGCACGTTGCCGTCGTTCCCTCAGAAAATTCCGGGCTGACTGTGGCCGCCGAAGCCGAAGTTGGCGACGAAGAAGCTCCGGGCGCCTTTGTCGATGAGGTAATTGAAGAAGAAGTCATCGATGAGATCGCCGACGATGAGAATGCCCTCCCTGAAGACACCGGCAGTTACCAGGGCCGTCTGCTGACAGTTTCAGCGCTTGGCTTTGGCAAGAAGACCGACATCAAAAATTACCGTGTCACCCATCGGGGCGGCAAGGGCGTCATCAATCTGAAAATCATGGAAAAAACCGGCGAAGTGCTCGCAATCAAACGCATGTTTGAGGGCGATGAACTGATGGTGGTCACCACCAACGGGAAGGTAGTCAGATTGAGTGCCGATTCTATCAGAAATACCGGTAGGGCGGCCTCAGGAGTCAAGCTGATAACACTCGACAGTGATGATCGACTGATTTCTGTGGTTCGTATTCCTTCACAAGAAGAACTGGCCGACTGATTATGATGCCATTGCGGGGTGATAAAAACCCCGCAATGGCTTTTAACCTGATTAGGGGTTTTCGTTAATGAGCGAAGAAAAGGCTCCCGCCAAGCGCAAGCGTGTCAGATTTTCGACAGAGATCATGTTCATTCTGTCGGTAGTGTTTTGTGTGGCTTTGTCAATTACTTACCTGGTTCGTTATAACAATATCCGGACTCTGCTGCAGCGTGAGGTTGAACTGCGGGAGCGTATCGAAGATCTTGAACGCGAAAATCGTCATCTGAAATCGAGCCTCGAAATGCTTTCGACCCCCGAAGGAATCGAACGCCTGGCCCGTGAACGACTGGGTCTGGTTAAGCCTGAAGAGCTGGTGGTCTATACCATCAATGAAAAGAATGAACCAGTGCAACCGCCTGTCTTGCAGGCATCTGATACGGTCGAAGTGCCTGGCGAGCTGCAGAGGTAGTTTGCTTTTTCTCTGGTACAATTTGTCAATTCTCGGGAAAAACGCTTGATTTTGATTTATAGCTGTGTTATCTTGACAAGGCACTGGAGGAATGGCCGAGTGGTCGAAGGCGGCGGTCTTGAAAACCGTTGGGCGAAAGCTCCGTGGGTTCGAATCCTACTTCCTCCGTATGCATCTCTGGAGAGATGGGTGAGTGGCTTAAACCAACAGTTTGCTAAACTGTCGTACTGGGTAACTGGTACCGGGGGTTCAAATCCCCCTCTCTCCGAAGTGATTTGCCGAAGTGATTTGCCGAAGTGATTTGTTTTTCGTATTTGCGCCCGTAGCTCAGTTTGGATAGAGCACCAGATTGCGGATCTGGTGGTCAGAGGTTCGAGTCCTCTCGGGCGCGTTGCTTTTTCTAAGGGTTTGTTTTCTCAATGACCCTTTCCGGAAAGGTGGCTGAGTTGGTCTAAGGCACACGCCTGGAAAGCGTGAGTGGGGGCAACTCCACCGCGGGTTCGAATCCCGCCCTTTCCGTTGTCGTGCTAGATGGGGGGCTCGGGGTCCCTTATCCACCGCAAATCCCCGCCAGGCGGATCGAATCCCTGTCAGAGGGCGCTGTTGGTGGTAACGGCCAGTTCTAGAAGCATCGAAGGATGGGTTCCACACGGCGAAAGTCCGTGAACTCCGCCAGGACCGGAAGGTAGCAACGGTAAACGATCGCTTTCGGGTGATGTGGCAGCGCCTGTCCGGAGCCTATAGTTCAGGATACGTGCCATTGATCTGTGTTCGAAGGCAGGTGCACGACTTTTCCCCACCCAGCAATGGGTCTTTTTTTTTTGCCGGCAATCTGTTAAGCTTGTCAACGAAGCTGAACTTTCGACCTATCAGGGAGAAACCCACATGAATGCCCCGGCCCGCCAGAACCTTTATCGCAAATATCGTCCGCAACGCTTTGCTGAGCTTTCGGGCCAGGAGCACATTTCACGCACTATCCAATCTGCGGTTGCCGCTGAGCGCATTTCGCATGCTTATATGTTTTCGGGGCCTCGCGGCACCGGCAAAACCTCGGCAGCTCGGCTGCTGGCCAAGATTCTCAACTGTACTGATCTTCAAAAAGATGCACGTGGCCTTCCCGATTGCTGCCGCAATTGCCATAATTGCCAGCGCATCGAAGAGATGAATTTTATGGATATCATCGAAATCGACGCTGCCAGTAACAACAGCGTCGAAGATATCAGGCAGATGCGTGAAAAGGTTAAATACCGCCCGGCCGAGGGCAGATACAAAATTTATATCATCGACGAAGTACACATGTTGTCGGGTTCGGCCTTTAATGCATTTCTCAAGACCCTCGAAGAACCGCCGCCCAACGTTCTTTTTGTGCTGGCGACCACTGATCCTCAGAAGGTACCGGCTACTATTATTTCCCGGTGCCAGTGTTTCGATTTTCATTCAGTATCCAGACGCACAATTCAGGCACGCCTCGAAGAGATAGTCAAGCTTGAGAGTGCCGAAGGGCAGTTTCCGGTTTTTGAACCCGCAGCCCTGTCAATGATTGCTGAATGTGCTGAAGGCGGTTTTCGTGACGCTCTGAGCTTGCTTGATCAGATTTCTTCTTCGGCAACCGGCGACAATATTTCACTTGACCAGGTTCTCGATATGACCCGGCGTCTCAGTTACACAACCCTTAAAGAAATCGCCGCCGCCATCTTTGCGCATGATCTGGGCATTCTGGTGAACAAGCTGAACGAACTTTATTTTCGTGGCTATGAACCGCTGACCATCGGGCGTGACCTTCTCGAGTATTTACGCCGCTGCATGATTCTGCGTATTGACCCCGAAGCTGGGCAGGTGCTTGATCTGCCTGCTGAGCAGGTTGTCGAAATGCGAACCCAGGTTGCTGGTCTGACGGCAAGATATATGATCGGTGCGGTCACCAGGGTTGAACGGGCGCTGGTGAGTATTCGCAACTCGCTGCAGGCAAGGGTTCTGCTTGAGTCTGAATTGATAAGGCTCGGCCTTGGTGACGAGATTTTCGCCGCTGAAGCACTCGAAAAGCGTGTTGAAGTGCTAGAACAAAAATTGGCGGCCGTCAGGCGACTGGCTGGCAACCCCGCCGTCTCAACTGCTCGACCCCAGGGCAGAAGCATTACTGGCCCCAATACCGCCACGCCAGTGGTGCCTGCCAGACCGACCCTTGTGCCGGCTCCTTCCCACAAGGCCACCCATCTCCCAGACAACGTTGTACCAATGACCACCGGGCGCTCTCTTGACCCGTTCGGTGAATTTAAAAATGCAGTGGGCACTCGCTCAAATGTGTGCCAGGCCCTTCTGGTAAACGCAAAGTTTCAAAAACCTGAAAATGGCGTTATGACCTTTCAGCTTGAGCAGTCGTTTGCTGCCGGCAAGCTAAAAGAAGAAAAAAACATGGCTCTGATTCTCGAAGCTGCCCGCCAGGTGTACGGCACAGTTGATTCCATACGAATAGTCATGGCAGGTTCGCCTGGGCCTGGCGATGGCCAGCCAGCTCAAGAACGACCCAATCACGCCGAACAGATTGCCAAAATAGATGAACAGAAACGACAGAAAATTTTGCAAAAACCGGCTGTTTCTGATGCAGTCGATGTCTTCGGTGGGGAAATAATCGATGTCGAAGATTAGTTATCAGAAAACAGATAATTGATAAGAAAAAATCTGCAGAATTCTGCAGATTTTTTCTTATCTGTAAATTATGCACCTTGCAAAAGCTTGATCTGTTGCCGGGAGCACCCTGGTGAATGAATCGATCCCTCTGTACCTTGTTTTGGCGTGGAAAATGTGGAAAACCTTGGGGAAAAGCATGGCAAGCGATGTTAATCCTGTGGAAAAATAAAAAGGCTACCCTCTTGACAACAACTATTTATCGGCATTTGCGTGGTCTGTTTCAAAAAGTCCTTGCATTAATTATTTTTGAAGTTGTCAAGATGGTGTACATCGTTTTTTTTAATATTTTTTCGGTTTACATAATTGTGTACACTGCTGAATCATTAATGGTTATTTTTAAGTTGAGATGCCAGGTGGGTTTAATTACCGACTGAAAGCCACTGTCAGGTGGGCAAGACATGGCGAAAACCGATTGATTAAAACGACTACAGACCTTTGGCTGAAGGCCGAATGCGTGGCCTGATGAGCTACAAAAAAACTTTTTGGCTGGGATAAGGTATAGTTAATGCTGTATGAAAAAAGTCCACCAGACATACAGCTTTGTTGAACCGGTTTGCTTTTCTGCTTTCGAACCGTTCTGGTTAAGACTTAACTGTTGTTTTCCTGGTAGCCCTGAAGATCGCATAAATGTCTGATAAGTTGAATAAAACAGGTTTTTGCCTTGGGGTTTGTCGTAAAATTCATTATAATTTGTATATGTTTTTGAGTTAAGAAATATTTCGGGCTGGTGCCCGTTAAACAGGAGCCGACTTTGAAAAACCGAAAAATTATCTGGTTGTTGATGTTTATGGTTGTTGGTTTCTGCCTGCAGACGGGCACAGTTTCAGCAAAAGACACTGAGTTTGATTTCTATTACCAGTGCATCGAGAAAGTAGTGCAGATTAACGACCCCGAGCCTGAAGGCTGGTGGGGGCACACCAAAAGTGCGATTAAAACTGGCCTGAATTTCGTAAAAAAGACCTGGGAAAAAGCGGTAACCCGCAATTATGCTCTCGGTGAAGGCACTAAACGCTGGTATTCTGACGAAAACAAGAATATTGCTTATGACGTTAAGAGAGTAAAGGTCACCAGTGAAGCCCAGCTTCTTGAGTTAATGGGTGCAAAGTCTGAAGCTGACCTCTCTGATGGGCAAAAGGCACTGCTTGCCGTTTTTCGACATTCTAAATCACAGAATGTTAAAGACCGCATGAAATACAGCTATCGTTCATCGATCAATGTTATTCTTTCTGACACCACCGGCTTCGATGACCCCGGCAAATACCCCGAAGTCGGCGATGATTTCTGGCCCTATTCAAGTGGCCCGACGATTCAGATGTCGAGTAGCCACTATAACTGGTATAGCTCTGATGAGTCAGCAAAATCGACTTTCGTGCACGAGTTCGCCCATTCATTCGACCGTACTATTAAAGAATTCAAAGACCCCTATGGCAAAGATGGCTCACATTTTGCCAACGAACTTACCAAACCGAGAAGCGCGTTTGTCGAAGGCTGGGCTGAATTCAATGAAATGCTCGATTCTTCAGATAAGGCCAGACAGATCCGCAATAACTGCGATCTTATCAAAGTCGAAAGCAAAACCAAGGCTGGTGACTACACTAACGTTGAACCCGAAACCCTTACTGGTGAGCAGTTGCTCTCGGTTGAATGCATCAACGCGGTGATAATGCACCGCATGGCCACCGAAATCACTGGTGGCAAAGATAAGGTTTTTGCCGCTTTCGTTGACACCCGCTGGGAACTCTTTCGCAGCCTTAAAACCGTGACCAAAAAATTTGCCAAAGATAACTCCGGGGATATTGCCGCCCTCGGCCGGATCATCGATGAAGCTACCCTCGGCAAACTCAGCGATAAACAGTTAATGGAATACATTGGCAAGTCTGATGCAGCCCTCGAATTTCTTAAAGAACGCGCTGCCGCCAAAGCCGATAAAGACAATGGCACTCCAGCCACAGGCCCGGAAGCCACCAATACCGGCCGACCACTCGATATCAAGGTTAAAACTGAAACCCAGAACCCGTTCAGCGTAAAATAACCTCTGCGTCTTCGCATAGCCCGGTGAAAACTCCTTTCACCGGGCTATTTCATGCCAAAGCACCCAATATGCAGGGTCTGGATTTGTTTATTCATTGTGAGAAAAGGGCAAATTTGTCATAATATTGAAATTTCGCTGCTTGTTTGTGATAAAATTCTCATAATTTGTGAAGTTCTTTTAGAGAGGTTGGCCATGCGTAATTTCCTGAAGAGATTTGTTGCTCCGGTTATTCTTTCTGTTTTAGCCTGGAGTGCACCGTTGTGTGCAGATGATTCTTACCTTTATCTCAGCTTTGCTGATTCTGGGCGCGTTTATCGCTTGTCGACTAACGATGAGAACAAGTATCCCACTGGTTTCATTTTCGATTGTGATAAGGCTGCTCAAGCTTTTTTTGTTGACCAGTTCCGCAATTTTCGCTTTCTGAAAATCACTGCTGAGAATGAATTTCAAAAAACTGCCGGTTACATTTATCGCCAGGTTTTTGATGGTGCGGCGATAGAGGCCGACCAGGGGCGAGGGCACGCACAACATCAAGATCAGCGTGGCGAATTGGTTCCGGGAATGGAAGCCCGGCCCGTATTCAGGCCCGAAGGCGCTCCATTCAGTGCCGGCAATGGTCTTTTGGTAACCGAAGGGGTTGCACTTCTTGGTCTCGATGATGGCGAATTCACACCCACTGCCGAACGAAAATGGTTCAGGATTCCTAATGGCAGCTGGTTTCAGACATGGTTTCCGGTTGCCGGCCAACCTGATTCTCTAAAAATCTTCTACGACTGCTGGGAAGAACGTGCCCTGAGCTGCCATGAAACCATCTGGCGTGGTGCTGTGCCTGGAATCGTTTTTGCAAGGCAGGTCGCGTCGGGGAGCGAGCGCCGCATGGTCAGGGCCATTACCGATGGTGCCATGGAGAAACTTGACGAATACCCAGGGTTGGCCGAAGTCCTTTCAATGAAGGGTTTGTCTGCTTTTCATCGCCCCTCCTCTGCAACCGGCGAGGGCGAATTGCTGGTTCATACCTGGGCTGGCCGCAATAATGACCGGTTTTTTCGCAACGGTGCAGCATCAGAATTGAAACCCCTCTTTACTTCAAAAGCTTCTAATTATCGGGCGGCCGGCATTTTGAAGATTGGCGCTGCTGATTTTGTTGCAGTTATGGGTAATGATGTATTTGCCTCATGGCTTAATATCTGTGGGGTGACCGTTGCAAACGCTGAGTGCACTATGGCAGCTTTTTCTTCAAGCCATGACGGCAGCAGCAGTTGCGTTTATGTTTATTCAAGGCCTGACAGAACGATTTATCAGTTCAGAATTGGTGATGTTGAATCTGGTAAAATAGAACTGGTGAACACGATCAGTCTGCCATGGGATATAATGGCCATGCAGGCTGACGTTAAGGGCAATCTTTACTTTGGAACCCTTGAATTAATGCCGTCGGCTTTAAAGAATTCGGGCGATTTCGTTCAGGGTTTTGAGAGTTTGCAGATTGATGAAGAAGATGCGGCAGGCACTTCGGGCATCAGTGAAGAAGAATTTACAAAGAAGCAGTCAATAAAGCGCGATATCAGCGGCCGTTTTGTTTTTTCGCAGACGGGAAATGCGGTCGTTTACGTCATTTACCAGGGGCAAACTCAGGCGCAGCCTGTTAACAGTGTCTTTCTTGACAAGAAATTTTATGCCCGGGAATGCGTGCTGAAAAATGTAAGCATGCAAGATCTGCATGTCAACGCTGCCGAATTACTAAAAATAGCGGAAAAACCCGGCAACAGCCTTGCAGAATTGCATGGCAGCGTGCCGGGTTTTCCTGATCAGTATCGTAACCCAGAGAGTATGCTGATCGCTGTTCGGTCAGAGTAGAAAATCTTCAGGAAAGGCTTTTGAGCATTTCTTCCAGTTCTGGGTCTTCAAATGGCTCATCCTGAGTTTCCTTGATCATGAAGACAAGCTTCTTCAACTCAAGATCAGTCATTTTGCCACGATCCTTTGCCGGAATTTTATCAGCTTCTTCCTGGAGAATTTTTTTGATAAATTTTTCGCGGGTCGTGCGGTCTGAAACTACTTGATAAATCTTTTCTGCGAGCACCATTGGATCGACCATTTTGTAGGTGCCGTCCTGCACCTGCCTGGTGATTTCCTGGAGGCGCTGCATGTGCATAAGGTGCTGCTGCTGCATGACTCTCAGGTTATTTTGCGTTGGGTTGGCTGACTGGGCACGCCCGCCGGCAGCAGTACCTTCGGCTTTGTCTTTTAAGGTTTCATCGAATGATCCCTTTTTTTCGACCGAATCTTTGGCCTTGGGTTTAGTAGTTATAATAATTCTCTTCCCTGGCCCCTGAATGGATTCAACCATATTAAACTCCCTTGTAACTTCCTTGTTAAAAAGGCATATTCTTCCCTTATCCCAATTTAATTATCGTCAACTTTGCCTTAAAAGTTTATAGCTTCTGGCAGTTTTTTTTGCAGGGCACCCCTTTTTTTTGTGGTGCAGAATGCCGATAAGCCAGATAGATTATATTTTCGGAGGCAGAACATGCAGAAAAACCTGCTTAAGAGCGCGATCATTTCATCTTTATTGCTGCTTGGCCCAGCGGTGCCGGTTATCGCGGTTGCTGATTTCAACAGCCATTTTTCGGCCGGGGAAAATGCCTTCGCTTCTCAGAATTTTGTTGTGGCCGCCGAGAACTACGCCGAGGCGCTCAAATATGTTCCCGAAGATCTCAGATCAAGGTTTCGTTATGGCCAGGCTCTATTTTCTCTTAATCGCTTCTCTGAAAGCCACAGCCAGTTTCAGGCAGTACTTCAGAATTCGCCGAGCAATATTATTGCACGGGTTTATCTGGCAGAAAATCTTGTCAGGCTGAATAAGGCTGCCGAAGCAAAGGTTCAGCTCGAATGGATTTTAAAAGTCCAGCCAGGGCACCAGCGCGCACTTCAGTTACTCGCCGAAACAAATGCTCAGGCACCCGCAGCTCGATCTTCAGCAGCAATAAAGGGTCAGCCGCCAAAAAACCCCTGCCCTGTAAAAGTTGTGGCAAATGTCGTGGATGGCGGCAACAAAAAAGCAGTCAGCCAGGTTAAAGCTCAGCCCAAACCACAAAAAGCTCCGCCAGCCACGCAGCCTTCTTCTGAAGCCTTTGCTCCTGCACCTTTTATTGCTGGCCAGCAGAACCCGGCCAGAACTGCCAACAAAGTTGCGGCTTTTCCGCCCGCTGCATCGCAGGTGCAAGGTTTTTCTACTGACTCTTACCTGGCTATGGCTGGTAATTCGTTTCTGGTCAATCTTGAACAGGCCAGGTTTCATCTTGAGCAGGGCGACAGTCGTGCAGCGGCCGCCAGTCTCATCAAAGCCGACCAGCTCGCCAGAGAAGGCAAAGATTCGCGGCGCTTTTTAGAAGTTCAGATACTCAACAGCCTGGTATTGCTCTACAATCGTGACTTTACCGGTTTCGGGCAGCATCTGATGCAATTAAAACCAATCATGTCGGCTGATTCATATCAATCATTTCTTGATATTTATAATCAGGGTGCGGCACTTAAAGATTCGGTTGATCAGGCGAGGCTGGTGGCAGGCATTGCCATGGGAGCCGGTCACCATGCAGTCGCAGCGCGTCTTCTTCAAGAGGCGTATGCCAAGTTACCCAATGATCTGCTGATCGGCAGCATGCTTGCTGATGCGCAGATACAGAGCTTGAATTATAAGGGTGCCGAAGCAACCCTGGCACAGCTTGCCCGTAATGATGCCGGCAACGGCGAAGTCTGGTTCAATCTGGCCAGATTCTATCTTACGGCCGACTATCGCCCTGAACAGGTGAAAACCTATGCTTTGCATGCGGCAAAACTCAGACCGGATGATTCTCGCAATGCAATTTTGCTGGCGTTGCTCGATTATTCCCAGGGCAACATGGCGGCCGGAATAGAGCGCATCAATGATCTGCTTCCTGGCCTGAAGGACCCAGCCTTGAAAAACATCTGCACCCGCATTATCTCTGACGGCAAGTCAGCCGGTAGTGCCAAGGTTGATTTTGTTGGAGTTCTTGCCCTGCCGGGTGCCAGGCATGCCGCCAAAAGCAGTTATCGTATGCTGGGCGAGGATTATCTGAAGCAAGGTTCGTATTTCACTGCCATTAAATATTTCAAGGCTGCTGATGATGTGGCCGAAATCGGTCGCAGCTGGCTTGGTCTGGCTTCGGCTCTGCATACTTCTGGCGAGACATCTCTGGCGGCCACCACCGCCGGTTATGGCATCAAGGCTCTGCATCACGAGCTTGCCGCCAACCCGGGAAACAGCAGAGCGAATCTGTATCTTGCGCTTTATCATTATGAGCGTGGCGATAAGGTTGCTGCCCGACAGGCAATTGAGCGTGGTCTTGCTTCACAAAGCTGCGAACGCTCAACTCGCCAACGGCTGACCGCAGTGCTTAATGCCATAAGTTCCGTAAATTAGCAGTTTTCGCTACAATCAAAGCATGAATTTCCCCCGTCTGATGAAGAAGGGGGATTTTTGTTTCAGGCAGGCTTTATGATCTTCTGAGTGTGAGCGTTGGAAAATGAGTTGCATTTTGTACGGTTTTCTCATTATAATCTGCTGTTAAGATTCCAGTATTCCGGAGGATTCCCGATAATGGCCAAAACAATACTTGTGGCTGAAGACTCCCTGATGTTGCGCAAGGTAGCTTGTTTCCCCCTCGAAAAAGCGGGTTACAAGGTGCTTGAAGCCAACAATGGTATCGAAGCCATTGAAGCAATGTCAAAGAATGAAGTCGACATCATCATTACCGACCTGAACATGCCCGGCATGGATGGCTTCGAACTGATTACCCAGGTCAAAGAAAACGAAAAATTCAAACACATTCCCATCATCATCCTCACTACTGAAGGCAAAAAAGAGATGGTTATGAAGGGGCTGACCCTTGGAGCCAATTCGTTTTTGCAAAAGCCAATCAAACCCGATCTCATGTTGCAGGAAGTTGAACGTCTGCTCAGTAAATCAACGAAGGGGGCCTGATAAAATGGCAAGTTCATCAGTTTTACTTGATCAGTTAAAAAATTCAGACCCGGGTTTACGTCGCAAGGCAGTTCGCGAACTGGCCAGGTTTCCTGAACAGAAAGAAGTCGTTGAGGCTCTTTGTGAGGCTCTTGGCGACCCCAACAAGGGTGTTCAGAACATCACTATCGAAGCACTCTCGTCAATGCCGCATGAAAATGTCGTGCATGGGCTTATTTCGGTAGTTAAAAGCACAGATTTGAATACCCGCAACGCGGGCATGACCATTCTGCGCAACCTTGGCCCGATGGCGATCCCACCGCTGGTAAAAGCGGTTGGCGCATCAGAAGACGTCGATGAAATTATTCAGATTCTGGTCATTCTCGGGGATATCCATTCACCATTGGGCACTGATACCGTTCTTAAATACATCAGTCATGCCGACGACAATATCAAAACCACAGCCGTTGAGTCATTGGGCAAGATCCAGGACCCAAAAGCCGTTGATGTTCTCATAGAAACCTATAAGAATTCTGACATTCTCAAGTATTCAATCGTTGAAGCTCTTGGCAACATTTCGATTGAAAAAGCCATGCCAATTCTGCTTGGCGCACTTGAATCAGGCGATATTCTTGAATATTTTACCGCAATTGGTGCCATGGGTTCCATGGAATCACCCGCCGGCATCGATCCGCTGTTCAAAAAGCTCCTCAAAGAAGAAGACAGTGGCACCCGCCGCTTGATTTTCAAATCTCTGGCCCAGATTGAAGAAGCCTGCCCCGGTTCGATGAAAAAGCTCGATCAGGCCGCTGTTAAGCCGATTCTGCTTGGTCTGCTCGAAAATCAGGATGCGGCAGAGTATCGTTACCTTGTCAGAGTGGCCGCCTCAATCAACGATGAAGCTTATGCGGGCGCCCTTCTGAGTGCCATGCAGTGCCCCGAATCTGAAATAGCCGACATCGCCTTCGAAGGTCTGGTTAACATTGGCAAAAAAGCCGTAAAACCAGCTCTAGAGAAGATTGGCCGGGTTGAACCGCCGGTAGCTGTCAGGATTCTTCAGTTTCTCGAAAAATTTCCGGCCTCTGAAACGCCGGTTGCCATTTCGTTGTTCGTTAATAATCCTGACGACCTGCTTCGCCAGGCCCTTGCCAGAACCCTCGGCGCCAACCCTTCTGATGTGTCGTTCAGCAGCCTCAAAGAAATGCTCAACGATGCCGACGAAACGGTTCGCCGCAACGCGGTTGCCGGTATTGCACGCATGCTGACCTATGATGGCGCACTGACAGCGCTGATCAATAAATTTAAAGATATCAACGGCCATGTGCGGCGCGAAGCTTGTCTGGCTCTTGCCAATTCAACTTCTGCCCAGCTGGTTGAGCCACTGTTCGGCGTTCTGACCACCGAGCCATACGGCGATGTCAGGGAAGCCGCCGCTGCGGTTCTTGCCCTGCGCAAAGACCCGGCGATCACCAAGCGTCTGCTTGAAATGCTCGACAGCGATAACTCACGGGTTCGCGAGACCATTTCCAGAACTATCTGGCAGTGCGGCTCGACCCTGGCGGTTGACTCACTTATTCAGAAACTCAACGACAAAGAATGGCGCGTTGTCGTCAATTCATGCTTCTCACTCGAGAACATGAAAGATCTCAAGTCGATTTTTCCGCTCAAAGAACTGCTGAAAAATGCTGACTGGCAGATCAGAATTGCAGCGATTTCGGCTCTGAGAGCGTTTCGCAGCAAAGAACTCAAGAATTTCTTCGTGCCGTTGCTCGGCGATGAAAACCCCCAGGTTGCAAAACTTGCGGTGGTGGCCCTCAGCGAGCTTGGCGACAAGTCACTTGATATCGACCTGCACAAGCACATCAAACACAACCGCTGGGAAGTCAGATACCAGATCGTTAAGGCGCTTGGCACCATTAAAAGCCAGAACAGCGTCAGCACTCTGGCCCAGATGATTGAAAAAGATGAAAGCAACGCGGTTAAAGCCCGGGCCATTCTGGCGCTTGCCAAAATTGGTGACAAAAAGCCGGCCGAAATCGTGTTCAAGGTTCTTGACAGCGCTGACCAGAACCTGATAATCGCTGCTATCAAGTTCTTCAAAGATAATGGCAATTCGAACCTCAACGGCCTTGAAGCAAAGATCAGAGAAATCTTTCTGCGCGATGTCTGGGTGAAGAATTATTTCATTCAGACTTTTGCCCAGAACCAGTCAGAATTCCTTGAAAAGATTCTTAAATCGGTAATTTCGCCGCGCCAGGCGCGTCTGATCGACCGTCTCAAGGCTGCTCCGGTTGACGATAAGGGTATGAATACCGAAGAAGCTCTGGTGCTGCGTGAAATTATCGCCCAGAAATGCGGCGTTGAAATACAAGATCGCAAGGCACTCGAACAGAAGCTGTCGCGTAATCTCGGCCGCTTCTTTGTGACCTCCTGGATCGAATATTATCATTGCCTCAGATACGGTGCCGAAGAGGGCAGTGACCTGCTTAACAGCCTGTATGACTCGATTACCAATCCCGACACTGAATTCTTCGGTGAAGCCAAACAGAGCACTGTTATGGTATCAACGATTCTGCCAGAATTGATCGAAAATCGTGTCAAAGAAGGCGCCAGCGAAATCAGAATTCTCTGCTGCGGCGTTTCATTTGGCCCCGAAGCCTATTCGGTCGCCATGAGCGTGCTCGAAGACCTGCATACAGACAAGGCAAAAGTCAAGGTGGTCGGTACTGATGTATCGCACATCTGCTTGAATACCGCCAAACGCGGCATCTACAAACGCGAAATGTTCAGACAGATCGACCAGAAATATACTGACCTTTATTTCGAAGATGATCGGGGCGATCTGCGTGTAAAAGACCAGGTGAAGAATCTGGTTGACTTCAAATATACCAACGCCGTCAACGCCGAAGCCATGGAAGGCCTCGGGGAATTCGATGTGGTGATCTGCCGCAACCTGTTCTCTGATTTCTCGCAGAAGGCCCGTGAACGCATGGCCGAAAATATTTATAATATTCTCGTGCCAGGGGGCGTGCTGCTTATCGGTGGCAAAGAAACCCTCTATAACGTTACCAAAGCTTTCAGACTTCAGACTTTCGACAAGGTAGTTGCTTACCGCAAACTCTGATACCTGACCCAAAAATCCGCCTGACGATGCGTCGCCGGGCGGATTTTTTGTTGTCTCTGGCGGTTGTACTTTGCTCTGCTTTTCTGGTACAGTGCAGCTAGAAAATCGAGATGCGAGGTTTTATAATGAAAAAACTGTTTTCTTTTATGGCTCTGGCATGTTTGCTGTTGTTGCCCGGGTGCTTCGGAAGCGATTCTGATGGCGATTCCCCGGTGGCCCCGCCAAGTTTTGTAACTCTCAAGGGCACTCTGACCCCGCCAGACCAGATTGATTCATCATTACTTGCCTCACTGGTCACTAATAACGATACTCCGGTTCGTAATGCTTTTAAAGATGCAGTTGTCTGGGTAAACGGGTTTCCGGCCGCCAGTTGCACCGTCGACTCGTCGGCAACCGGAAGTGGTTGGCCACTGCGCATCTACAATGTGCCGCAGAATGCCCAGAGAAATTACAAGATTCAGGTTTTTGCCGGCAAAATTGTACTCAAAAGCAATATTCTTGAAGCGAACCGCGAAAATTTTGCGATTAATACCGAAACCACAGCAGCGGCATTACTTGCTGAAGCTCTCAAGAAAACTCAGGAACAGATGCTTGCCAGTTACCCGTCGGTGGTTAACAGCCTGAAAACCGATTTGCTGAACGCTGCCCGAAAAACCGCCACTGAGCTCGGCAATAACCTGGTGCTGGCCGGCACCATTGACACCGCGGTAAAAAAATACCAGGGCTATGTTGAAGCCCTGGGTGACCTGAACAGCGATGCCAGACTTGCTTATCTTCAGAAAGAAAACGACCTCGACGGCGATGGCCATGTCGATCTGCAGATTGTTCAACCACCGGGCGGAACGCGCATCAAACTTTTGACAACACTTGCTACCGCGACTTCCTTGTTCATTGAGGCTGCCAACCTCAGTTCTTATTCAGACAACGCGGTTCTCGACGATTTTGCCCAGTCAAGAATCAGCGAAGGTAATACTTTTGATCGCAGCGACAAAGATTTTATTGTCGGCCTGTTTTTGAAGCGCTCGGCACTTGCTGACCAGTATGTTAAGGTTCTGGTGCGGCGCATTGATATCGATATAAATGGCAATTTCAGCGGGGTTGTGGCTGAATACGCTTTTATCTCAACCGGAACCACGGCCATCAGCACAGGAACCAGAACCCTGCAACTGCAGAATGCCGCCTCGGTTGAAGGTGCTGTGGCCGCCACTGATTTTCTCAAAGATGGGGTGCCGGCTGATAATAATCTGACCTATATCAGCACCGCCAGAGGAATTGGTTGTTACAGCGGCAACCAGATGCTGGTTGCGGTAATAGATGGGCAGTCCCCTCTAGAAAACCTTTCCAGCGCCCCCAAAATAAGCACCGGAGTCTATTTTGCCGATACGGCTGCTGCGCTGAACGATCTCAAACCCGGCCGGACCCTGCAGATTGGCGATGTATTCAGCGCCTATTTTCCGGGAACTCGTCATTATGCCCTGTTCAAGATCAAACAGATTGATTCTTTCAGCATTACGGTCGATTACAAAGTCAATTCAACCCCCGACGAACCCCGGTTCTAAGCCGCATCCTGCGGCAATCGCCCGCGTTTTGCCCTCCAGGCAAAACGTCCGGTCTTAGCGGCATCGTTTGCAGGGAACTATGGGGTGCTCGACAAGCGTCGCTTATGCAATCGCCTGACCTGCCGAAACTTGCATCTAGAGTGAGTTAAGTAAGCGTTTGCCCTGCTGAGTCAGGGAATTGTTGAGAAAATCTGCCATAACTGGTATTTTTTAGAACATGCATGAAGCGGCTTATTATAAAAGGCATGGCGATAATATTGAGTGTCTGCTGTGCCCGAATCATTGTCTGATTGCTGAGGGCGATTGCGGCGATTGTTTGAGCCGTGGAGTCGTCAACCATCAACTTCAGGCTCATACTTATGCGCGACTGGTTTCGGCCAGCGTCGATCCGATCGAAAAAAAGCCGCTTTATCATGTCAGCCCGGGCAACCCGGTTTATTCGGTCGGTTCTTATGGTTGCAACCTGCATTGCCGCTTCTGCCAGAATGCCGATATTTCTCAGCAGCGCCAGCCGACCGCCGAAGTTTTGCCCGAGCAACTGGTGGCCGAGGCACGCAGCATTGCGGGGAACATCGGGGTTGCCTTCACTTACAATGAACCTGGCATCTGGTATGAATATATTCTTGATTGCGCCCCGCTGCTGCGCAAGCTTGGTCTGATGACCATCATGGTTACCAACGGTTATCTGAATCCGCAACCATGGCTTGATTTGTGTCGGGTGACCGATGCGATGAATATTGATCTCAAGGCTTTCAACCGCGATTTTTATGAAAAAATCTGTGGCGGCCGGCTCGATACTGTGCAGCAGAATATCAGAACCGCGGTCGAAGCGGGTGTGCATGTTGAATTAACCCATCTGGTGGTGACCGGTCTCAATGATCGGCCAGAAGAATTTGCGGCGCTCGTCGAATGGGTTGCCGGCATTTCCGATCTTCTGCCGTTGCATATTTCCAGGTATTTCCCACGTTATCACGAGAATGCGCCGCCAACCACGCCGGCGACCATCAATACTTTTGTCGAAATGGCCCGGGCGCGTCTTAAATACGTTTACCCCGGCAATCTGCCTGGGCAGCAGGATACCAGCTGCCCAGACTGCAAAACGGTCTGGGTCAGACGTAATAATTATGAAACAACGGTTCTCTGCCGCAATGCCGTCTGTGATTGTGGCTTGCCCCTGCCGTTTCTCAGTAACCCCAGAGTTCTGCCGGCCGCGAAAGGATAATTACCAGAGTGTCAGAAGCAAATCAGCGTCAGTTTGACTGGGGCCCGCCTGCCAGCGCCGGTGATGGCCTCAAAGAGTGGTTGTTATATGTTCTGATTCTGGCTCTGCTGGGGGCCGGTGTCTGGGTATTGCTTGATATCAATGGCCAGAAAGCGCCACCACCAGTAGCTCCTCAGCCGGTCACTGAAGTAAGCCGGCCTGTCGAAGCGCCCCTGGTTGCCCCGAGCGACCAGGCGCCCGTTCAGCCTTTGCAACCGACTGTTCCTGACAAGTTTTATGTGCAACTTGGCGCCTTTGCTGACGAAGCTTCGGCCCGAGAGGTTTTTAACCAGTTGACTGCTGATGGTTTCTCACCGACCCTCGCCGTTCCTGATGAGCAGTATGAGATTCACCGGGTGCTGGTCGGGCCGTTCAACAGCGAATCTGAAGCCGAAGAAAAGGCTGGGCAGCTGAATGTGCTTGGTTTGCATTGCTTTGTAACTGAGTCGCCATGAATTAAATGAATGTGCCATGACTTTTTGATAAGGATTCTCAAAGAACTGTGATAAAATCGCTTTAACCGACCAAGAGGGAGGGCTGAATTTTGGCTATCAAGACTTCACAAGATACAACCGTCGCGGCAGGGTTTCTCTCACCCTTCATGCTGCTATTCGGAATCTTTCTCATCTTTCCAATTTTTTATTCGTTTTACCTGAGTTTTTTTGGTTCACCGACCGATTACAGCCTCACCAGCCTTGAATTTGTCGGCCTTGCCAATTACAAACGCATCATGACTGATTTTCAGTTCTGGTGGTCTCTTGGTATCACTGCTTTTTATGGTGTATTAAGCATTCCGCTTGGTATCTGCGCATCGCTGGCTCTGGCCCTGCTCCTTGATAACAAATTATTCGGAAAAAGCTTTTTTCGCAGCGCTTTTTTCTTGCCCAACGTGCTCGACATGCTGGTAGTCGGCGTCATCTGGACCCTTATCTACGCGCCTAAATTTGGCGCTCTCGCCCAGATCACCACCTGGCTGCTGGGTGAAAACAACTTTTTTAACACAACCGGGTTGCTTGGCAGCCCGATGACCGCATTGCTCGCGGTAGTCATCGCCATGGTGCTCAAGGGTGCCGGGTTTGGCATGGTTCTGTTTCTCGCCGCCCTTCAGAATATACCCGAAGCAGTCTATGAAGCCGCTGATATCGATGGGGCCACCGAATGGCAGAAATTCACAAAAATCACCGTGCCACTGCTGCAGCCGATCATAATTTTCATGGTAATTACCGGGGTAATCGGTTCATTGAACGCTTTTACCGAGATCTATGCCATGACTTCGGGTGGCCCGCAGGTGGTTATGGGTGGCGAAACCGTCGGTTCGACCTCTGTAGCTGGTTATTATCTGTTTAAACAGTTTGATTCAGGCAATTATGGTTACGCTGCCGCGATTTCTTATATGCTGCTGATCATCACACTTGGCATAACCTGGCTGCAGCAGCGTTTTGCAGCCCGCAACGACCACATGGAGGCGAAAAAATGAGCAAGGAAATCAGTCCAGGCCGGGTTTTCGTTTTCATAGTGCTGCTCGCGGTCATGATTTCGATGTCTTTTGTTATTTCGGGGCAGTTGTTCAAGTTCGGCGCCATGGCGGTTTCAGCCTTCTCAACCGGTGAGGGTGCCAATGCCGCCACCGATGCCGGTATTCTTATGAAAAAGCTTACGCCGGTTCACAGCGGCATGGCCATCATTGTGACCATTGTGCTGACTATCTGCGTGGTGCAGAGATTTCTTAAAACACATTACGAACAGCGTGGCGCCTTTCTCAGACGTATGTTTCTTTATGAAGCACTGGTAATGGGTGTCGTGGTCGTGCTGTTTCCATTTTTCTGGATGCTCTGCACCTCGTTCAAACCCTCAGGCCAGGAACTGGTGATCAGCAAAACTAACCCATTTGATATCGTGCCTGCCGAACCGACTCTCGATAACTTCAGAAAAGTTCTCAAGGTCGATGCCGCTTCGGTCCTGGCGGGCCAGCTAGACCCGATCGAGAATAAAAAGAATTTCGGCACCTACTTTCTAAACAGCCTGCTGGTGGCCACCACCGCCGCGTTTCTTGTCACCCTGTTTGCATCGATGGGCGCCTATGTATTCTCAAAAAAAGAACTGCCTTATAAACAGCAGATGTTCATGCTGCTCCTCGCAACCATGATGATTCCGGGCATGATGTTTATGGTGCCGCAGTTCTTCATGGTCTGCAAAATGGGCATGTTCGGAACCAAGTGGGCAATGTTTCTGCCCCATCTGGCCTCGGTATTTGGCATTTTTATGCTGAAACAGTTTATGGATACTATTCCTGATTCACTTATTGAAGCTGCACAGATTGATGGCGCTTCTGAGTGGCAGGTTTTCAGGGTTGTAATTGTGCCGCTGGCGTTCCCGATCATTCTGACCCTTTTCCTGCTGACTTTCTTGTTTCACTGGTCGAATTTTCTGTGGCAACTGATCGTTACCAACTTTGAAAACCCGCTCAGCATAACCCTGCCGGTTGGCCTGGCGCTGTTCAGGGGTCAGTATACTTCCGAACTTGGTCTGATAATGTCTGCTTCATGCTTCTCGATCGTGCCGATTGCCGTGCTGTTTCTGTTTGCACAACGGTATTTCATTGAAGGCATGACCCAGGGCGCGGTAAAAGAGTAGGAGCAGGCACCATGAAAGAAAGAACCCTGATAATCATTGCTGTAATTGCATACTTCGCCCTGGTTTTCGTCGGCTGGGATGACTCAATAGCCACCAGCCCCGATGGCAGAACGATTCTTACCTTCTGGCATACTTATAACGACCCTGAAGAAGTGATTCTGCGCGAAATCATCAAAAAATGGGAAACCGCGAACCCGAAATTCACGGTTCGCCCGGTTCGCATTCCCTTCGATGGCCACAAACCAAAACTGCGCACTGCCCTTACCGTTGGCCAGGGCCCTGACATGGCCCGTGTTGACTGGTCGTTTGTCTGTGAACTGGCCCGCAAAAATGCGGTTGTTGATCTAGGCACCCAGGGTTTCGAAACCATCAGGGCGCAGTATCTGCCAGCCGCAATCGGTTCGTGCAACATTGGCGGCAAATACTATGGTCTGCCCGACCAGAGCAACTGTGTAGCCATGTTCTATAATCGCCAGATGTTCAGGGAAGCCGGCCTGCTGCCGTTAAAGCCGGAAATCGCCAGCGAAACTGATGAAGCCGTCGCGCAAGAGTTTGCCACCGTATTGCCGAAAACCTGGGAAGAATTTATCGAAGTCGGCAAGAAGCTCACTAATGAGTCAAAGGGTCAATACGCCTTTGCCATGATGAATACCCTGTGGTGGAACCTGGTGTTTTTTAACACCTACGGAGCCAGAATCATTTCTGAAGATGGCACAAAATGTCTGCTTGATTCTGAAGCAGCGGTGCAGGCGGTTGAAATGATGGCCAGTCTGTTTATTACCCACAAGGTTGAAGCGGGTGCCTGGCGCCCGGGTGCTATCAGCCCCGAACAGGGCTTTGTTAATGGCAAATACGCCATGATTCTCATGGGCCCCTGGAACCTCTCTAAATTCAAAAATACCAATATTGATTTCGGTGTTGGCCTTATTCCTGGTGGCAGTGCCGGCACTTCGACCAATGTTGGCGGCACAGACGTGGTGATTTTCAAAGGCTCAAAACATGTCGAAGCCTGCTACAGGTTTCTGACCTTCTTCACCAACGCCGAGAATCAGGTTCGCTGGTGCACAGCGCTGAATCAGTTGCCAATCAATCTGGGCGCCTACGATCTCGTGAAGTTCGAAGACAAACACCTGATGACCTTCATGGAACAGATGAAACACGCCGGCTCGAACCCGGTCGTTAAAGACTTCGGTCTGCTCGAAGACCTGGTGAACCCCGAAATCGAAGCGGTTCTCTCTGGCCAGAAAAACGCGAAAGACGCCCTCGGCAGCGCCGCCAAAAAAGTTCAGGAACGCCTGCTCGACAGCTGACGATCAGCGCAAGCTCGATAAAAATACTTCACGCGGCTCTCTGAAAAATCAGAGGCCGCGTGAAGTATTTTAGAGCCAATTGGCACAAGTTTCGCGAGTTAAAAGCAGGTGATCATGCCCTTTCTTCGCAAACCTGGAATGCCTGGACAAAACAACTCAATGTAACGCAAAATTACTTGGTTTCTGTCTGGTTATCAAGCAGTTCAATCAGTTAGTCTCAATCAATTAACAAAATCCCAAAAATTGACGAAGTCTCCAACCTTGTAATCGTCAAATTCATAGGGGTCGTCTGGTGGGTTGAAAGTTTTTGGTATTGTTTTCTCCAGGTCAACATAGCGCTTCTGGCCGTCTAATGAATAAAACTGCCATGGTGGTTCAACCGGAACGCCACCAGAATATTGCCCATTGCAATACAGCACGGTTGATCTAAAGGAATACGCCCCATCGGGCAGATCGTTCAAATAGGAACACTCGGTAATTCCTGAATCTATATCTTTCCATTTACCAGTGCGTTTTTTCTGCGAGTAGAAGCCACTGATTGATTTAAAAGTAAAAGCACCGGTAACCACTTCACCGAACTCTAAATCCTGATAGGCCTGATGAGTATCAACTATTTTCAGCCGGAAATCCCCACCTTCTTCGGATGGATTGCACTTAAAGACCACATTATAAGCCGCATTTAGAACATTGCCCGAACTGTCAAATTCGACTTCGCGGGTTTTATTGTTTGTACCCTGGTATTTCCAGATGCCTGATCGCGTGTCAGCCGAAAAACTGCCCTCGCAAGTCCAGTCATAAATTTCACCTGACGAATGCTTAAGAAGAGCCACTCCGGCTTTGAAAGGGTAGATATCGAAGGCTTGCGGGGTCGGCGGAATTTTTCGCTCACGGGGTGGAAACTCACCGCTCTGGTAACCGCTGATCCCCAATTCCATTGTCAGAGTGCCCACACCATCGGCTATGCTCTGTTTTAAAACCTTGTCATTGCCAATAACTTCGACGGCAATAGTGGCTATCGAAAAATCACCGCATCTGTCATAGACCTTGAACATGAAGTCATGCGAACCGATATCAAGTCTGAATGGGGTGAACCATTTCAAATAATCGTATCTGATAGGTGCATCGAGAGTTTCCATGTTAGCGTTCATTGCCAGAGGCAGTTTCATGGTCAGAGTCGCCTGCAGCGGGTATGGAGTGGCACTCTGGCCGGTTTCAGTAGTATGCGAAGCCAGAGTGAATGACAGAAAGGCTGGGTTACCATCAACCGAGACTTCTACTTTGCTGATGCCCTGATTTAAACCTTTTGAGTCATTCATAGAGAGAACGAAACTGTCTGTTCCTGTGCTGGTGCAAACATAGGAGGAATAGCCCGCGAAAGCCTCCCAATTGGTGGGCCAGCGAAGGAGCAGTTCATTGGTGAGAACGTCGGGTCCGGATATTTTAAGGGTTGGGGTGGCGTTGGCCGAAAAAGTTCGTGAAGCGATTACCAGAGGGCCGAATGGTTCAAAAGTGCTGCCCCATTCGCCGATGTTGTAGCTCCAGGCCTGCACAATGGCTTTGAGTTCGCCCTGCATGCCCATCGAGAGGGCGGCGTCAAGCTGACAGGGTTTGTCGGTTGAGAGGGTTGCTTCAGATTTGATGTATGGCTTGAGAGTCAGTTCTGGGCCGGCCAGGCCGCCGACTTTGAGCGAGTTTTTCATTTCGATTGCGGCTTCATTGGTAAAGGTGCCCTGAAGTTTGGCCTCAAAGATCGGGGTATTTTTGACGCGCCATAGTAGCTGCCCATTCCAGCCGCTTTCACTGAAATAATTTATGCCAGATCTGAAATCGACGCGCATTTTGGTGCCGGCTTTAAGTTCGGCCTCGGCTTTCAGGCTCATTTTCCAGGAAGCGGTTATTTCACGCCCCCAGGTGCCCGGCACCGGCCCAACGAAGAATGGAATTTCGCTGTGGGGCAGCAGGGTGCCTTCAAGCGCTGGCAGTTCGACAGCTTTTGATGCAATAAGCTTCAGATAGACGTCGCAGGCCGCGTAGCCATCGATGCGCATTTCAAACTGGGAAATACTGCCCCAGCTGGTCGAAAAGTCGACGACCACATCGGGATCGAGGTCGAAATTATCGACTTCAAGCGAAAGGTCACCCATTGACGGATCAGCACTGATTGGCCGGGTCAGGCCGGCTCTAAGCGACTGGCGTATGCCACCCCGGCGCAGATACATGATTTTAGACTGATACATAGGGTCGGCCGGGCTGAGCAGCCGCTCTGACATTGCTGGCAGCTGCGACATTTTCCCCTTGAAGACGTATTTGCATGTTTCAAAAATTTCTTCCATTGAGGCTCCGGAAGTCGGAACCTGATAGGTGCCCGGGGCGAGAGTGCCGGGTTTGGTCGGGCCGGTAGGAGGGCCAGTGGGCGGCCCAGACGGTGGAGTGGTGCCGCTGATTGGCATGAATACCCCGGCAATTTTAACGGATAGCGGCTTGTCATTATAAATGCCGGTTATTATTGAGTTCAGGCCAAGGGCAATGGTTTCGGTTATTTCGAGCTGCAGCATTTTGCTGTTTTCGTCGTAAGAAAGAATTTTAACCTTTGCCAGGGCTGCCGAGCCAATCTCAAAGGTGTTGGTGGCGAGCTTCCAGTTTGAGTAGATGATTGGGTTGGCGGCACCGACCGGGGTGGCCTCGATCACAGTTGACCAGGCTAATGTGTGCCCTTCAGAGGCTATGGCAGCGACCTGAAATGAATAGATCTGGTTGTTAACAAAATTTTCGAACAGCAGAAATTTTTCTGAAGTGGAAACCAGGGGCGCTGTCTGGGTGGCGAGCACCGTGCCGGTGGCATAATAGACTTTGTAGCTTGCCGCGGCGTCGAGGCCGTCCCAGCCCAGGGCTATGGAACCGCTTCCGACCTGTGCCCACAACCCGAAGTTGTTGTTCTGCTGCTGTTCGGTGGCAACACCGGTATTAACATCAACAAGAAACATGCGGTTACCGGCTGAGGGGTCTTTAATCGCGCAGAGAATCTTGCCGGTGCCGCTTTTGTCGTATTCAAGGTAAGAAATGGCGGCCGAAGCGATATCGATCGAAGCAATATCAAAAACGCTGTTCCAGGTCAGGCCGTTGGCAGTGATGCCAGATGAGAGGTCAGTGTTTTCTTTGCCGTTCCAGCGCACTAACGCAGGTTTTCCGGCGAAAGCGCCTGCGATAACGATTGAACCGTCTCCTGGCAGAATCTGGCTTCCCTGGGGAATAAAGCCATTGGTGCCGGTGGTGTGCAGGTAGTTAAGCATGGTGCCGCCGGTGGGAGAAAATTTGCTGAAGGCCATGCTGCTTTTCGTCTGGTTTTGCCAGAAAGCAATGGCATAATCGCCGGTGCCCTGACGCAAAACGCTCACTGGCAGCATGCCAGACCCGGAAAGCTGGGTTCCCTGCCAGAACTGCTCAGAATTTTTGAACCAGGAAGTCAGGCCCTGGCCTCTGATGGTGCCATCAGGCGTCGAAATTACTATTTGCGTGTATTTTGTCGAATCGAAGGTCAGCGAACTTTTGGTAATGCTCTCAAGAACCTTTGTGTAAACATTTTCGCCCGGGTTGGCAAGCAGAGTTGCCGCAGCATTGGCAGCGTTGGTAACCAGGTTGGGTTTAGCAATCTTGATCAGTTCAGGGTCGGCTGCGATGGCCAGCATGGCGTTGGCGAGAATGTCTGACTCATGCAGCGAGCCTTTTGGGCTTACGGTCATAGTGTTGTTGCCGGGGAATAGATCAGAGGCACCGTGAAACTGAGATTTGCCGCCGATATTGCCGCCGTCAATTGAAATTTCACCGATGGCTGCACCTTCTGGCAGGCCACTGAAGCTGGTGGCGGCCGAACCATCGGCTTGAACGTCGGCGGTTTTAAGAAAGGTGATCGTCGGGTTCTTTGTGTCGCCGGGTTGCAGCAGAGTAATGCGGAAATTTACCCGGGCGCCGCTGGCAGCCGCCCGCACCGTGGGCGATAGAGTGGCCCGGCCCGGAATAACGATATTGAAAGCTACGTTCGCAGAGCCGTTTTTGGCAGAATTGTTAACAATAGTGTCGGCGTTTTCTTGCAGATCGAAAAGGGAACAGCCACATAAAATCGCGACAATAGAAAGCGAAATAATAATAAAAAAACGCCTGATGATCATTAAGAAACCTCTGCCCAAGATATTTAAACTGCCTGATCATCAGATTATATACCCGATAAAGACCCTTTGCAAAAGCAATTCTCGGGCAATTTGTGGCAAACCCAGCCAACGACAGGTTCTGAGGTTTTTTATACCACCACGCCTGTTGCCCATGAATTCTTCAAGCATTGCAAAATATGAAGCTGATACATGTGTTTCTGCTGCTCGACGAACCGATCAACCATCTCGAAATTGCGGCGCGTGAGGCACTCGAAGAGCCTCTTGAAGATTTTTGGTCACCCTGATTTTAGTTTCGCATGATCGCTGGTTCGTTGACCGCCTTGCCGAAATCAGAATCGCGGTTGGCAGATAGTTCGATCAGTTAAAAAATATTTTATATCCGTTGGTACGTACAGAAGATTAACGGTATGGCGGTTTGTTTGCTGATGTTTGTTGACGCCCATCAACAGCTGAAAAATAATGGTAAACAAAACATCATCTTTGTTCGAAAGGGTTTATGGATTTGTTTGCCTCCTTATTTTTCAGTCCGGGACGAGTTCCCGGATTCTTTTTTTTAGCCAAAGCCCAGGCTGCCCTTTTTGACAGCAATTTTAAGCATGGCTCACAGCGTTGTTTCGATTAGTTTAATCGCGGGCAAAGACCGGGTCTGGTGAATTCAGTTGCCCGCCGGTAATGTGAGCGGCTTCGCGACAGCCGCCATCGCATTTGAGTATATGCTGGCATGCTTTGCACATTTCTGGAAGATAGTCGCGGGTCTTGAAGGTTTGCCAGTATTCTGAGGCGATCGCCTGGTTGAGATTGCGATAGTGACCAAGATTCGCCGGCGAATGATTGCATGGCCTGACACTGCCGTCGGGGGCAACGGCAAAAAACTCAACACCACCCGCGCATTGGGTGCCGACTGTAAGCATCTTGAAATTTTCATTGCAAAGACAAAGCGGCAGTTCGGTGCCAACCGAGCCATAACGGTTGGCGGCAGTGCACACTTCGTCGGCGGTTTTCAGCATTTCTTTGATCTGCTCTGCCGAGAGGCATAATTCGCGATGAACGGTGCCGCGGCCACCGGGCAGAAACCTGTTCAGCAGCAGTTGATCAGCCCCAGCCAGGAAACCTGCTGAGATATTTTCGAATAGTTCGGGCAGGTTTTTTGTGGTGACACATATACTCACCACGACTGGAATCTTATGTTGTGAAAGCAGTGTAATTGCCCTCAGCGCCCCGGCCGGGTCGCCCCCACCGGTAAGTTCAGGGTATGATTTAAGCCCGGGCAGGCTTATTACTACAGCGTCTACCTTGCCTTTCAGTCGGGCGACGTGGTTGGCGGTAATGAGCTGACCGTTGCTTATTATCGTCAGTTCGAGAGGTTTTTCGCAATACCCTGACTGTCGGCCGTCTGCTGCGAATTCAGGGTGTCGGGCTGTGCGGTTTTTTACATAATCTGCCAGTTCAAAAATATCTGGGCGCAAAAACGGCTCACCGCCGGTAAAAGCGAAGCCATAGACGTTTTTTTCGAGCATAAAATCGATGCATTTCTGCCAGTCGGCAGTGCTCATTTCGGCTGGGCAAGTGAATTCGCACCGGGCCGGGGAGTCGGTGTCCCAGGGGGTTGAGCAGAAGATGCATCGGTGATTGCAGTGACTGGTAAGTTCGAGCACCGCAGTTTTTGGCACAGTCAGGTCAGGAAAAGCTTTGTGCACAGCTATTCGGGGTAATCGAGCTGTAAATCTTTTACGCATGCAGGGCAGAATGTGCAGCCTGCCACAAACCTGACCATCTCTTTGACCTGTTCAGGGTCTTTTTTGCTGCCTTTTCCTGGGCCCAGATTTATTGATTTAGACTGGTAATCGAGAAAAAGCCAGTCGAGCTTCTTCAAGTCTTTATCATCAGCTGTTTTCCAGGAAAAAATGGCTTGGCATTTCCCACACTTGCTGGTGAAAACGAGGGCAGGTTCACTGCCTTTGCTGCAATGCTGACAAAGCGAAGTTTCATTCACGCTTATTTCTACGGGCAGATTAGGCAGGGAACGACGCACACTGGCAATCTGACGCGACATTTTCCCCGCCGCACTGTAGTATTGATGAGTGGTTACAGCGCCACAACCAGGGCATGAATAATCAAAAGTATTTGGAGGCAGAGCCATTTTGTAGCACATGGCCGAATGAAATTCGATTTCTTCAGGATTATTTTTCATGCTCTTAAGCGCGTCGATCAGTTTCTGGCGGGCTAATGCCCGGTCGTTGGTTGCGCTGGCAACGCAATTTTCATCTTTTGCCGGCTCAGGCTCAGGTGAAGGGATGGTCTGCGCATTTATTGTTGGTGAACTCGCGAGCGCCGCAGCAAGCAGCAGGGCTTTCTTGTTCATTCAGGTACCTCTCAACTGTGATAATCAATGATAGCAGAAAATTTTGCTGTTGATAACTGCAGAAATTAACCTGCTTCTGGTAAGCCATAAAACTAAAAAATCAACGCCCGGTATTAACCAGGCGTTGAAACTATTGAACAGAAAGAGATTACAGGTCTGTGACGAAATTGGTTTTGCTGATAGTTCGCATGGGTTCGCCGATCAAACCGATTTTTTTGAGGGCTTTTAACACCGAGAAGGGCATGGTTGCCTTGTGATTATAAATGATGCCGGGGATTCTCCAGAGTTTAACCTGGTTTTCTTCAGAAAGAACACTGTTGAGCAAGATTACCAGGTTGTTGGTGCAGTTATTGCGAATGGTGTGGTAATACTCACCCTGGCGGTTAACGCAGGTCTGTTTGATGGTTTCGGCTAGAAGGGCCTTGATCTGTTGTTTATCAAGTTTCAGGCGGTAGACCATGATTTCGGTGTCAGAACTTTCGTTGTAGTTAACATTCAGTTCGGCATAATTCTTGAGGTTGGTCAGAATCCAGACAATGTCGAATTCTTTTTTCATGGTTTTAACAAGGCCATAACTTTGACCGACCTTTTTATATGCTTCAATGCTGAGAACCAGGTTATTTGATTTTTTGCCGGTTTTTGCAACCACGCCACCGTCTGCAAACGAAAACGCCATCAGGGTGTGGGCTGCGATGAACTTCGGGGCAAAGGGTTTGACGAGAAGATAGGCGCTTTTAACTTTGTCGGGGTCGATGGTTGCGGTTTCCCAGGTGTGAATGGCTGTCTTTTTCTCGCTCTTTTCGTTCTGCCTGATGTCCCATCTGATATTTTCGACGGTTACTGTTCCGGCGAGGTTCTGCAGTATTTTTGCCGGTCTCTGATAAGATTCATGTTCGACTACCGGAATTTCAATGTTCTGGTCTGGCAGTATCGCTATCTTTTTAACCTTAACCTGCTCGACGTCATCTGATTTGCCAACCTTGCCATTGACGCCAACTGCTTTGCCATCAAGGCTTTTGGCAGCATCAGCCTTCATCAGTAGCTGAAAAACCCTGCCATCCGCAGTATGCAGATAAGGAACCCCTTTTTGCAGATCAACAATACCCTTCAGTGCGTAATGAACAGCGAAAGGTTTTGCGGCGACCGGGCTGAGAACGGCGCCGGTAAAAAATAAAACTAACATCAGGAAATTTACTGATCTGGTCATTGATCTGTGCATCTTGTTTTCCTTTGCCCGGTTGAGATTATTCAACAATTATAAGGATTGTACGGCAATCAGTCAAACATGACCCGCCAAAGTGGTTTGCTGAGCTAAAAAGTTTTTTTAATAAAAAGTTTGGTTATAACTGTCTGCCTTAGTGCAGTGGCAATTTAATCTGTTTGTTTTTGTCTGTCTTTGCGCTTTTGCGTTGAAAAATTTTTTGTTAACAAAACATCAACTTTGCCCGAAGGGGTTCATGGATTTGTTTGCCTCCTTATTTTTCAGTCCGGGACCAGTTCCCGGATTTTTTGTTTTAGCGCCAGGAGGGCGCTACACACGCGAAGGCCAGGATGGCCGGGAGTCGTGTTGCGCATCCAGGAGGGCGCTACACACGCGAAGGCCAGGATGGCCGGGAGTCGTGTTGCGCATCCAGGAGGGCCGGAGTCGCGTAAGTTTGACAACGGCGTTCAGTTATTGTTTAATTCTGTCAAACACCACGAGGGAAAAAATAACCATGGGCTCAACCTTGATCAAGGCCAGAAATTTGCTGGTTTTAGTAGTTATTGTCACCCTGTGTGGTTGTGGCACCGGTTCTGCACCGACCCGCGAACAATGGAATACGCTGGTTTTCTGGAAAACAGCGACTCTTGCAGAGGTCAGAGGTGGCCTGAAGGCAGGTTATGACGTTGACATGGCTTTTGACAACGGACATACACCATTGATGATGGCCGCTTTTTTCAATCCTTCCGTTGAAGTCATTGAAGAACTGCTGAATGCCAGTGCTTCGCTCGGCATTTCTGCCGCCGGGCTAAGCCCCTTGATGGCTGCCGTTTCACAAAACAGCAACGTCGAAATTACCAGACTGCTTATCAAGCGCGGTTCTGACGTTAACGCCAGAGGCATCAATGGTCTGACGCCAATTCTGCAGGCGGCTTATTCCTGCCCAAAAGAAGAAATCTTTATGATGCTCGTCGATGCCGGCGCCGATCTTTCGGCACGCCTCGACGACGGTAAAACGGTGCGCGAACTTGCCGAAAAGAACCGTAAGATTGGCGTCAAGATCTGCAATTTTCTCGATGGCAATACCAAGCCTGAAGCCACCGGATGGTAAGCTGGTGAAAAATCACCAGTTAAAGTCCTTGTTTCCACAATGCCCACCGATTTATCTTGAATTCATAGCGCCTGATATGCTAGTCTCTAGTCGTTGCGCCCATAGCTCAGTTGGATAGAGCGTCTGCCTCCGGAGCAGAAGGCCAGGGGTTCGAATCCCTTTGGGCGCGTTTTTGCTTTTAGGGCAAAGGCACGCAAATCGCGACCTTACAGACTGGCCCTCAATTGTAGCCTGGGCGAAAATTCTGGGTCAGCGTGCTTTAAGACAATTTTTGAGCTCTTCGGTGGAGAGGCCGGTAGTTTTCATTATGAACTCATCACTCATGCCTTCGCTTTTAAGAGCCCTGGCAATTTCTCTGGCTTTTTCATCCTTGCCCTCTATTTTGCCTTCGATCTTGCCTTCGATCTTGCCTTCGATCTTGCCTTCCGCCTTGCCTTCCGCCTTGCCTTCAGCGCGGCCTTCTTTTAAGTAAGCGTTGCGCAGAAGAATTTCGTCGATTCTGGCGCGTTCGCGGTCTTCCATGCGGATGCGCATGGCTTCGTCAGCGTGCAGTTTTGTGTGTTCAGAAAGCGCCATGGCCATCTCCTCTTCGTCAGGAAATACTTTGGTAAGATCTACCTTCATTCTAGCATAGGCCTTGGAAAACTTCATCAAATGCAGCCACTTTTCGAACGGGCTCTGCAGTTCGTGCGGCTTTTTCCGGTTGAATCTGGTCAGATCGATGTAGTGAAGAGACATTGTTGTCGGCAAGGTCAGAGAATTGTCTGTGTTGCGGAAGTCGAAGATTTCCTGAACCCGGTTTGATTCTTTAAAAAGGTTGAAGTCAAGAATCGAAATGCTGATAGCCGGCGTCAGTTCACTGAATTCTTCGCCCTTTTTTGCCTGGGCAGCATACAGGCCCGCCACATAAAAGGCGGTGCGCTGAATGTAACCTTTGCGCTGCCAGACCTGCGCCTCGACTTCATACCAGTTGTTCTTTTCGTCTCTTACCTTGATATCGACGACGCTTTTCTTGCTGTCGATGAAGCGTGCCGGGTTAAACGGGTTGAGATAATGAATCTCGGCGATGCGGTCGGCGCCCTCAAGATGCAAAAGCGCATTCAGAAGGCTGCGAAGGATTTTTTCGTGCCCCGGCTGGTTGAAGATCCACTGAAATGCGAGGTCGTTGAGCATAGAATAAGTTTTCACGGGCTGCTCCCTGATTTTAAATTCAGAAGCAGAGAATTTTGTGTGCTGCTTCTACAGATAAATCAAATGAAAACCAGAAAAGGGAAAACTTTTTTGCAGATTTAGTAATTTTAAAATCGCGGAAAGGTTGTATGCTGTTGGCGTCGACTTTAGTTTGGGTTTATTTGGCCTTGCGGGGGATGTTGCTAACAGAGAAGAGATGGCAGTGTGATAAAATGCTTATCGTTAAGATTTTTTGACGGCGAAAAAGTGTTTGCATGCAGGAGAGAGCGTTATGCAGATTTACCCCGAGATAAAATTTGGTCAGGATACGGTTAATGACAAACTGGTGATTGACTTTGGCGCAAACCGGTCATCTCTGAGTACCTTGCCTTTGTGGCTGCTGCTTCCTGCTGGTTATTGCCTGATGATGTCGATTTTTGACGATAGCATTATGAAAACATACGGGGTGCCACTGGGCATCTTCTTTCTGGCGCTGGCGATTGTTCTGACGGCAATCGCGCAGTATTATTTTACCGATAGGGTATTTTTTGACCGTAAAAATCACGAGATACGGCATGAGAGCCGCTGTTTTAGCCGTGTCAGCGAGGAATTCAGGCTCTCTTTTGACGAAGTTGCCGGAATTGCACTTAGTGGGAAATGGGCAAAAGGTAAACATGGCTCTTTTTGGAGTTTCAAAATGGTCGTAGTTTCAAAAACAGGTATCATTGAACCAGTTTCGTTGCCTTTTCATCAAGACAAATTCAAATTCTACACCGAAATGGCGCGTTCAATCAGCGTGTTTATCGGCACCAAATTTGTCGAACCCAATGTTAAGCTGCCAAGGCTGGTTCTCGAGGGTGTAAGCCCGAAGTTACAAATCACCTACCGTGTTGGCAAAATGGGCCAGGGTTGGTGATCTCTTTGACCTTTTCGGCCTGGGCTGCACTCAGGGCAGTCGTATAATGGCGGTTCCCCTGAAATAGATATGGGGTATTGAAAAACCCTCTGGAATGTGTTTTAGTAATGG